>NZ_JAMQGP010000003.1:326897-653794 GCF_023703465.1 Echinimonas agarilytica | reverse complement strand
CCGATACTGTAAACAACCACCGCAGCAACAAGCAATGCTCTAGCTCATAAAACCTTAAACTGCTGAATGCGAAAGTGATGACACTCAAAGCTCAACAACAAAGCCAAACCCGGTTGAACTAACGCCCGCATAAGGGGCACCGAAACGTAGTGGCGATTTGGTTAAAATTGGGCGAAGCACCAAATTAAATCGCCGCGTAGTTTTGGTGTCCCAGCCGCGCTTTTCAGCGGCGACTTGATGCGCTTGTTATATGAATTTCTCAAAACAACCTTTCAAAACATCATATTTTTCTCTAAATCCGACACCATCAATCTGATGTAAAGCTTGTCGTCCAGACTTACTTTCAGTTATTGAAAAAGCAAGATGCTGGCCTGCTGAGAGTTGCTGCATGATTTCATCCACCTTCAAGCCAGAGAGGAAGAACATCGAACCATGCCCAGATGGTATGGATTTCAAGGTAGTATCACCTACTTTAACGATTAAAGGGTGATTAACATAATCCGACTTATTAATACCCCCTAATCGCTCAAAAATTTCAGTAACCTGAAGGAGAAGGTGATATTCATTAGGTGTAAGATCTAATTTCTTCATGAAGTCAGTCATGGGGTGTTTCGAAGAAACTATACCAATAGATAAAGATGCTGGAACATAGTCAACATCATTCAAATAAAAGCCCTGCTTCAAAGCTACAGTGCAACGCTCAGGAACAACTTCCTGTTCCCAATCTCCAGCGCTTACTGGTGAGAAAATGGAGCCAAACATTAAAAGAGTGATTATCGTTAAGTATTTCATTTTATTCATATAACGCCCCAACATTTTATTCATATAACGCCCCAAATAAGAGGCTAAAAATTGTTTGCTACCTTGTGTAGCGAAGCGAAACCGAGCAAACAGTTTTTTGTCCTGCTTGATTGGTTTGTTAGTTTGACCACAAAAACTCAAACAGCTTTAGGCTGCGTGACTGGGCACCAAACGACGACTAAAAAGTGGGAAAGACGGATTTTTAGGAAGGATTCAAAACAACAAATGAACGTTCCATGTTACCAACCTATTCAGCTTTCCCTGCCAAATGACCCATGCTCAAAACAACCACCAGAAACGTGTTTACCGCAGACATGATGGTAATGAACCGAAGTCGATACCGATACTGTAAACAACCACCGCTGCAACAAGCAATGATTGACCTCATAAAACCTTAAATTGCTGAGTGCGAAAGTGATGACACTCAAAGCTCAACAACAAAGCCAAACCCGGTTGAACTAACACCGCAATAAGCGGACTAAAACTGTGGGTTATAATGTGGAGCGAAGCGAAACGTAACCCACTGTTTTAGTTCCGTTTAATTGCCTTGTTAGGGCTTTTCTACTGATAAATATTGAAAGCCTTTATTAAATCATTTGAAAGTTGATATTTTTGATCAGCAATATAGGCTCTAGCAAACTGATTACCTTCCAGTCGCATTTTACTATCTAGATTTTCTAGCTTGACGAACGCTTCTACAACCTTATCAGCAACCATTGCAAATACTCGATTTGGAAGTCTATTGTTTACTATCAACGAAGCGATAGAATTATCAACTGAAAAATTGATTTCAACAATATCATGCTCTGAAGGTGTGACACATTTTAATGAACCATCAGGAAGCTCTACTACAGCATGCGCATTTAGTTTTAACGCAATATTGCCAAGCTGTGAGAACGACCAGCCAAATTTTATTTCACCTCCGAACAACTTCACGTAATTCTTTACGTTATTGTAGCAATCTAACTTGCTACTATTTTCACCAATTTCTATTGGAACTCGTTCAACATTTAAGATATTTATAGATTTGAGAAACTCAAATGGTAATTCCTCTGGTATCAGATAATCCACAGTACCTCCTAGAGCCCTAACGCCCCAAATAAGAGGCTAAAAATTGTTTGCTAAAATGTGTAGCGAAGCGAAACCGAGCAAACAGTTTTTTGTCCTGCTTGATTGGTTTGTTAGTTTGACCACAAAAACTCAAACAGCTTTAGGCTGCGTGACTGGGTACCAAACGACGACGAAAAAGTGGGAAAGACGGATTTTTAGGAAGGATTCAAAACAACAAATGAACGCTCCATGTTGCCAACCTATTCAGCTTTCCCTGCCAAATGACCCATGCTCAAAACAACCACCAGAAACGTGTTTACCGCAGACATGATGGTAATGAACCGAAGTCGATACCGATACTGTAAACAACCACCGCTGCAACAAGCAATGCTCTAGCTCATAAAACCTTAAACTGCTGAGTGCGAAAGTGATGACACTCAAAGCTCAACAACAAAGCCAAACCCGGTTGAACTAACCCCACGTTAAGAGGCAAAAAACTGTTGGCTAAAATTAGTGACGAAGGAGCAAAAGCCAACTGTTTTTTGTCCTTTTAAACGACTTGTTAGCACTTATTTTCGCTATAGTTGGAAAAGACCTCTGATTCTTGCTCTTTGAAGTCTGGAAATTCACCAAGTTTAAATATATTACAGCCATTTTTGGTTAAGTGTTGAGCATATATTTCACCACCAATATAAATTCTATTTTCTGGTGTTTCTTGCGATTGTATTTCTCGTTGCTCTTGCATCATGCTTGGAATTAGTTTCAATAAATCACCTTCTTGAACGGTGCATTCTGGCTTTACAGCCGTTCCATACCCTAGAGATTCTGATACAAAGTTATTTGTAGAACGGTAAGCAAAACTTACAACTTCATTAGTTTCTTCAGAAAACCCAAATTGATATAAGGTTGTTGTAAAATCTGCTGGTAGTGATTGTCGAGTTTTATATTCTTCCCAAAGCTCCCTCAGATTATTTGGTGTGTGGTAATCTAAATTATGCAGACCTTTTACAACCATTCTATTTGTTACATACATAGCCCATTCATTAGAAAAACCACCAGTTCCAGTGCCCGCAATTATTGCTCTAAGATGAGGGATATATAGCGCTTTGGATGAAAACATAAATGGTTTCCCATTACTTGAAACCCCCAAAGTGTCTGTTGCAACTAAGACTTGTTCTTTATCTGTGTAAAAGATTAGAGATGACATGCAATTTCCATATGAGTGCTAACGCCCCAAATAAGAGGCTAAAAATTGTTTGCTACCTTGTGTAGCGAAGCGAAACCGAGCAAACAGTTTTTTGTCCTGCTTGATTGGTTTGTTAGTTTGACCACAAAAACTCAAACAGCTTTAGGCTGCGTGACTGGGCACCAAACGACGACGAAAAAGTGGGAAAGACGGATTTTTAGGAAGGATTCAAAACAACAAATGAACGTTCCATGTTACCAACCTATTCAGCTTTCCCTGCCAAATGACCCATGCTCAAAACAACCACCAGAAACGTGTTTACCGCAGACATGATGGTAATGAACCGAAGTCGATACCGATACTGTAAACAACCATCGCTGCAACAAGCAATGCTCTAGCTCATAAAACCTTAAACTGCTGAGTGCGAAAGTGATGACACTCAAAGCTCAACAACAAAGCCAAACCCGGTTGAACTAACCTTTTAAATAACGGGCGTACGTCCCGTTTATTTTATTGTTATGTTTGCCTTAAACACAGGAGTAGAAGCAAATGAAAAGTGTTTTTTATGTTGCTGAAAATCTTAAAAACGCAATAAATTTTATAAAAGTAAATACAGATTGGAAACAAGTCACTAATGTTTCATTCAGAAATGGTGATGAAAACATAATTGTTATTAGTGATTTTATGCGTATTCGTGGGCGTAAGGTTGATGGTGTTTATATTGACCATAGCTTTACAAAAATAAAAGATACTATATATATGGATTTTACTAAGCGATTTAGGGTCTTAGGTATTAAACCTATCATCATAGAATAAAAGGCAAATATAACGCCCCAAATAAGAGGCTAAAAATTGTTTGCTAACTTGTGTAGCGAAGCGAAACCGAGCAAACAGTTTTTTGTCCTGCTTGATTGGTTTGTTAGTTTGACCACAAAAACTCAAACAGCTTTAGGCTGCGTGACTGGGTACCAAACGACGACGAAAAAGTGGGAAAGACGGATTTTTAGGAAGGATTCAAAACAACAAATGAACGCTCCATGTTGCAAACCTATTCAGCTTTCCCTGCCAAATGACCGAAGCTCAAAACAACCACCAGAAACGTGTTTACCGCAGACATGATGGTAATGAACCGAAGTCGATACCGATACTGTAAACAACCACCGCTGCAACAAGCAATGATTGACCTCATAAAACCTTAAATTGCTGAGTGCGAAAGTGATGACACTCAAAGCTCAACAACAAAGCCAAACCCGGTTGAACTAACGCCCCAAATAAGAGGCTAAAAATTGTTTGCTACCTTGTGTAGCGAAGCGAAACCGAGCAAACAGTTTTTTGTCCTGCTTGATTGGTTTGTTAGTTTGACCACAAAAACTCAAACAGCTTTAGGCTGCGTGACTGGGCACCAAACGACGACTAAAAAGTGAGAAAGACGGATTTTTAGGAAGGATTCAAAACAACAAATGAACGTTCCATGTTGCCAACCTATTCAGCTTTCCCTGCCAAATGACCGAAGCTCAAAACAACCACCAGAAACGTGTTTACCGCAGACATGATGGTAATGAACCGAAGTCGATACCGATACTGTAAACAACCATCGCTGCAACAAGCAATGCTCTAGCTCATAAAACTTTAAACTGCTGAGTGCGAAAGTGATGACACTCAAAGCTCAACAACAAAGCCAAACCCGGTTGAACTAACGCTTAGTAGATCCACATGTATACATAATGTACATAAGGTAGACATGTATACCTTAATGGATATTTGGGGGGTTTTCGGACAGTGTAGACCTATCATGACTTTCGCGTCCTGCGAAATGGAGGTGTAACGGCCTGAATCCCTTCGATTAACTCACATTATCCACATTTTGCGAAAAATTCAACGACTCCCCTTTTGTATACCACCTTACATTAGAACATGCTAATTACTGTATCAATAAACAGTTAAATTTACAGCAACACAAAAAAGGCCTGTTCAGAAATCGTTACAACAAGAATAAATACTTTATTTTCATAATGTTAAAGAATAAAAGGAATCTAGCTAGCGCAACTTCCGTTCATCACCCATCAAACAGTCACTTTATTTTTGGGCTTAATGTTTAACGTAACGCGCGAAACCCGATTGGGTATATGACCAAGCTCGCTCTGGCTCAGCTTGTGCCATAAACGGAACCACACCCAGACAGGTGTGAAGGCAGCAAAGCTGTTTTTTGGCAGATCTGCCAGCGTATTACACGCTCACACTCGTGTTCGACACCCGCGTCTCCCTTGCGCTCAATCGTTTCGATGAGTTCAACCCCAAGATTGAACACAACACAGTCGTTTTCTAAGTGATCAACCACACGTTTTAAGCGCGCAAAGCTTGGTAATAAACCTCCCCTGCTCACCCAGTTTAAATTTGAACTAACCTCATGATAAGTGCTGCGTTGCCGCTTATCGTAATGTTCAAGAGTCTTACCAATAAGAGTTCAAATGATTAGAGCTATCTACGCCATTTTATGTATTGTTAGTTTTGTTGTAGCCACTTTTAGCAATACAAGTTGGTCAGCAACAGAGTCTACTGAATTGACCGAACAAGAGTTGACATGGATTAGCAACAACCCAGTTTTGCTAATCGCGCCCGACCCCAATTTATATCCATATTCCTTCATAGACGATACTGGCGAATTCGATGGAATTGCCAGAGACTATCTTAACCTTGTGTCTAACATAACGGGCATCAAATTTGAGTATCAACTGGGGTTGTCGTGGCAAAAAACCATGCAGGGTGTTATCGACAAAAACATCGATCTGGTTGCTATGATCTACCCCGATAAAATGAAAACTGACTTTATTAATTTTTCCGACAGCTATATCGAGCATTCCGAGTACTTATTCACCAATGACAATGCGCCAATATTTTCTGATATGCGCAATCTAAACGGTAAAACCATTGCGGTGGTTTCAGGCTTCCAGGTGGAAAATTGGCTTACCAGTAATTACCCCAATATCAACGTGCTTAAATACCAGTCGCTCGCTCAGTGTTTGAGAGCGGTATCGCTCGGCAAGGCTTATGGCACCATCGCTGATCTATCTTCATCAATGTACATTAAGAACAAACTAAAGCTGTCAAACGTGAAAGACAATGCGCCTATTCCGGAGCGCATAGACCTGCCTATATCGATAGGTGTGACTAAAAAGCATCCTTTGTTGCTCACTATTATCAATAAGGCCTTGGCAACGATTACCATCGAGCAACAGAACGAAATTGCCGCAAATTGGCTTCGTGAAACCACCTCGCAAAAAACGGTGAATGGTGCATTTGGCTACGCTCGCCCGCCTTACATGTATGATCAAAGCTCCGAAATTGGGATTGAGTACGAAATCGTTAAGCGTGTTTTTCAAGGGATTGGGTACCGTATTGAGCAAGCCGATCAACTTCCCACTTTTAGAGGGCAACAAATACTCCACGAAACATCTGATTTGGATTTCTCGGCAGGTGTGATTCCGGTAGCGGATGACGGGTTATATTACTCTGACAATATTGCGATATTTAACAATGTTGCTGTCACCCGAAAAATTGACGACATTACCCTCGATGCAGTTGGAGATTTGGCGAATCATCATGTGGTGAGTTTCGATGGGGCTCATCGAGTTTTAGGGGCTGAGTATGAAGCGCTCTACCGTGACAAGGTCAATACTGAGCGATACTCCGAATACCCCGTACAAGAGCAAACCTACATCGAATTCTTTGAAGGTAAGGCAGATGTTGTGGTGGGTAGCTCCGACGTTTTAACCTGGGTGATCAACAATTCAGGCTTAACAAAGCTGAGACTTAAAGATTTTGAAATTCATCCTATTTTTTCTCAGTCAGTGGGTTATTCAGTTGCATTTAAGGACAAAGGACTTCGAGATGAATTTAACACTGAATTGCGAAAGTTCGCGATCAGTCCCGAGCATAAAAAGCTCACCAACCTGTACCTCCATACCGACTTCACACGTCAAATCAATCGGGCCAACCTTATCGCCTCGATCATTGCTCCCTACATTTTTAATGACGACCGCGGCAATCTAGCTTACATACTTCGCGAGTTTCAGCGCGGTTCTAACTTGAAAGCATTTGAGGTCAAATCGGAGGCGCATGGCAACGTATTGGTTCGGCTACAAGTGACCGACAATAAATTTGTCAAAGTCGACCATTTAGATGTCTCTCATCTAACCATGCTGTCCAAAGAAAGCTTTTTCTTTAATCAATCCAGCCAAGAAAAAGTAGGCGAGATTAACTTGTATTTTGAGGCCAATACACCTCAACAAATTAACAGTGTTCATATTCCAGAGTTCACCAGTTTTAATCGGCTTTCAAGCGCCGAACAAGAAGCCATTAAAAAAGAATACGATAAGAATAAAATTTCAAATGTACTGCTTAATTTAACCACCAAAGAAAAAGATTGGATCGCCAATAATCCGGTGGTGGAAATTGCCATAGACCCCTCTTCCATGCCCTACGAAGAAATTGACCAGCATGGCGATTACGTGGGTATTGTGGGCGACTATATTAAACTCATCTCTAAATCTACCGGCATCTACTTCAAGCCAAAGATTGTTAACAATTGGTCTGAGTCGATCGAGTTGATTGAAAGTAGAGCGGTGCCGATGGCTTCAGCTGCATTTGACAATGCGCTCTTAGAGCTTGATTACAGGCCTACGGACATAATGACGCGCAGCGAAATCGCAGTTGCTGTGAATGAATCGCAAGGGTTTACCAATTTGCGTTCTCAGTTGGCCAATAAAACCATCGGTATTATTGAAGGCGCATCGCAAACGCCATTCATTATTGAGGCCTTTCCTCAGGTAAATTGGGTGTATCCTGCAAACACCGCCGAGGGTCTGCAAAACGTTTCCACCGGAAAGTTCCACGGCATGGTCGACACCATTTTGGTATTAAATTACCAAATTCGTACCAAAGGGCTATCAAACATCATCATCGCTGGTGACATGAATAGAAGCGTTGCGTCTACTTTTTACGTCTTAAAGACCCATCCAGAATTACAATCTATTGTGACCAAAGCATTGGGCGAAATATCTCAACAGCAGAAAGATGCAATCGTAACTCGTTGGATCCCAAGTGTTGCTATCGACAAAACAAACTACGCATTGGTATGGCAAATAGGAATTGCCGCTGTTTTAGTGGTTCTGTTAGTAGCGGTATGGAACCGCAGGCTTCGCGCTTTAGTTCGAGCCAAAGAGCATGCAGAGGCGCAGATTAAAGAACGAGAGCAAATGCTACATGACATTCTTAATGCGGCTCCTATCGGAGTGGCTATTGTACAAAACAAGCGTTCTGTTTTTTCAAATGCTAAATTTCGAGAGCTGTTTGGAACCACTTTAGAGCAAGTTGATCGACTGGCAGTAAACGAGGTTTATGTTGATCAGCATGAGCGAGATAAAACCCACGCAGAGCTAGAAGAAAAAGGAAAAATTGAAGACCGTGAAATACAGTTTAAGCACCAAAGCGGCCACACGTTTACTGCATTATCGAACTACACCTACACGCAATACAATGGCAATACCGCAGTACTCGTTTGGTGCTATGACATTAGCGCAATTAAGCAGCTCACTGCGGAAGTTGAGTTAGCCAAAGAAGAGGCCGATAAAGCCAACCAAGCGAAATCAGATTTCTTAGCCAATATGAGCCACGAAATTCGAACTCCCATGAATGCAATCATTGGCATGACTCATCTGGCTCTTATGAATGATCCGCCACGAAAAACAAAAGGTTATTTAAATAAAGTGTCGCATGCAGCCGCTTCGCTGCTGGGAATCATTAATGACATTCTAGACTTTTCAAAAATTGAAGCAGGCAAGCTAAACATGGAGATTTTGGACATTAGCATTCCTGATATTCTAGACAACCAATTGCAACTCATTGACTTGAAAGCAAAAGAGAAAGGCGTTGAACTGCTCGTTAATATCGCCTCCAATATTCCCCTGAACTTAATGGGAGATCCACTCCGCCTTGGTCAAATTTTTACCAACCTGGCAAGCAATGCCATTAAGTTTACAGACAAAGGGCAAATTGTATTCTCTGTATCGCTCGAGACTTTGGAGGCTGAACGAGCAAAACTAAAATTTTCGGTAAAAGACAGCGGTATTGGTATTTCAGAGGAACAACAGAAAAGACTATTTAAGTCGTTTAGCCAAGCCGACAACTCCACAACTCGTAAATATGGGGGCACCGGATTAGGCCTCACGATTTGCCGAAAACTTGTAGAAATGATGGAGGGCCGAATCTGGATAGAGAGCGAAGTTGGTCAAGGAACTGACTTTCTATTTACAGCTTGGTTTAACATCAACCAAGCACGTTCAGCCCATCACGAACAGAGCACTACTGAATCGTTAAAAGACATGAATATTATCATTGTTGATGATAACGAGGCCTCTGCGGATATTATGGCATCTATTGTGGCGTCTTTCGGGTGCAGCGTAGCAGTGGCTCATTCAGGCGCTCAGGCCGTTGATATAGTGACCGAACACCACCACCCCTTTGACTTTGCATTGGTCGACTGGAATATGCCTGATATGGACGGCATCCAAACGTGCTCAGCCATTCGCGAAGTTGCCCCGCCACAACACCCTATTCATTTCATTATAGTCTCGGCCTATGAACATGAGCGCTTTAGGCAACAATCATCGTCTGCTGGTATTAGCAGCTATTTATCAAAACCAATTTCAGGCTCGTCGATCTTTAACGAAATTGTGCGTGTTAGTGGTCGAAATATTGCGCTGTATTCCACTCGCGAACGTTCCGAAGATTCATTGCAGTCCCCTAAGCAAAAACTCAACGGTGCACATGTGTTATTGGTTGAAGACAATGAACTGAATCAAGACTTAGCGATGGAATTATTAGCCTCTATTGGTGTCTCTGCAGATCTAGCCAACAATGGTGCAGAAGCCGTTGAACGAGTGAATGCTCATGCTTATGACGGTGTACTTATGGATATTCAAATGCCTGTAATGGACGGTTATACCGCAACGCAAAAAATCAGAGAGCAACACAAAGACATTCCAATTATTGCCATGACAGCCAATGCCATGAGTGGTGATCGAGAAAAAGTTATCGCCGCGCAAATGAATGACTATATATCCAAACCGATCGATTTTGAGCTGATGGTGGTCACCATGGCAAAATGGATTGAGGCTTCACTCGACGCAATTCCCCATGCAGAAGAGACTCCGCAGACGACATCTCAAACACTCCCCGGTGAATTCAACTCACAGGTATTAGATCACAAAGCAGGATTAAGCACATGTAATGGCAACGAAGCACTTTTGCTCAAACTCATGGCGAAATTCAGCGTGGGACAACAGGACTTTGAACAGCGTTTTAGGGAGGCATGGGGCGAAAACGACTGGACCACTGCCATGCGCGTGGCCCACACCCTCAAAGGCAATAGCGCTAATATTGGCGCACTTCAACTGAAACAACTTGCAGGAGTTCTTGAGGAATCATGTTCACACAAACTTCAATCAGAATCGGATTCTTTTGAATATTCCCATGAGCGGATTGAAACACAGCTTACACAATGCCAAGGCGAATTGACTCTAGTAAGACAGGAAATTGAATTGCGATTAGGCGCCGCGCAAACCTCATCGGCCACTAAAAACGATGACGGTATTCCGCATCTCAAGTCAAAACTGACAGAGTTGCGTCTCTACATTGCTGAGTTTGATGCTGAGGCGACAGACACGATTGAAGCATTGCTCGAGTACAGTTATCCGACAGAGATAGAGCAAGCACTGAATAAACTCGAAGCGCATGCGAGTGAATATGACTTTGACGCAATGCAAAGCGAGCTTGAATTGCTAGAACAGAAACTTAATGCTATGTAATTCAACAAGAACATCTCCAATACACGGCTAAGCTTCGTTGACCAAGCCAACAGTAGTCGTAAGAATAGAAAGCGACGAATAAAAAAGGAGCAGGTTCACCTGCTCCTTCAACAACGCCTAAAGCGGTATCGACAACTTAGCCAGCCATGACCCATGACGAAAACTGCATCATCAACATCACGCTGCTGGCGATGATCACGACAAAAGTACCCATCATCCCGAACACTCGACCATTTGATTTACCACTTGAACCGCGCAATGCCATTGCATGTAACGCTCGAGATACAAACAGTGCGGCACCAAGTATATGAATCGTGAGGGCACTTGCTCCGTTGAAATCAAGTGCAGCTATCATGATCAAGCTGATGGGAACGTATTCAGTAAAGTTTGCATGCGCTCGAATAGCGCGGGCGAGCACCTCATTGTCACCGTCGCCGATTCCAATGAGGTGTTTTCTTCTAAGTTTTATGACGCCAATCGACAACGCGATCATCAGTAGCCCATGAAGGGCTATATAGAGTCCACTCACTACCATGTTGAGTTACCATCCTTTTAATTGCTCCGATACAAGTGAGGACATAAGACGTGCGTGGCAAGGAGCAGCATTCAACGCTGGAATATAACGATACTGTTGGCCGCCAGCTTCCATGAATATGTCTCTGTTTTCTTCTGCTATTTCTTCAAGTGTCTCAAGACAGTCTGAAGCAAATGCAGGGCAAATCACGTCAATCGACCTAACACCTTTGTCAGGGAGAGCTTCTAACGTCTTATCAGTATAGGGCTGTAACCAAGGTTCGCGACCAAATCTTGACTGATATGTCTGAATCCATTGGTCATCTCTCAAATTTAGCTCTTTTGCCACGGCTTTTGCGGTGGCTTCGCAATGATCTGGGTACGGATCGCCCAAACGCGCATACCGTTGAGGAATGCCATGGAACGACATCATGAGCTTTTCGGGTTGGCCATGCTGCGCCCAGTACATTTTCACTGAACCTGCCAGTCCCTTAATGTACTGATGATGGTCATAGTAATGCGGTACCATGCGGATTTCAGGAATATGGCGAATATCGCGTAATGCATTGGCAATGGCATCTGCCACAGAGCCCGTGGTGGTTGCTGAATATTGCGGATATAAAGGCAGCACAACAATGCGCTTCACGCCTTTATTCATTAAATTGGCAATACCATCCGGAATGGAGGGTTGGCCGTAAGTCATCGCAAGCTCAACCGGGCAGTCTAAGCCCTGATCCATGATCAGTCGAGAAGCTAATTGTTCTGCCTGTTGTTGGCCAATGGACCTTAACGGTGAATCTTCTTCCCAAATAGAGGCATAAGCTTTTGCAACTTTGGGGCTGCGAATGGGCAAAATAATGCCATTTAAAACGGGCCACCAAATCGCTCTTGGCACATCAACCACACGGCGATCAGAAAGGAATTGCTTGAGGTACCGTCGAACTGCTGACGCGGTTGGCGCGTCGGGTGTACCTAAATTGACGAGCAGAACACCATACGCTTCATGCTTGAGTTTTAATTCCATTGGATTTGAACTTCTCCTAATAAAGCCACCGCCAGTGTACGAGATAAACCGTGCTGAAGACCAGTACCAATGCCGATGATTATAAACACTCGTGTCATTGGGTGTAATCTTTGCGACTCATTGTTTTTGCATAAACAAAGTGATCTGCCCTACTTTGAAGCCAAACTTGGTGAGTTCGCCCACGTTCATCACCACGTTTTTGTCTATTTGGTACAGCCAATCGTTCACCCCGACCGTCCACTTTTCGCCGTCGACTACGATCTGTAAGTCGTAATTCCAATTCATGGCAAACCCTACCACACTGCCCTGAGCTTGCCCTTCAACATCGGCTGCTGTTCCTGTGTAGGCATTGTTGCTGCGAGTCAGTGTCCAAACGCGAGTTTGACGCTCTCCATCATCAAATTCAAAAACTTCATCTAACGTGCCTTTATCGCCCTGCCAAGTCGCCTTAATAGTTGCAGTAAAGCGGCGTTTCACCACGCCATTGCGATCGCTGACGGTTCCCCAAGCTTTCAGGTCACCGTCAAAGTAAGAGCGAAGATCAAACGCATCTTCACGACCTTGGTAATCCGATAGCTGTTGCGAGCAACCGAGTAAGCCCCACAATGCGATGGCGATTACAAATAGGTGTCTCATTGTTGTTATTCCTTTTGCCCAAGTAATTGGGCTCTAAATTCGGTGTGTTGGTCTCGGTCGGCTAACCAAATGGATAGAAACTCGATGCTGAATTGTTTGGAATTGATGGAGCCAATATGGCTCAGTGCCTTACCGTGGGATTGATGTGAAAAATCAGCCCGACCTTGTGCATTAATTTCCACCACGAGCCTGTCACCCTCGGAGATGTCGGGCCATATGCTCAGCAACTGTTCGCGCCATGATTTATGCTGCGCGGTTTGGACAAAACCGAGTTTGCGCCATTCATCAATAGTCGCTTCAACGAGTTCTTCTGAGGTTATATCAACCTGATATTGAAGTTCTAGCCGAGAACCTTCGACATTGTCGAATTTAAATGCTCCATTCGGGTGATACAATTCAGCGTTGTACACCGTAAACCACAACACGTCGAAGTCTGCTTTGCCGACTAAACGGCTCGCTTCAGCAGAGACTGGGAATGCACACCAGCAACATAACGACAATATGAATGCACGCATATTTCTACCTAACAGTAGTTAATCCTCTTTCTCTTATGCGTACACAACACAAAACGATCATATTCGTGTCGAATTGGAGGCAAAAAAAAGCCACTGCATTTGCAGTGGCTTAAACGACGCATTGAACGCCTGAGTTATTGCGTAGCCTCGGCGGCTTTAGAGACCTCGATCGTGTCATCGAGGTTATCGTTTTTAGTGGGTTTAAACATTGGACGTTGCTCTTTCGGTGTTGAGTACCAGTAACCCAATCCCATGAAAGCAGCACCTGAAATCGCGTTCCCTATTGAAACCCACAGCAAGTTGTGACCAATACCAGACAAGGTATATGCATCACTATGCTGACCAAACCAAGATAATGCAAAAATAGTCATGTTCGCTACTGAGTGCTCATAACCACAGGCGATAAAGGCCAATAAACACCACCAAATCGCAATAAAGCGGCCCGTGCCTTCAACTCGCTGGCACATCCAAATAGCTAAGCAGACCAACCAGTTACACAAAATTCCTTTGAACAATAAAACGTCGATAGACGCCGATGTTTTCGCCAGCGCAACCTTATGTAATAGGCTGCTCGTTTCAGGCAATAGCGCTCCGCCGCCAGCATAAAAGAATAATAACGCCACCATGACTGAACCTAACAAGTTACCAGCCCACGTTTGCGGTAAAATACGGAGATTATCAAACCATGTAATTTCGCCAGTTTTAGCCCCGAAAGCTAAAAACATGGTGTGCCCGGTATACAATTCTGATCCGGCCATGATCACCAAGGTCAAAGCAATACCAAACGTGCCCCCCATTACCAAAGGACGTATAGACGGGTCTACTAAGTTGCCCAGTGTGAAAATTAAGATGATTCCCAAGCCCACATAAGCCCCTGCCATCGCAGAGCTAATCCAAAAACCGATTGGATTTTCGTCGGCCAGCTTTACAATGCGACCGGCTGTTTGGGAACACTTTTTAATAGGATCTGCAAACATTCTTGGTGATTCCTTTTCATTATAAATTGTGTTGCTTAAAGCGCTGCTGAATCGGCAATTTCGACGTTGCCATCGCGCACTCTAGCGGGGTAACTTTTCACACTCATTTCAGAATTTTCTAAACAACGGCCATCTGAAAGGTTAAAACGCTGCTTTTTAAGCGGGCTGGCGACCCATAGCTCATCTTGGTGCTGAGCAATTAAGCCGCGCGATAGTACATTGGCATTTGCAAACGGATCCATGTTCGAAATAGCAAACACAGAGCCTGAGTCATCGGGCCTAAAGACCGCTACTTGCTGTTCGTTCACAAGCGCACATAAACCGGTGCCTGCGGGAATGTCATCTACATGACAAATGGTTAGCCAATTGCTCATTCTACGGTCTCCAATGCAACATGAAGAATGTCACCTTTGATGGGTGGATGCTTTTCTGCGAAGCTTGCCGGACGATGTTGTTCGCGTGCTGGAACGAATACCACGTTGTCATCTCGACGATCGCTGTTAATGAAGTGAGTAAAGCGCTTTAACTGTTTCGGATCATTAATGGTGTCGGTCCATTCACATCGATATTCATTTACAAGTCGTGCAACGTCAGCTTCAAGCTGCGTGTTGATGCCAAGCTTGTCGTTCACCACCACCTCACGGAGGTAATCCACCCCCCCTTCTAGGTTTTCTAGCCAAACCGACGTGCGCTGTAATTTATCGGCCGTACGGACATAAAACATCATGAACCGGTCTACGTATTGAATTAGCGTTGCTTCGTCTAAATCTGAAGCCAGCAAATCACCATGACGTGGCTTCATGCCGCCATTGCCACCTACATACATATTCCAACCGGCATCCGTAGCAATAATGCCTAAATCTTTACCTTGCGCTTCGGCGCACTCACGGGTGCAACCCGACACACCAAATTTCATTTTGTGAGGAGTACGAATACCTTTGTATCGATTCTCAAGTGTGACACCCAAGTTGACGCTATCTTGCACACCAAAGCGACACCAAGTGCTACCAACACAGGTTTTGGCCATACGGAGCGCCTTACCGTATGCCTGGCCTGTTTCATAGCCGGCGTTAATGAGCTTGCGCCAAATCTCAGGTAAATCGTCTTTTTGCGCACCAAATAACCCAATACGCTGCGCTCCTGTAATTTTGGTATACAAATCGTAATCCGCAGCCACTTGCGCTAATACTCCCAACGCTTTGGGGGTGACTTCACCACCGGCCATTCTTGGAATCACTGAATAAGTGCCATCTTTTTGGATGTTGCCAAGAAAGTTATCGTTACTGTCTTGCAAAGATACGAGCTCTGAGGACAAAACATGGTCGCCCCAGCATGATGACAACACTGAACCAATGGCTGGTTTGCACACTTCACAGCCATAACCTTGCCCATGTTTCGCCAATACTTCAGCAAACGTACGATGTCCTTCTACTCGAATCAGGTGGAATAATTCTTGACGCGAGTAATGGAAGTGTTCGCATAGGTGGTTGTTAACCTCAATGCCAGACTTCGCCAACTCGGCATTCAGTACTTGACCGATGAGCGGTAAACATCCACCACAACCTGTACCCGCGTTCGTCACAGCTTTAATATCGGCCAAGGTATGATGCCCACCGGCAACCGCTGCGGAAATCTTGCCTTTTGTGACATCAAAACAAGAACAAATCACAGCAGTATCAGGTAATGAATCGGCCCCCATGGCTGGCGTTTCGGCACCGGCATGAGCAGGCAAAATCAGGCTGTCGGGATGCTCTGGTAATTCAATATCGTTGAGTTTGAGTTGCAACAGGTTGCCGTAGTCTGATGTATCGCCCACCAGTACCGCACCTAACAGCTGCTTACCATTTTCAGAAACGATAATTCTCTTATATATACATTCATCATCGTTTTGATATACATAACTTTTGCAGCCTGGAGTACGACCATTAGCGTCACCAATACTACCGACTTTAACCCCCAGCAATTTGAGCTTTGCGCTCATATCCGCGCCTTCAAAAGCGTTGCTGTTACCCAGCAAATGATCCACTGCAACTTGCGCCATCTTATAGCCAGGGGCCACTAAACCAAAGAAGCTAGCATTCCATGATGCACACTCTCCGATGGCATAAATATTGGAATCAGAGGTCAGGCATTGATCGTCAATTGCAATGCCGCCGCGCGGGGCAAGTTCCAAATCGATTTGACGTGCCAGTTTATCTTGCGGGCGAATACCTGTAGAAAACACCACAAAATCAACTTCCAATTCAGTGTCGTCAGCAAACTTCATCACATTGCGACGCTCGCCTTCACTGCTACAAATCTCAAGTGTGTTTTTACTGGTATGAACGTTCACGCCCATACGCTCAATTTCTTTGCGGAGTAATAAACCGCCTTGATGATCCAACTGTTCCGCCATTAGCACAGGCGCAAATTCTATGACGTGTGTTTCAACGCCCAGAGCTTTTAATGCCCCTGCAGCTTCAAGTCCTAACAAGCCCCCACCCACAACAGCGCCCGAGTAGCTTGTTTTTGCACAGGTTTCGATGGCTTTCAGATCTTCAATCGTGCGATACACAAAACAATCTTTGCCTTCATTGCCTTGAATTGGCGGTACCCAAGGGTACGAGCCTGTTGCCATGACCAAACGGTCGTATTGCACCTCGCGGCCCGAACTTGCTGTCACAACTTGGTGCGTGCGATCGATATGCGTCGCCTGCTCACCAATGAGCACTTGGATACCATGCTTTTCATAAAAGCCTTGCTTAACTAACGACAGTTCTTCAGCGGTATGATGTGAAAAATATGAGGAGAGATGAACACGATCGTAGGCAACTCGGGGCTCTTCGCAGAACACCGTGACTTCAAACTGATCAATATCGGCTTTGTCGACCAAATCTTCCAGGTAACGATGACCTACCATGCCATTGCCGATCATGACGAGTTTAATTTTGTTCATATGAATTCCAGCGCACTCACTTAAATTGTTGCATTTTGCGCATAGTAATTCATTGGCGAGTCGAACTTGTGATTTAGATCAACATAGACCCGCATCTCACTAAATATTAATTTTGTGTGTAAATTAATATGTTACCAACCCATACAACGCGTTAGGTTTTGGTGCTGGTGCGATACCGAATCCATCATATTCGATCAATCCCGTGGGCCGCGCATTTGCAACTTTATATGGTTCGATGTTTGATGAGCACTCGACTTTTTTGAACAAAAAAAGCCCCGCCAGTGGGCAGGGCTCATTGGTCATTACTGATTGAAGTTAAGCTTGGTTGCGAGCCACCTCAGCAATAGGGTCTTCTTCGGTTTTTTGTTCCCAAAGGTCTTCTAGTTCTTCAAGTGTCAGTCCCTTAGTTTCAGGCACCCACTTATAAACGAACACAACAGTGAGAACGGCCATGGCACCATAGAACCAGAATGGGAAGCCACCGTTGAAGCTTTGATACAAGAAGCTATCTTTGGCATTCATCATCGGGAAGGTCTGAGACACCAAGAAGTTAGAAAACCACTGGAAGAACACCGCCACAGACAATGCTTTAGAGCGAACGTTATTCGGGAATATTTCAGACAACAAGACCCAAACCACTGGACCCAATGACAAGGCGAACGCAGCAATATAACCCAGTACGAAGACCAGTAAATAGCCGCCTACTGCATCTAAGTACGCAGCGGTACCAATAGCAATCATACACACCGCCATGGCTGCTGAACCAATCATCATCAGAGGACGACGACCAAACTTGTCTACCGTTTTAATAGCAATCACAGTGAAGATAAGGTTCACCGCACCCACCATAATGGTTTGCAACAATGCAATATCGAGGTTGCCGTCACCAAAGCCCTTCAGAATTTCTGGTGCATAATACAAGAATACATTAATGCCGGTGATCTGCTGGAACACACTGAGCATAATGCCAATGGTCAGCACGTAAAAAACTTTAGGTGACAGCAGCTTACCTGTTTTTTGCTTCATCGATTGTTGGATTTCATTCCACTGGGATTGAACTGAGTGAGCTCCCCCCAACCCAGCCAACAAGCCTTTTGCTTCCTCATCTCGTCCTTGTAGCGCCAACCAACGTGGTGTTTCTGGCACACGCAGTAGTAAAACGAAAAATAGTGTGGCTGGAATCATTTCAGATGCGAACATGTATCGCCATCCGGTTTGATACAACCAAGACAGATCGCCAAGTTGAGCAATACCGTAATTTACAAAGTAGACAACGAGCATCCCGAAGATAATCGCAAATTGATTACAAGCCACTAAAGCACCACGACGCTCAGCGGGTGCCACCTCGGCAATGTACATTGGCGACACCATAGACGCGATACCAACACCTACGCCACCAATCAAACGAAACACGATAAAGGACCAATAGTAAGCGTTAAGATCCTGCTCTACGTCGCCACTGAGCATGAAACTAGGCACAAACATATCTGGCACAGCACTGCCAATTGCAGAAATAAAGAATAGAATTGCTGCCAACAGCAAAGAGCCTCTGCGGCCCATACTATTACTAATGAAACCCGCTACGATGGCTCCAACAATACAACCTAAAAGAGCAGAAGAAAAAGCAAAGCCCATTTCAGCTGGACTACCTTGAAAGAAATTTGTAAGGGCTTCTGTGGTCCCTGAGATAACCGCTGTATCGTAACCAAATAGCAGCCCCCCCAACGCAACAGCAAACGTTATTGCCATCAAATTTGTTTTACCTGTTTGAACCATGTTTGTCTCCAGTATGGTCAAGTCTCGAAGAAGAACCCCTAACAAAGCGTTAACGGTAACATTGCGAGTTAGATTATGGTGTAGCACGCATTCTATTGCCTAGCTGTTGATATTAGTTATCATAAATTCAACTATCAGAATGGATAATATGGCTGTATGTCACACACTGCAGCTTAACCCACAGTCTCGGCTTCGCCCGATTATCCCAATCGAGAAACACCCCACTTTCAAGCATTACCCAACTCTATAACAACCTGTTTTACAACGGTATTTTTTTTAAGTCACCAACATGCATGAGCGACAGAGACACTTACATTCCCTTTAGGCAGATATTCTATCTCTAACGTGTTAAATATGCTGTGCCAGCCGTATTCATGCTATTTTAAAATAAATCTAATATAGGTTAATTGTTGTTTGATATTGTTAACGGCAGGTTTTTGGATTGAGGTGTGCTCATTAGAATTGATTTTTTGCAGCTGTCCAGTACACCTAAAACTCTAGGGTTTTGATTTTCAAAGAAATCACTAAATTGACCGATTCTGAAAACTCAAAGTTGCGATTAATTAATGGCATTCATTGAATCATCACAATAAGAGATTAGAGAAAGCGCGGTTAACGAGAAACGCGAGGCAACGCCAAAGGAACCAAGTACCGGCAGGCCACCACAAAAATCACTGCCCATTCAAACGCAATCATAAGGCTGAGCGGAAACACCAACTCCCCCCCGGCAATCACAGCGCCCGCTCGGTAACTAATCCACCCGCCAGCTGCGGCTAGCACAGCACCTAAATAAGGCTTGGCTAACAGCCAACGTAAACTGTGAAGCAACATAGTGGCAAACAACGGCCATAAACATAGCAACCATAGGGGCGGTAACGGGCCTGAGTGATTGGGGAGTTGGAGCACCCCCGAATGGAAATGAATCAGTTCACTGACCAAACCAATGGCCAGAAATATCACCATTAAATTGCGATCAGCCTTTGGCGTGGGAGACAACGACCAATGACCGATAAACCAGGCGATAACCCAAGGCACAGCAAGATCACCCATCATAACCAAGCTAAACCAGCATAGTTGGAACGATGCAACATTTAGAATAAGCCACCATATAGGCAGCTTTGTAGAACTATGATTCAACTATATGGAGCCTTTTCCAATTGCATCTGAACAGTACTAATAGTTTTCTCGCGAAAGCCGCCTTCACAATAACATAGATAAAAACGCCACATGCGAATGAATTGCTCATCGAATCCTAATGCACGCACCTTATCTAACTGCTCTTCGAAATTGTGACGCCAATCCTCCAACGTTTTGGCGTAGTCCAAGCCAATATCGTTGAGGGTTCGTATGGATAAATCACTGTATTTTGCAATATGCTCAGATAACACGGCCACTGACGGCAGGTAGCCGCCTGGGAAAATGTAGCGCTGAATAAAGTCTACGCTGTTGCGATACGCCTTCTCACGCTGATCGGCAATGGTAATTGATTGCAACGACATTTTTCCGCCCGGTTTGAGTAACGAGGAACACTTTTTAAAAAATTGGTCCAAGTGCTCAAATCCTACAGCTTCAATCATTTCGATTGAGATCAACTTGTCGTAAACGCCGGTTAGCGCTCGATAATCTTGATTCAGTAATACAACCTGGTCGGCCACGCCTTCTTGTTCAAACCGAGTTTGTGCAAACTTATACTGCTCATCACTGATTGTAGTGGTAGTGACTTTGCAACCGTAATGTTTGGCAGCATAACAGGCGAGTCCGCCCCACCCCGTACCAATTTCTAGTAAATGGTCATCAGCTGACAAATCTAGAAAATCACACAAACGCTTCAGTTTGTGCTCAGATGCGTCTTGCAATGTGCTGCCTTGATCGGCATATACACCGGCGGAGTACATCATGGTTGAGTCTAGAAACAACTCATAAAATGCATTGCTCAAGTCATAGTGGGCAACGATATTCTTTTTAGAGCCCGTGACACTGTTGCCATTGAGTTTATGGAACAATTTTCGCGATAAGCGGTTCAACCAAGACGTGCTGGCATCGAGTCGGTCTAGGGTCGCTAAATTCGACGCCATCAACCGCATTACTGCGGTGAGATCTGGGGTCTCCCAGTGGCCCTGCATGTATGATTCTGCCGCACCAATACTACCGTCTTTAATGACTGCCTTATAAAAACTCGGATCATGCACCGTTACGTGAGCAGACACGCCTTCGTTGCCTTCGCCAAATATTTGCTTCCGGTCTCCATCCACCAAAGTTAATTGCCCTACCGACAAATTTTGCAGTGAATTCAATAGCATTCTAGTGACCACTGATGGGCCTGAAGCTTGTATATTTGACGTTAACGTCAGAGAAGACTCATTCGACATTTTTCGCTCCTGAATGTGTCGTGTAGGGTACATAAGGCACTTTTTTGACCCATAACTTAAGTGCCTGCCAATATATTTTTACCATGATGCTGATTGTAATGATGGGCGTCTTAAGCAGCACTCCAAACAAAGTACGGCTATTCAATGGGTTTTGGATCATCGCCAATGTCGCATCAAATATTTTTCCTTGGCGATCGTGGTTTTCAATATGCAGCAGTAATTTTTGGTGTGGAGTTTTAATACGCCATTGGTAATCCATATTTAATTCCATAAATGGCGAGACATGAAAGGCTTTGGGTTGACGCACGTCCTTTTGCTGGCATGGCACTGCGTAATAATGTGTTTTTAGCCAAGGCGTGTTGCTCACTTCAG
Source organism: Echinimonas agarilytica (assembly GCF_023703465.1). Taxonomy (NCBI): domain Bacteria; kingdom Pseudomonadati; phylum Pseudomonadota; class Gammaproteobacteria; order Alteromonadales; family Echinimonadaceae; genus Echinimonas; species Echinimonas agarilytica. Next base: position 631,775 of record NZ_JAMQGP010000003.1, on the reverse strand, counting down.
CCAATACGTACATTAACTGTCCGCTACTGGAATAGCAGTAAAAGCAATTGATGGGGCTGAAGTAAACACCTAAATACCGTAGCTGGCCGAGCATTAAAATTTTGCCATCGCACTCATAACCGGTGAGCAATTTAAGCTGTTCGCGCACGGCGTCTTTTAATTCGGGTTGAGACGATTGTTTGAGGTAATCAGAGCGCTTAAGTTGTGCCCAGTTGAAACGATTCACCGAAAATAGGCCAACATTTTGATCCAGTTGCTCTAACTCATCAAGATCTAGCATGGGCATAAAAAGCGGATACTTAAAGCAATTCACCGCTGGCCGAGATCTGCGGTGCCTGATATGCCCGATGTAGAGATGGCTGTTCAAAGCGACGCCCCATTGAGGGCTTTAACCACATCAAGCGCGGAGCGAACACCGTCCTCATGAAAGCCGTTATACCAGTAAGCACCACAAAAATACGTGTTGTGTTGACCGTTGATCTCATCGCGCTTCTTCTGCGCTTCAAAGCTAGTTATATTAAACACAGGGTGTGAATAGTGATAGCGACCAATAATGTGCTCTGCATCGATTTGATCGGTTTGGTTCAAGCTAACGCAGTAAGTGGTGTCGCTTTTCAACCCTTGCAGAATATTCATGTTGTAGGTGAGTGTGGCCAATGGGCTGTCTTTGTTGTCCAACATGTAGTTCCACGCCGCCCACGCCCTCTTGTGTTTGGGGAGCCGAGTGATATCGGTATGCAATACCACTTCGTTATTTTGGTAAGGAATATCGCCCAAAATTTGCGCCTCGTTTGGGCTTGCATTCGAGCCTAATAGCTTCAGTGCTTCGTCGCTGTGACACGCAAAAATAACCTTATCGAATTGCAATTGTTCGCTGTCAGTCGTGACTAAAACACCATGTTGATCACGCGTGACCGATACCGCCCCCGACATGATGTTCACATGCTCTGCGCACTCTTTCTGCCACGCTTTAACGTATTGGTGAGAACCGCCTTTAACAACATACCACTGCGGGCGATTTGTCACATCGAGCAAGCCATGATTGATAAAAAACCGGACAAAAAACAGTAACGGAAATTCTTCCATCTCACGAATAGACGACGACCAGATCGCTGCCCCCATCGACATGAGGTAATTCACTCGGAAATATTCGTTATAGTTGTGTAAATCTAGGAAGTCGCCCAGCGTCAAGTCTGGATCAATTTCGTGATTATCGAACGCCGCACGCGCTTGCTTATTGAAACGCATAATGTCGTAAAGCAAACGATAAAATTTAGGGTTGAAGGCGTTTTTCCAGTCCGCAAACAGCGTACTCAAGGAATGACCATTGTATTCAAGCTGAGTGTCTTTGTTACTAACACTAAAGCTCATGTCGGTGTTTTGGTAGTCCACTCCCAAGCGCGCCAGAAACTTCAAAAAATTGGGATACGTGCGGTTGTTGAAAACAATAAAGCCGGTGTCAACAGCAACACCTTGATGAGCCCCAGAAAGCTCTTTAGTGGCCGTATGCCCGCCCAAATAACTATTCTTTTCAAACAAGGTGACTTGGTATTCTTCTTTCAACAAATAGCTGGTTACGAGACCCGAGATACCACTACCGATTACTGCGACTTTCATACATCAATCCTTGGAACTAGAAACCATTAACGCCCTTGCAAGCGCGAGCCTGACGGTTAATGGCAAAATACTAATAAAGCTTAACGTGGCGCAAAACAGCTTTGGAAACTTTATTTCGGCTTTGCGCTGCTCCAGCCCTTTAATGATTGCCCTACTCGCTTCATGAGCGGGTTTTAGCATGGGCATTTCAAAGTTATTCTTTTGAGTGAGTGGAGTATCAATAAAACCTAATACAATGGTAGAAACGTCAATCGACTTGTGCTTCAAGGTATTTCTCAAGACGTGACCTATGTACTGAATTGCTGCTTTTGAAGCGCCATATGCTTCAGCTCTAGCAAACGGCAGGTAAATAGAAGCACTCGACACCAATGCAACTTGTGGCTGCGACGATCGTGAAAGCAATGCCATGGCTGCGTTCAGAACTCGGATGGGGGCAACAACGTTAATATCCATAGTGCGTTGCATAACTTGATGATCGAGGTGACCGTCTTCAATATACTCACAAACACCCGCATTTAACACTAGTCGGTCAATATGAGTTACAGTTTCTGATAATTGCTTGAACGCATTTTCAACCGCAATTTGCTCACTGGTGTCAAACGCCAACGTGATCATACCCTGCGCTGATAATTGTTCGAGAACAGCTTTATTCCGACCGCATGCAATCACTTGATCACCCTGCGCCAAATAGTCCTTCGCAAGGCTTAAACCAACACCGCTGGTGGCGCCTGTAATGAGTACCGTACTCACGCAGCCATTCTCTTCTTAAGAAAACGAATCATGCTACCGAGCACCGGCAGTTGTTCGTAGAGCATGCTCGCCCCATCAAAAAAGTCACGATGATAAATCACCTTACCCTGTTCAATTCGGATGTGGGAAACACCATCGACGGACACCGGTTTTCCGCCATTTATTTTCTTGTGCGTAAAGGTCATCACCCAGCCAATGACCGTTCCATCGTCATTGCTCATTTGCCATTTATAGTCAAAATGAATGCTTTCAACATTTTCATACATGGCAGCAAAGTAATGAACAATCGCATCAATGCCAGATACTGAATGAAATGGGTCTACGAATGTGGCATCCACACCGTACCACTGCTTTAGCTGTTCCACATTATCTGCATTTAAATTCAGATACATGGCTTTAAATGATTCGACCCACTGTTCCACTAGACTTCTGCCTCTAACGCTGTTTTATAGGTAGCCAATGCGAGTTTTCGTTGTTCCGAATGATCAACAACGGCTCGGTTGTAAAATTGCCCATCACTTGCTAAATGAACGCGCTTATCGTCGGTTGATGCAAGCTCTTTCACATACGAACGGATAAACACGCCCTGCGGATCAAATCGTTGGCTTTGAGTCACTGGGTTAAATATTCTGAAGTACGGTGCCGCATCTGTGCCGGTTGAAGCCGCCCACTGCCAACCGCCATTGTTGGCAGCAAAGTCGCCATCAATTAGTCGCGACATAAAATACTGTTCTCCCCAACGCCAGTCGATCAAAAGGTCTTTGCATAAGAAAGACGCCACGATCATGCGCAAACGATTATGCATCCAACCTGTTTGGTTAAGCTGCCGCATTGCTGCATCGACGATTGGAAATCCTGTTTGCCCTTTGCACCACGCATCAAACAGCATTGGATCGTTATGCCATGAAATAGCCTCGTAATTAGTTTTAAAGGCTTTTCCTTTGACAACATGAGGCCAAGCAACCATGACATGCTGGTAGAAGTCTCGCCAAATCAATTCATTTAACCACGTTCGAGCGCCTTCATTTAATGTGTCGGGAGCGCCATGATCCGCAACCAATCTTGCCACACATTGCCGCCCCGATAGTGCGCCAATCGCTAGGTATGCTGAAAGCTTTGAAGTTCCATCGATTGCGGGTAAATCTCGATGCTTTTTATAGAGTTGAGCACGCTCTCTACTAAAACTGCGCAACGCCTTCAAGACCGATTCGCTACCCACGTCCCAAGCGCTGCTATTACCTGTGTCGTATGGCCATTCAGTCAGTATTTCGAGGGATACTGGAACAATCGGTTTAAGCACTTTCGGGTGGGGTCGTGGCTCACAATCCCACCCCAATCGCATTAACTCGGTAACCCAAGTTTTACTAAACGGAGTGAAGACTTTATAAGGCTGCCCGCCTCCATTTTTTAGCGTTCCGGGTTGAATCACACAACGATCGTCGCTCAGGTGAAATGGAACACCGATGCGACTTTGAGCTTCGTTGTCGCGCGCAGATTCGCGCACTTCCAGCTCCCGATTGGCAAACACCGCTTCTGCAGATGTTACTTGTATGACATGGCGAAGCGTTTCAACCTGCCCGGTAAAATCATGAGCATTAAGTACCAGCAACTCAATGTTTAAAGCGTTAAATTCGTCGCGCAGGGCATCGAGCTGCCGTCGAATCAAGTCGGATTGAATCGGCGCCATGTGGTGCTGCCGCCAAGTATCCGGGGCGGCTAAGTAAAGCGCGTAAACCGTATCGCTGATTTCACAGGCTTTCGACAGTGCGGGATTATCAAGGCTGCGCAAGTCACGGCGCAGCCAAACAAGAGACGTTTTATACATATAAACTTACAATAAGTTGCGAAGTGCGAGCTTGTCGGGATAGGGTTTCAAGTAAACCTGTTGCGACAAGTACTGGTTCGGGAATTTGACCAACAAATGCCGCAGGAGCGTAATGGGAGCCATAAGTGGTAATTCGCCAACGCGGTATTTATCGATGACGTCTGCTAAGGCCTGCCGCTCGTCTGATCCGATGAAGCGTTTAAAGTACCCCTGCAAATGCATTAGGGCGTTGGTATTACCTTTTCGGCCCGGGCGCTGCGTCAATGCAAACATCAGTCCTGCAATATATTCATCGGCAATATCTTCGAGCGGTGCGCGTTTCAAATCGCCCAATAACTCACCCAGCATGCGATAAGACGGAACATGGTTAGCCATCACTAAGAATTTATAGCGAGAATGAAACTCAACCATTTTCTGCGGAGTAATACCCGATGCAACCATCGTTTGCCAATCGTGGTAAGCAAAAACGCGTGTCACGAAGTTTTCTTTAAGTACCGGATCGCACAGACGTCCGTTGTCTTCTATAGGTAACAGCGGATGCGCCTTCATTAAAGCCTGCGTGTACACGCCAGCGGAATCATTCGTTAGTAAGTGCCCTTCCGGGTGATAAATTTTGATGCGTTGAAAACCGCATGTTGGCGATTTGGCGCATACGATGTACCCGCTCAAGCCATTGAGGTGGGTGACCTGCTCGTGACTAAATGCCCGTAAGTCTTCGGTGACATCAATTTCTTTCTTAGTTGAACCCTGAACCCGAATGTCACCATCGTGATCTACAAGCCGAATGGTTGGACGCGGCACACCCATGCCAATCGCAACTTCTGGGCAGACCGGAACATACTCGACAAATGGGCTTAAATCGCTTTGGGCAAATGTGGATTGTTTATGGCCGCCGTCAAACCGCACGGGTTGACCAACGACACAGGCGCTCACGCCTACTTTGATGGAGTTTGAATCAAACTCTGAAGCAATAAATTTCATAGCGAGCCAACTGAAAAGTAAAGTGACTTACAGTGTACTCGCTCAAACGCTTTTCGGATCAGCGCAAACCAACAAATTTAATATTGCAAGCCTATGACTTTAATCCATTTGCTGCATCTTGCAGTTGCATCCAAACAGGCTTGTCACTGGATTTAACCCAAAATCGATGCAAATAGCTTCCCAATGGACCACGAACAGCAGGAATTGCAAAAGCAGGTAATGATAAGATTGCCGTGAACACCACAAAAATTCGGCGTAAAATAATGGTCATCGGATGGTAGACTGAAAACATAACGTCTCTCCTTGCTGGTTATCCTGCTTACAGGTTAGACCAGTAAAAATGTGATCGCAATCACTTTGTTGATTTATTACACAACTCATTGATTAAGATCAGAATTTGAAGCGATTGAAATCACACTAATGCTTGAATCAGCTGTAATAAAACAACAAAACTATCGATTGGATGCGCAGTACGCAATCGAAACGCCTGCATTTGAAGGCATAGACCACGCTTACTCTCCCAACGCTGACTGGTATTCTGACTTTTGGAATACTGTGCGCCCCAAGTTCTGTAACTCGAGCTCTGAGGACCTAGTGATCCCTACTCGGCTCGGAATCTATTTTGAAACCTTGTGGCTCAAAGCAATCGACGCCCATCCTGATTATCAATTGATTTGTGCAAACTTACAGGTGAATGGAGAAGGACGTACATTGGGGAGTTTTGACTTCTTAGTTCGGTATATTCCCGATCAAACCATAGAGCATTGGGAACTCGCCAGTAAGTTTTACCTTGCTTTACCTTTGGCGTCAGAATGGATTTGGCTTGGCCCAAATCTTAATGATTATTGGCAACTGAAAAAGCAAAAAATGCTCTCCCACCAGATCCAACTTGGACAACGGCCCGAAGCAAAAGACGCCTTAGCGGCTGTAGGTATAGGAACGATTGATAAGCACCGATTAGTGGTCAAAGGGCGAGTTTATTGGCCAACTACAGAAGCCAACAAACTGCATTGGATGACGCAGCAACAATGGAGTAGTAGCCAACAAACGAACAACCTTCATCCAGTTTATGAGCAACCTAAACATTGTTGGTTAGGGTTAAGTTCGAACGCACCACAGAGCATCAACTTAACTGAACAAGTTCTAACAACGCCCATTCTCATTACTCAGAACGGCACTCAGTCTTTTATTGTTCCCAACCAATGGCCAGAACAAGCAAAACAAAAGGCAGCGGGCCTTGGGACCGCTGCCTTCAATACTTGATCTTATTCCAAAGGCTCTGCTGTCTCCACACGAGACTTTAACTTTTGCCCGGGACGAAACGTCACCACGCGTCGAGAACTAATGGGAATATCTTCACCAGTTTTAGGATTTCGACCTGGGCGCTCATTTTTCACACGCAAATCAAAATTACCAAATCCTGATAACTTTACCTGTTCTCCCTCTTCGAGCGATTGACGTATCTCTTCGAAGAAGTTTTCCACCATATCTTTGGCCATCTTTTTATTGATGCCCAATTTGCTGAAAAGCATTTCAGCCATATCCGCTTTGGTGAGCGCCATAAATCACTCCCTTAAGGTAGCATTAAAATCTGAAACAATTGCCGAGATGACACTATCAGTTAAGACGCTGATTTCCTTATCTTCAAGTGTTCGTGCCAAATCTTGTACCGTAATTGCGATCGCGAGGCTCTTTTTACCCTCTGCGATCCCTTCCCCTTGGTACACATCGAATAAGTTTATGCTAACGACTTGATTACCGCCAACTTTTTTAATGACATCAAGCACGTCTTGCGCATTTACTGCTTCATTTACAACAAATGCAAAATCACGTCGATTGGCGGGGAACTTGCTAATTGCTTGCGCTTTTGGCAAATCTTTCTCACCCAAAGCACTCACTAACAGTTCAAATACGAATATTTTCCCTTTCAATCCCAGCTTTTTCGCTGCAGATGGATGCAAAGCACCAATATGACCCACACATTGTTGACCACGATAAAGTGCAGCACTCTGCCCCGGGTGCATTGATGGATGAGCCTCAGGAGCAAAACTAAATTCACCAACACCACCCAATGAAGCAACGATCGCTTCAACATCACCTTTCACATCATAGAAATCAACGGCGGCAGCGCCCTCGCTCCAGTGTTCTTCAAAGCGACTGCCCGTGATCACACCACTCAACATTTTTTCTTGGACAACTTGGTTGTCGCCTTCCGGTAAAAAGCGTAGTCCCAATTCAAAGATTCGAACACGAGGTTGTTGGCGGTTTTGGTTATGCTTCACAGTCGCCAGTAAACCGGGTAAAAGGCTCACGCGCATTGCCGACATATCCACCGATATAGGGTGTGGCAAAATTAAGTCTTGAGTCTCTGGGAACAATACCTTTTGCGTTTTTGGATCGACAAAGCTGTAGGTAATTGCTTCTTGGTAGCCACGCCCCACCAAAATTTCTTTCAGTTCATTTTCAACCACAGCGGCTTCAGGATGACGATTCATCTCGAGCTTAGCCGTTGGAGGGATATTTGGAATATTGTTGTAGCCGTATACTCGAGCGACTTCTTCCACCAAATCTTCTTCGATTGAGATATCGAATCGATATGACGGTACCACCACCGACCAACCTTGACTCAGAGTTGACACTGTCATACCCAAACGTTCAAGTATTTCAGAGACTTGAGCTGGATCGATATGAATACCGATAATGCGATCAAGTTTGGCCTGACGTAATTCAATTGCAGGTACCGCTGGTAAATGCGCTTCGTTAACCGCTTCAACCACTGGCCCCACGTCTCCGCCCACAATATCAACCAACAAGGCTGTAGCACGTTCCATTGCCATCGATTGCAACTTCCAATCGACACCGCGCTCATAGCGGTGCGATGCATCGGTGTGCAAGCCATAACTCCGAGCTTTACCGGCAATTGCAATCGGTGCAAAGAATGCACTCTCTAATAAAATATCTTTAGTTTGCTGTGTAACACCGCTTTTGTCGCCACCAAAAATACCCGCCAATGCGAGAGATTTTTGCTGATCGGCAATCACTAATGTGTCTGAACGAACTTCAATCGCGTTACCGTCAAGCAACGTCAATGGCTCTTTGTCAGACGCTTTACGAACCACAATGCCACCTTCGATCTGATTCAAATCGAAGGCATGCATTGGGTGGCCCATTTCGAGCAGCACAAAGTTAGTCACATCAACTACAGGATCAATAGAACGCACGCCACAGCGGCGTAGCTTTTCAACCATCCATAACGGTGTTGTTGCATCAATATTAATGTTGCGGATGATACGACCTAGATAACGAGGGCACGCATCGGGAGCTGCAAGTTCAATAGAGATGACATCGTCAATGGTAACAGCTGCGTTGGTCCAAGTCGGTTCGGTCACAGCGGTGTTATTCAACACGCCAATTTCACGAGCCAAGCCTTTAATACCCAAACAGTCACTACGGTTTGGCGTGAGGTCAACTTCAATGGTGGCGTCGTCAAGCTGTAGGTACTCACGAACATCTGCGCCAACCGGAGCATCTGCTGGCAATTCCATGATGCCATCGGACTCTTCAGCCATACCCAGCTCTGCTTCAGCGCACAGCATTCCAAACGAAGGCTGCCCACGTAGTTTTGCTTTCTTGATTTTAAAGTTACCCGGCAACACGGCTCCCACTGTTGCAACCGCTACTTTTAAACCTAAACGGCAGTTTGCAGCACCACAAACAATATCAAGCAACTCATCGTCACCGACATTGATTTTGGTCACACGTAGCTTATCGGCATCTGGATGTTGGCCACATTCAACCACTTCACCCACTAATACACCGCTAAACTCACCAGCAACGGCATCAACGCCGTCTACTTCAAGTCCAGCCATGGTAATTTGTTCAGCCAGTTGTTCACGGCTAATTGCAGGATTCACCCACTCGCGGACCCAAGATTCACTGAATTTCATCGTCTGGGCTCTCCTTAGTTAAACTGACGCAAGAAACGAAGATCGTTTTCAAAAAACGCTCGTAAGTCATTGACGCCATAGCGCAACATAGTTAAACGCTCGACCCCCATACCAAAGGCAAATCCGCAATATTTTTCAGGGTCGATTCCAACACTACGCAATACATTTGGATGCACCATGCCGCAACCAAGAACCTCTAACCAACCATTCTCGCCCAATACATCAACCTCAGCTGAAGGTTCTGTAAATGGGAAGTATGAAGGGCGGAAACGTACCGTGAGGTCTTTTTCAAAAAAGTTTTGCAAGAAATCGTGCAAAATACCTTTGAGTTCGGCAAACGAGACGTGTTCGTCAATCATTAAGCCTTCAACTTGGTGGAACATAGGTGTGTGCGTTTGATCATAGTCGTTCCGATACACACGACCCGGAGAAATGATACGCAATGGCGGCTTTTCATTTTCCATGGTGCGAATTTGTACGCCAGAGGTTTGCGTACGCAGCACTAAATCAGGATTGAAATAAAAGGTGTCGTGATCAGCTCGTGCGGGGTGATGCTCAGGAATGTTCAGCGCATCGAAGTTGTGAAATGAATCTTCAACCTCTGGTCCTTGCTTCACTTCGAAGCCGAGCTCACCAAAGTAGGTTTTAATTCGGTCGATCGTACGGCTCACTGGATGCAATCCCGCTTCAGGCATACGACGCCCAGGCAATGTCACATCAATGGTTTCAGATGATAACTTGGCATTCAGTTCAGCTTGCTGCAATTCAGCCATTTTGCTGTTAATTGCTTGCTGAACATCTTGCTTAGCCTGATTAATGGCCTGGCCCGCAGCAGGACGCTCTTCCGCGCTTAACTTGCCCAACGATTTGAGCTGCTCGGTGAGCTTACCCTTTTTACCTAAATAATTTACCCGCACTTCATCCAGTGCGTTGGCTTTTTCGGCACCATTAACGGCAGCGAGAGCCTCGGCAACCAGTGCGTCAAGATTCAACATAGTGGTTCTCTTAAATAACGAGTGACAGTTAAGGTGTCGTTATGAATGGAAATTTTAGCCGGCTAAGTCTACTCGAAAATTGCGCAAAATAAAAAAGGACAGTGGCACTATTGGTGAAAAAAGCCCGACTTTGATCAACAAAGTTTAAAAAACACTATAAATCAGGTGATTTACGGCATTATTCAAGTCTTTGCTTGCGCATTCATAGCCTTCATGAAGTGCTCGCTCTTTGTTTGTCCCGTAGCCGCCCAATACAATCCACCATAATATGTGATTAAGAAAAAGAGAATGTTGATAGGCTGCCGGCACATGTCCCAATGGGGTATAGAACGAGCGCCCCATCAAACTCTTGGTGCCAAGCGATGGGGTGAAAATCTCCCATCCCACGACCCTGCTGATCGCCCCAGTCTGAACCTGGGGTGTAGGTCGATTCATCAACAGACAATACATAATTCAAATTGGGTGAGAGCACTGGATCAAATTCATACCATACATCGGCTCATAATAATGTGTTGGCAAATTGTTCAAGCCCTGCGAAAGTTGGGGCCAAGACCTTTAGCATTGCCGTTTGGACTTCAGTATGAATCAAGAATCGGCGCCCAATTAATTTCCCAAACCAAGCATTATCATATTCTGTATCAGATGCCATATCTCGCCTGTATACCATAGAAAAATGGAATATTGGCAAGCTCGATAATTTCCATTACTACGATATTCAATTTCATGCATGCCTGATTGCAGGAGCCTCCGCGCAACCGATAAATAGTAACCTTGGAGATGGATTTCTAAGCAAATTGAATAAAGAGCAGCCATTTGATTGATGAATTTTAGAATCTACTACAAAAAATGTTGCATAGGCGAAAAAGCGTGGCTATTATGACGCCCACTTCGCAAGGGGTTCCCCCAAGCAAGTGAAGCATAGTACAGATAAGTCGGTTCTTGGTTTAGATGTGCGTTCCAAATTAAGCTCGCTTAGCTCAGTTGGTTAGAGTACCTGCATGACATGCAGGGTGTCACTGGTTCGAGTCCAGTAGCGAGCACCATTTTATCCCTCCCACTTTATATTTAGCCAAATGGTTATTCGGCATTCGTACGTCTTTACTGTCCTGCTGTATTTCTGCTGGATACGACATATATTTCACAATTTTTCAGTGAAAATCCCAACATGAACTAGACTCTAGTCTGCTCGGTGTTATCACCGTTTGACAACCTTTTTTCACCGTTTCTGCACTCAAAAAACACTAACTACTCTAATTTTTTATTGCTAAGGCGCAAAGGCATTGGCGTCGCAACAACTCTCGTTGTAGCCGGCGAACCAGTGTGCCAAATTCTCTATTTTTAATCCCAGAATCTGAAATATTGATTACTTCTACGGCAATTTTTGGAAAAAAAAGGCAATTTATCGAACAAATATCTATCCAACACCGCTACAGAAAGGCAAACCAGTGACCTTTCAAATACTCCATCGAGTCTCTCAAATCGTCCATTGCTGGTATCAATTTCGGTCCGGTCTGATTTATTACTCTAAAAACGAAAACTCATAGTGTGCGCTACGTCTCTAATACGAGCCCGAATGTTAAATAAAAACGGTACATTGTTAACATTTTGCAAATGACCGTATTGCGTAAATGCACTATTCCCTTACCTTAAGTGTGCAAGATTTCATCACTCAACCGAGAAAGTTTCACTCTCGGGAATCTTGTTTCAAACACACAATAATTCTAATGCACTAGGGGCAGGGATAAAAATGGACACCAACAGATTTAAATTAAATTCTGTTTATATGGCGATACTTGTTGCGACAGGTTCGGCTTCGATGGCACATGCAGCAGAAGAAACACAACAAAATAATCTTCAAAAAGAAGAAGTAGAGGTTATTCAAGTTTCAGGTATTCGTGGTTCTCTTACGAAATCCGCAGACATTAAACGCTCGTCAGCGGGTGTTGTAGATGCGATTTCTGCAGAAGACATCGGTAAGTTTCCAGACAGTAACTTAGCAGAGTCGTTGCAGCGTATACCGGGCGTATCGATTGACCGGGCAAACAACGAAGGTAACCAAGTCACCGTTCGTGGTTTCGGCCCAAGCTTTAACTTGGTGACATTGAATGGTCGCCAAATGCCTAATTCGTCTGTACTTCAATCAGCAGGGATTTCGCGAAGCTTTAACTTCCGTGAAATTGCGTCTGAAACCGTATCTGGCGTTGAAGCTATTAAAACTGGACGCGCGAACATCACTTCTGGTGGTATTGGTGCGACGATTAATATTAAAACGGCCAAGCCATTTGACTATGATGGCTTCAAGGCATTTGCAAGCGCCACCGCGATTCACGATACCAGCGTCGAAGACAAGGGTGATGATTTCACACCTGAAGTTTCAGGCATGGTCAGTAATATCTTCTTAGACGGCAAACTTGGGGTCATGTTGTCGGCATCTCACTCAGAGCGTGATAGCCACCGCGATCGCGCAGGTACCGATGGTTGGGTAAGAAACCGTGGTAATAGGGATGGTATCGATACGAGTGCTATCGATACTGCAAAAAACCCTGACCAATCGTTTTGGACAGCTTGGACTGCCACCTCTGAACACTACGATACAACTCGCGAACGTGACAATGCGCAGCTTGTTGTTCAATATTCTCCGATCGACACCGTAGAAGCCACGCTTGACTACACTATTTCTCGTTTTGAAGAAACAAGTACTACCAATCGCTCAGCATTCTGGTTTGATAATCCAACCGGCGCTACCGACGCAAACGGTACTGTGTACAGTCCACGCAATGCAAATGATGAACTAAACTTCTGGGCTTGGAAATACTACGAAGAAAAAGAAAACGATTCTTTGGGTGTGAATCTCAAATGGGACGCCACTGACACCTTAAGTTTTATGTTGGATTATCACGATTCCTCTTCTGAATCGAACCCTGATGGCGACACGGCTGAAACACTAGCAAACCTAAAGAATCCGCCGGGTTCTGTGGCCCTTATCGGTGCTGATTTTGTCGGTGATATTCCGAACATCATTGTCGATGATTCAGGCTTAGTGGGTGGCGCATATGACAAGAGCAACATTGTTTCTGACTTGTACCAGCAACGCGGTTACTCGATGGAAAATGACATTAAACAAGTGCACCTTTCAGGAACGTGGTTAAATGGCGGCAATGGCGATTTAAGCCAAATTACGTTCGGCATCCAAAACACCAAGTATGAAGTCGATACGTATTTAAGCGAACGATTTGACTTTGTTGACATCTCAATGGATGCCTTAGATCTCTCATTTGAAGAGTCTGGAAGCACACTTGATGAGTTTTCTGGATATAAAGATCTATTCCCATACATCGCTAAATATAGTGCCGAGCAGTTCCTAGATATCGTGACCGCTGAAGGTAAATATCAGGCGCCTAACGTCACTACCAATGGTATGGAAGAAGAAACGCTTGCCGTATATGCTGCGCTTCAGATTGAAACCGAACTGAATAATTTCCCGATTTCAATTAACGCAGGTGTTCGTTGGGAAGACACTGACGTAGAAGCATACTCAGTTCAACCTGGCATTATCGCAATGAACTACCGCCATCCTGAGGAACTAAGCGAAGTTTATGACACGGTCGATACAGCACAACGTTTAACGGGCAGCTACACGCGTATTTTGCCAAACCTTGACATTCAGGTGGATGTCACTGATGACATCGTGACCCGTGCATCTTACAGTCGAACCATTGGTCGAGCCAGCATCAATGCTCTATTCCCGGGAACAACTACAAACGCAAGACCTGAAGGCCCATTCCAAGCGTCTCAGGGCAATCCAAACTTGCTGCCAATTACCTCCGACAACTTCGACTTGTCTGTAGAGTGGTACGACGACAACGGTAGCTTCGCTTCAGCTGGCTACTTCAAAAAGTACGTTGAAAACTTCATTGGTTCAGGCGTTGTAAATGGTCCGCTTAACGACGTGAACGGCCAACCGCTCACGGATCCAAGTGTGAACCCACGCCCAGGATGTCCTGATTCTTCAGCCACACCGAATCCAGCATGTTTGGGGACCGCAAGCGACCCTGTGATTACCTGGGAAATTTCCACGCCGCAAAACCTTCAAAACAGAGAGCTTGATGGTTGGGAATTTAATGTTCAATACATGTTCGCAGATACTGGTTTCGGTGCTGTTGCCAACTACACCATTGTTGACAGCGATGAAGAGTTTGACCCGTTCAACTTTGACGAAACTGTAGCACTGACAGGACTAAGCGACACTGCCAACTTGGTCGGTTTCTATGAAAACGAAACCTTTGAAGTTCGCGTTGCCTATAACTGGCGTGACGACTTCTTGCTCGCTCTGGGCAATGAGCCAACGTTTACAGAAGCCTATGGTCAACTTGATGCCAGCATTAGCTATGACATCAACGAGAACTTCTCTGTATTCGCGGACGCTATCAACGTCACTAACGAAACTGTTCGCCGCTATGGCCGTTTCGAGAATCAATTGATCTCAGCTGAACAATATGGTCCTCGTTACAGCTTTGGTGTTCGTGCCAACTGGTAATCAATAGCGCTTATTTTTCAATTGCGAAAAATAGTCACAGTGCAACATGCAAAGGCCGCCAAATTAACGGCGGCCTTTATTAATGGTTCAACCAGTGAAAACACAACGAATAACCAAGGAGTGTAAATATGACCAACGCAGTCACATCAATTGTTATTGTTGGAGGCGGCACCGCAGGATGGATCACCGCAGGGACGTTGGCAGCTAAAATAAAGCGAGAACATGAAGCGAATGTTTCCATTACGCTCGTAGAATCTCCCGATATTCCCACCATTGGTGTGGGCGAAGGGACGTGGCCCACCATGCGCACCACACTGAAAAAAATGGGCATCTCAGAAACGGATTTTATGCGCGAGTGCAATGTTTCCTTTAAACAGGGCGCTAAGTTTGCACAATGGACCACCGGTACTCCCGACGACTTCTACTACCACCCATTGGTACTCCCGACTGATTTCGATAACACCAATTTAGCCCCTCATTGGCACCATCATAACAAGGGCTCATTCTCTGAAAACGTGTGTTACCAAGAGGCCCTGTGTGAGCACGGTTTGGCCCCCAAACTCATTACCACTGCAGAATACGATGCGGTGGCGAATTACGCTTATCATCTCGATGCTGGCGCTTTTTCCGAATTTTTAAAACGACATTGCACCACTCAACTTGGAGTGACCCATATTTTAGACAATGTGGTGAGCGTTAAAGCGGCGACAAACGGCGATATCAGTGCGGTCATCACGCAAAATAATGGTGACATCGACGGTGATTTATTTATCGATTGCACCGGTTTTAAATCGTTATTGATTGGTCAACACTACAACACCCCATTCAAGTCATGCCGCGATGTGTTATTTGCCGACCGAGCGTTAGCCGTGCATGTTCCCTACCCCGACGAACAAAGTCCTATCGCTTCTCATACCATATCCACCGCACAAACCTCTGGTTGGATATGGGATATTGGGCTCACCAATCGACGTGGTGTAGGTCATGTCTTTTCATCGGCTCACATCAGCGATGACCAAGCCCATCAACAATTGTTGAGTTACATCACGCCCAGCTATGCAAATGCCGATTCATTGTCTGTTAAAAGTATTGATATTGATTCCGGTCACCGCGAAAAGTTTTGGGTCAATAACTGTGTTGCGGTGGGATTGTCGGCCGGTTTTTTAGAGCCGCTCGAAGCATCTGCTTTAGTCTTGGTTGAGATTTCGGCTTCAATGATCGCCGAACAACTGCCAGCGAACCGAGCATCGATGAATATCGTCGCAAAACGGTTCAACGAAACCTTTCTATATCGTTGGCAGCGGATTATCGATTTTCTAAAGCTGCATTACATGCTTTCAAAACGCATAGACAGTAAGTTTTGGATCGATAATCGTGAATCAAGCAGTATTCCTGATTCTTTAAATGAATTACTCACCATTTGGCAGCATCAATATCCATGGCACGGCGATTTTGACCGCGCTGTAGAAGTGTTTCCAGCCGCCAGTTATCAATACGTGCTTTATGGCATGCAGTTCAACACATGCGATCCCAGAGGCATTGCCCCAGACCGCCATCAACACGCCTTGAACTTAATTCGTAAGAACGAAAAATACACACATCAACTACTCGGTTCCATGCCAACCAACCGAGCACTGATCGAAAAAATCAACCAATACGGCTTGCAGCCTGTATAACGTTATTAAGGATAGTAATGTGACCCAATTTCAAGTTGTCGATAGCACGGCTCACAAGCATACAAAAATAAACACCCAGCACGGTGCTGAATATGGCGAAAACATCCACTACGCACCAGCAGTTGCAGATGAATTACGTCATTTAGCATTGGAATATCCAGTCTGTTTTATCAAAGACAGCGAAACGGGCCAGTTTGGTATGCATGCTGTGTTTGGATTTGATCCGGGCGAGAATCTTTTTTTGAAAGGCAACCAATGGCACGCGAACTATGTGCCCATGCACATTCGCCGCCAACCCTTTATGGTGGGAGTGAAAGGCCCTGCGGGCGCGCAACCCACCCCT
Organism: Echinimonas agarilytica; assembly: GCF_023703465.1. NCBI lineage: Bacteria > Pseudomonadati > Pseudomonadota > Gammaproteobacteria > Alteromonadales > Echinimonadaceae > Echinimonas > Echinimonas agarilytica. Next base: position 615,104 of record NZ_JAMQGP010000003.1, on the reverse strand, counting down.
GAAAATACCGTTCTCACTCTCAATATGAGTAATGCACGCGTGCAAACAGTTGACGGAGAACCCTTGTTTGATGCGCAAGGCCAAGCCACTCCATATTTACAAAAAGTATCGCAGTTAGCGTTTGATATCGTCCCCGCAATTTTGCGCACTGAGCAGTTCATTAAAACCCTTGTAGCCAATCGCCTCATTGAGCCCATTCAGTTGACCATCACATTAAAAAATGGCGAGGAAACTAAATTTGAAGGCATCTACACCATTAATGAAGAAAAACTCAGCCAGCTTTCTCAAGAAAAAGTGTTTGAATTTCACGAGAAAGGCTACTTCCAAGCCTGCTATTTGATACTGGCTTCATTTGGCAACATACAAAACCTTATCACATTGAAAAGTAAAATTTAATTAACGAATCAAGCCGTCTAATATTGAAGGTGAAGGATTACAAAAATGAATTCAAAATTATCTAAAACATGGCACAGCAAATCGATACTTGCAGCGTCAATTGCAATCGCTTTGGTGGCATGTTCAGACTCGAGCACGACGCAAGACAATACGGCTGTTCCAGCGTCCAATGCAGATGCGTTTCAACCAGAGCAAACATTGGTCACGCTCGTCGACTTTGAAAGCCCTACTCAACAGGGCTGGCTCTCGAGTAATGAAGCAAAAACAGCGCTCAAACACATCACTGACAATACTTATGTATCGGTTGATTTTTTATCGAAATTCAACATGCCTACACTGGTTGTCGCCCCCGAAGAGCCATGGGCATTTGATCAATTCGAAAATTATAACTTTGCCTTTGATGCAGAAAATACAGGTGATACTTCTATTCAACTCTACTTGAATGTAGAAAACCCAAAAGGAAAAGCTCAAAGCCGTTCAATTAGCTTAGCGGCAGGCTTTAAAGGGACCGTCTATTTCCCATTAAAAGGTGTTGAAGCCGAGACCGAAATTGGACTTTGGGGCGATGCACCACCTTGGCAGACACAAGATAAGCTAATGATTTGGCGCTCGTGGCGATCAGACAATGTCAATCTTGATCAAGTCGCTGCCTTAAAATTTTTTACTATTGGTAATTTAGATGATACCCAAGTGGCTCTCGATAATATTCGCCTGCGTAAAAATCCAGAAACACGCAGTGATTGGATGAAAGGTGTGATTGACGAGTTCGGCCAAAATGCCAAAATACAGTCTCCTCTTAAAATTGATTCAGTGGAACAATTAAAAGCGGCTGCCAATGCAGAGCTAAAACAGTTAGATAACTCGAAAGGCATGCCCAATCGCTCGCAATATGGTGGCTACACGGCGGGTCCGAAGCTCAATGCGACGGGATATTTCCGCACAGAAAAAGTCGATGGAAAATGGTGGATGGTTGATCCCGAAGGCCATGTATTTTTCTCTCACGGACCAGCCAACGTGCGCATGGCGAATATGTCAACGCTAACCGGTGTCGACTTTAAAGATGACAGTGTGCGTGTCGTTCACGATGATGAATTAACGCCTGAGGATTCCATGGGGATTGTCAGTGTTTCGGATGACGTTCGTTCAACGCGCTATGTCACATCAGACATACGTCATCAAATGTTCAATTGGCTTCCTGCGTATGACGATGAACTCGCTGAGCATTACAGCTATCGCCGTTCGACTCACAAAGGCGCAATTGCTCACGGTGAAACCTATAGTTTTTATCGTGCTAACTTAGAGCGTCGCTATGGCCAGACATCGCCTGAGTCTTATATTAAAAAATGGGAAGACGTCACCATTCAACGCATGCATGAATGGGGGTTCACATCCTTTGGTAACTGGGTAGACCCAGCATTTTATCAAGCGCAACAAGTGCCTTATTTTGCCAATGGTTGGATTATTGGTAACTACAAAACACTGTCTGGCTATAAAAACCATTGGGGCTTAATGCCTGACCCATATGATCCAGTGTTTGAACAACGAGCGATCGCGACTATCGATGCAATTGCAAAAGATGTCGAAAATTCGCCTTGGTGTGCAGGAATTTTCATCGACAATGAAAAAAGTTGGGGAGAACGCTCAGGTACAGTAGAAGAGCGGTATGGCGTAATTTTAGATGCCTTATCCAAGGATTCAGAACAAAGCCCTGCTAAACAAGCTTTTACCGAGCACTTACAGCAAAAATACACTGATATTGATCAAATCAATGCAGCGTGGCTCAGGGAGTTTGAAAGCTGGGAAGACGTGGCTCGCTCCATTCAGTTTGACCAATATAGCGCTGCACTTGAAGTCGATTTATCGCGCATGTTGGAAATGCTAGGTGAACAGTACTTCAAAGTGGTACATGGTACGCTGGCCGAAGTGATGCCAAATCACCTGTATATGGGCGCTCGCATGGCGAACTGGGGTATGCCCGATGAGATCATTAAAGCGTCATTAAAATATTCAGATGTGTTGAGCTTCAATATTTATGAAGAAGGCATGCAAGACCACTTTTGGAAGTTTTTAGAAGACGTTGATTTGCCAGTTGTGATTGGCGAATTCCACATTGGAACCACTGTCGATACTGGAATGTTCAACCCCGGCATTGTACATGCAGCAGATCCAAGCGATCGTGCTCAAATGTACAAAGACTATATGCAAAGCGTACTCAACAAACCGTATATGGTTGGCGCACATTGGTTCCAATATATTGATGAACCCATTTCTGGACGCGCTTTTGACGGTGAAAATGCCAACATTGGCTTTGTTACCGTCACCGACATCCCCTACCCGCAACTGATTGATGCAGTAAAGGATGTCACCTCAACCATGTATCAAAAACGTTTGGCAAACTAGTCATTCGGGAATACTTCCCCCTTCACGGAGCTCAACCTTTGCCCAAGGAGAGCTCCGTTTTTTCACCTTTTAAACACACGTCACACACTGCAATTTATTGCGCAGCAAAGTTCACTCCAAAGCATGTTGTGGTTCTTTCAGAATCCGATTTTGTGAAGCAGCAATAACATTTAATACGAGACCGTAACAAAATGTGTCAAAACTTGCTTTACATCACTATTACTGTTTGAAAGTTCATCAATACATCTGATATGTTGCTGTCACTAAGTAGTATTTTCGATGAAAGAATCGAGCGATTACAGCTTTAACACATCGAATCTAAAAATATAACGGACATGAGCCGGCGCTAAATAATGACTTTGAATCGATTATCACAGATAGGGATAGGGTTGACTTGCTTAGTGGCAACAAGCTGCTTTGCGCAGGATGATAGGCCTACAGAAACAGATGACAGTTCGTCTGTTTCTTACCTGTCGTTTATCGACTTCGATTTTTCAAATGTCTTTCAACAAAATCAATACATCAACTCATCCGTAGCCTTTGCTCAATCTAGCTACAACTCGGTGTACCAATCTCTTGCAGATTATTCGCACCGCATTGAATTACTTCCCGCTGCCACATCCAGCTACTACCGCAGTGACGCGGCTTTGTATGAATACATGGCAGTCCCTATCATTGCCGTTCCAGGTGATATTCGATTAGAAGTGTTCGGGCAAGCGTATGACCCTGATTATTATCTTCTATCAAACATCGACAAAGACAATGTGTATCGCAACTATTTGCCAAATGGCGTAATGGACTGGAATCAAGCAGAAATGGCTGTTGGTTTTGGCACCAGCTTGGCACTCGAAGATGGCGTAAACTTCAGAACAGTTTACACCACAGGTACAATTCCTGGCCTTGGCGATAGTAACGTTGCTATGTCACTTGAGTTCGATTTCTAACACGCTTTAACACACAGCACTTTTGCCGTATTTGCCTCAATATCAATGGTGAACATAGGTCTGTTGTTGGCCAATGCAACACCACTCCAAAAATCAAACCAATCAGCTTCACAATGATGCTTTAAGCACACCGTGCGCTGCGCAATCTCGGATAAATCAAACACGAAATATAGCCAAGTCGTCGCGTTGAGCTGAAGGCTCGCTTGTTCAAAGCTCAAATCCTTGAATTTGGCAGATGCTGAAGAACTCTTGTACCTGTTTAGCATACGAGCCAACCGCTCGCGACTCACTTTATTGAGCGCCAATACAGAGTCTCCTAACAGGATATTCCCTGCTGTAGCTAAGACTGAAGATGCATGGAACTGATAGTCTGCAAATGAAGCGGCTTGCTGATGATGTTCGGTATTCAAATCTTGTAAAGTAATGCAGTCTGGGTCGACCTGCCACAGTGTGCCGTTTTGCCAACTTCGGCCCGCATTCTCAAGATGAAGTTGCTTAAAACGCCCTAATTCTCGGTGCACATCATCGCTTGTTCTCATACAGTCAATCAAGCCTAGTGATGGCCACATTGGCGCGTTACACCCAAGTAACATCGCATCACCTGCACCGCGCTTAATGGCAGCAAGACCTTTGCGGTACGCTTCAACAGCTGTCATTGGTTGTTGGTGAGCAACTTTTAGACACCCCCAGTAAATGGCATCAAGTTTAAATAGGCTAATGTTCCAACGTTGCTTCATGTAGCGTACGGTTTGCTCTAAGTGTTGGCACGCCTCATCAATAGAAGTATCCAATAGATACCAAGGAGTGCTACGCCAGCCGCCATAAGTCACATCGCTCGCTGCCACAAAACGATCATCATCTGTTCGGATAAACCAATCTGGATGGTCCCTGACAATTTGAGCATTTTTTTCGGCAATAAATGGCGCCATCCAAATAGCCGTTTTTTTGCCTTGCCGCTGAATATCCTCCATGACCTGATCGATGCCATGTCCAAATCTGTTAGAAGGAATGAGCCAATCTCCCATCGCCGCCTGATAACCGTCGTCAATCAGTATGGTATCGAACGCAGCCAGCTCACCACGCAACGCTGCGGTATTGTCTTGAATCGCTTGCTCGGTAATGTGTTGGTAATAGTGATACCAAGAGCACCACCCTTGAATCGGTTTTGATTGCCGGGACGCCCCCACTTCCGCCACAATCAAGTCTGCAAAGGTTTGCTGCACCTCAGCCAACTTGCCTTCAAGATAAACAAGTTTGGGGAGATCTCGGCGCTGATTTTTCTCAAGCCACCCTCCTGCAGATTCAATGACAGCAAAAAGTTCGTCACCGTCGCGTTGAAAGTAGCTGGAATAACGTTCACAACTCGTAAAACCAAGGAGAATGTAGTGCTCCCCTATGGTCTGCTCAATGATCATATAATTGTAAAATCGGGCTTCGTGTTCACTGTATATCCGATAGTCTGCATCGTTATCGCTGCAACGGCTAACGCGTATAGGGTCTGACAGGGTACCTGTCCATTGACAAAGCATTTGGAAGCCATCACTCCAAATGGTTGAATCTAACCATTGGCCAGCATGAATGCCGGCTATCACAACGTCGTTGAGTTGAATTGAAGCATTAGATTCGTTGAGCACTGTTACTTCAAAGCTTTGCTCTGTGCCTCTCGCTTTGAGGTTCAATCTGCAAGAGTTTTTCCATTTTGCGTGAATGAAGCTTGAATCATCTAACCAGATCGCCATAATCTAAAGCACCTTCACGTTTCGTTTACATCGTCCACTTTCATGGAGACGGCAATTGTTGCGTTATGTCACTTGTTTAATGTTGGCTACTTTATCGTTTCTAGCCACATCAAAACCTGATCCACTATTGTATTTTCAGCATCATGATCGATTTCATTACGACATTGAACTGCTGGAGCACGTGTTAATGCTCACGGAAAAAGAATATGGCCATGCTGAAGCTCAATTTTCGGGTACAGAAATGTCTGAGCAACAGGGTCTAAGAGCGTTATTTTCAGGCCAAATCGATATTGCATTTCTCCCCACCAGTACACAAAGAGAGTTTAGCTTCAAAGCAGTGAAAGTGCCTTTATTACAAGGTATGCTTGGCTACCGCCTGTTACTAACTCACAGCGAACACAATGATAAATTTGCTGGCATTTCGTCACTACAAGATCTAAAAAACAACGCAGTGGCAGGGTTTGGCCTGCATTGGGAAGATTTACGTATTCTATACCGCAACCGCATTCCAGTGATTGCAAGTGCCGGCTATCAAGATCTGTTTGCCATGTTAGCCACATCTCAAATTGACTATTTACCACGCGGCCTAAATGAGATTTATATTGAAATTGAACAGCAGTCAGACCGCTACTCAGACTTGATGATTAATAGTGATATTGCGCTTTACTACCCTTTTCCCCGTTATTTCTTTGTGAACAGGAGTAACGAAGGCCTTGCTCGTCGGCTTGAGAAAGGACTAGATATGGCGATTGAAGATGGCAGTTTCAAAGCCATTTTTGAAAAGCATTTTTCAGATGTTATTCAACGAGTTCAAAGCCAGTCTAGACACCTAATTGAACTTCAAAATCCATTTTTGCCCGACGATTTGCCTCCCATGCACACCGATTGGTGGATGCCCGCTAACCACGTAAGCAATAAAAGTGCAAATACCGAGATACCGCAAGAAAATCAGGGTCTTGCGAATGAATAAGCTCTAAGCGCATTAGCGCTTCTTGCTGAATTTCAGTTTGTTGCTTGTCGCGAACATAATCACTAAAGGTACGAATACCGGATCGAGTCGAAACCGACATTCCAGCCTTTGCAATTGCATTTTCTAACGCAGCAGGAGTGATGGGCCAGTTTGGCGTTAAACGTTGCCGACTGCGCCGCGTCATTCCGCCTTCAACGTATTCAAAGTTGGCCGATACCAAGTGCTGATAAAGTAGGGCTTTTTGATTAAAGGCCATCAAACTTAAATGGCCTTGCGGCTTCAACTGATTGGCCAAATGTTGAATAAAAGACTCGTGGTCCTCAATCCATTCCAGAACCGCATGACAAAGCACAAGATCAAATTTTTCCAGTTCAGGTAACTGGTCTAGTCCCGCATACACAAAGCTCATGGTTTGCAAACAACCACGTGCAATTGCCGCAACCTTGGTTTCATTGAGCATATCATCCGATATGTCACAGGCCACAACATCATGCCCAGCTTCGGCGAACCAAAGAGCCATTTGGCCCATCCCAACACCCACATCTAAAACGCGCAATGGTCTGCCATCTCGCACTTGCTGCAGGTCACGCTGCAATACAGCTAGGCGAACTTTACCTTTTGCACTGTCATAAATGCAGCGACTGAATTTACCTGCTGCACCATCAAAATTAGATTTCTTATTCATACGGGGTTGTCGATATCCACAAACTCGACATTTAGATCAAATTTTTCTGCAATGTGCCGACCCAATGCGAGCGCGCCATACCTTTCTGTTGCGTGATGCCCTGCTGCGATGAAGTCGATTCCCATTTCACGAGCAACATGCACCGTTTGCTCGGATGCTTCGCCGGTGATAAACGCATCACATCCTGCGGCAACGGCTTGGTCAATATATGACTGCCCACCGCCCGTACACCAACCCACTTTTTGCACGACACCGCCGTGCCCTTCCACAAAGACAGGAGTTCGGTTCAAACTCTGCGCAATGCGCTCAGCAAGCTGAGCGCCTGTGACAGGTTGAGCTAAACGGCCTTGCATCGCCACTGAAAATGGGTCGTTGGGATCGAGCCCTTCGGCATCAACAATTCCCAAACGCTTCGCTAGCTGAGCGTTGTTACCATGTTCAGCATGGACATCAAGCGGCAAGTGGTAGGCGATGAGGTTGATATCATGCGTTAATAACGCCTTAAGGCGGTTATACTTCATGCCTACAACAGCCGCGGGTTCATTTTTCCAGAAGTAACCATGATGCACTAATACGGCATCGGCGTTGCGTGCGATGGCTTCGTCGACAAGTGCTTGACTGGCGGTGACTCCAGCTACAATTGACTGAATGTTTGGCTTGCCTTGGACTTGAAGGCCATTTGGACAAAAATCTCGAATTTGATTGGATTGTAAAGTTTGGTCGAGGTAAGTCACAAGTTCAGTAGTTAACATAAAAAGCCTCTGTGGAATTTTCAGGGTATTGTACACGGGCTTTTAATTCGGCTCTACGGTTAACCCACTAGACAAAAACTAGTTCTGTTAATACACTGAAATCATTAAAATTCACCTGACTCTAGACTGAGCTTGGAGTACAGATGGCTAAGCCACACATGGTCGCGTGCACAGATTGCGATCTCTTGGTATCGTTATTAGAAGTGCCACCACATAATGACGCCAACTGCCCTCGGTGTGGCAAACGTATTTTTAGTCACAGTCCGTTCAAACTCGATGGCCTCTTTGCTCTCGCTTTTACTGGATTTATTCTCTGGTTTCCATCCAATTTTTTGCCACTCATTACCATTCGGTTATTTAACCAAGAACTCAGTACCACTATTTGGGGCGCGGGTTTAACGCTCATTGATGGCGGTTTCTGGTTTGTCGGCTCGCTGGTCATTTTTGCCGGTGCAGTGGCCCCCCTGGTTACAATGGGGTGTCTGATCGCGTTGCTTTACGGCTATAAACGGCAATGGGCGCCATCGACTTTAGTCGTGCTCATGAAAATCATGAATCGCATTAGAAAGTGGGCCATGCTTGAGATCTATTTGATTAGCTTTTTAGTCGCAGTATTTAAACTCAAGGATTATGCAGATATCTATTTTGGCTTAGGCCTGGTCAGCTATGTGTTTATGTTTGCAGTATTAATTGCCCTTGCGCAGCAGTTTAATCGGCATTATATGTGGCACCTCATTGAACAAAGGCAATCTCATGGCTAGCGCATATGAACGAGGGTTAGTGGTTTGCCATTGCTGCAATAAGCTATGTGAGCACATTGAAATTGATGTGGGGCACGTTGCCTGCCCCCGATGTGAGACTAAACTTTATCAACGATCACCAAATAGTTTGCAACGGACATGGGCTTGCCTCATCGCTGCACTTATTCTTTTTTTACCTGCCAATATCTATCCTATTAGCTATTTTACGAAAAGCGGCACGGTTCAAGAAGATACGATTATGTCTGGCGTTATTGCGTTAGCAGCAGCCGATATGCTGCCCATTGCACTCATTGTATTTACGGCCAGCATTGCAATTCCTTTCGCTAAAATTATTGGCCTGAGTTTTATATTAATCAGTTTAAAATTTAATATTTTACGCAACCGGAAATCAAGACTCCGCATGTATCATGCGATTGAATGGATAGGAAAATGGTCAATGTTAGATTTATTCGTCATCTCTATCATGGCCACGTTAGTCAACCTTGGACAAATATTGGACTTCTCCTGTGGACCTGCAGCAACCGCATTTGCAATGGTGATTCTGCTCACCGTACTTGCCACCGAGAGCTTTGATACACGTCTAATTTGGGACGATGTAAACGATTAAGGAAAATGCTTTGCCAAATGATTCGATAGCCGCGCAACCACTGATTAAAAAGAAGTCTCCTATTTCCGCAATTTGGTTGCTGCCAATCATCGCGCTATTGCTAGGTGGCTACCTTGCATACCAAAGCCTCAGCCAAGCAGGCATTATGATTTCGATTCATTTTCCAGATGGAAACGGCATCATCGAAGATAAAACACCAGTCAAGTACAAAGGTTTAGTCGTTGGTAAGGTCAAAACAATCGAACCCGATCAACGCTTACTTGGTGTGAACGTGCTGGTAGAAATGGACCCTCGAGCTGAAAGTGCACTGACCCGAGGCACACAGTTTTGGCTAGTGCGCCCGCAAGCCTCACTCACTAGAATCTCAGGGCTCGACACTATTTTGTCGGGAAATTACATTGCAGTTCAACCCGGTGAAGGTCCCAAAGAACGCGAATTTGAAGCCGTTAAGGAAGCACCATTACAACTGACAGACGACGATCTGATCGTTCGCCTACGTACGCCAACACTAGGCAGCTTATCCGTTGGTTCTCCCGTTTATTACCGCCATTTCGCAGTCGGCGAAGTGGTAAAAATAAAGCTCGATGACGAGCGCCACGACGTCATGGTTCAAGTCCAAATTAACAGTGAATATATTCACTTGGTCACCAAAGACAGTCGCTTTTGGAACGTCAGTGGCGTGCGAGTGTCCGCTGGAATTAGCGGTGTTGAAGTGCAAACCGAAAGCCTCGCCACCATCATCGCTGGTGGAATCGCATTCGACAGCCCTTTGGGCAGTGATCCGCTCGAAGCCGAAGAGCAAGAATTTGTTCTATACCCCTCACTGGATGAAGCAGACCGAGGCATTCAGATTGCGCTCACTATCCATGTAGCCGACGGCCTGGCTCTAAGTGGAACAGAGATTCGTTACCTAGGCGTTCCCATAGGGACGTTCGAGAATATTCGTTTAAGCGACGACCAGACCTATGTAACAGGAGAGGCACACCTCGATCCTTCGCTCAATGAACTATTAGGCGACGATAGTCAGTTCTGGCTGGTGAAACCCAAAATTTCGATGGCTGGAATAGAAAACCTCGATACGATTGTATTGGGTTATCGAATTCAATTTTCGCCCGCCACAAAGCCCAGCGAATTGAGGCACTTTAAAATTCAGCCAAATGAACCCGCACTCCCTGGTTCGTTAAACATTACACTTCACGCCCCAAACTCTTATGGATTAAGCGCGGGCAAAACGATTTTCTATCGAGGGCTGACCATTGGTCATATTCGCGATGTGGTGTTAAGCGACGACAACTCGGTTGAATTTGATGTTGTAATTAACCCTGTATACACGCACTTAGTGACCGATAAATCTAGATTTTATGTCAACTCTGGTATTGATGTGAAAGCGAGCCTGCGCGGATTAACCATTGACACTAAACCCATAGAACAGGTGTTAATGGGCGGTATTACGCTCATGCGCGGTAACCAATGGAAAGATGCTTCGCCAGCGAAAGACGGTCAAAACCTTGCGCTTTACTCAACAATCGAAGCTGCAGTTGTAGGCAAGCGCACCAAACCAAAACTAATAAAAATAGTGTCGGACGACGTTCATGGGCTGCAAGCTGAAGCCCCAGTGTACTTTAAAGATTTACCCGTGGGCGAAATCCTTAGCGTTGAACTGAATGACCAAAGAAAAGTAATTATGACTGCCGGCGTACAAGCTAAATATGCGCACTTATTGAATCAATCATCTCGCTTCTGGCAAATGGGCGGCATTAAGTTCAAAGCCGACTTAACAGGGCTAGAAGTCCAAACCGGCTCACTGATTGCGGCAGCTTTAGGTGGCATTGCATTCGACACTCCCAACTCTGAAGCTTCGGCCAAAGGCCCGTTGGAATTTGAGCTATATTCGAATCAAAAGATCGCGATGGAAACCGTGTCAGTCATCAACATAGAACTGCCTGTGAGCACCAGTGTGACGCAGGGTACAAAAGTCTTTTATGGCGGTTTTCAAATTGGCGAAGTCAACGATATTGTATTGGATCCGGGGCTAAATCACGTCAACGCGCAAGTATATTTGGAACAACTCTACGCCGATAGTTTCATGAGACAGAGCACCCAGTTTTGGATTGAGTCGGGCTCTATTGGAATTGATGGTGTATCAAACCCTAAAGCACTATTGACCGGAGATTTTATTATCGCGCTACCGGGTACCGGCGCCACTCGTCAACAATTTAACGCAGGATACGGGGCCCCAAAAAACCCCGTACCAACCGATGGCATTACAATTTACCTAGAAAGCCCGGCTCTGGGTTCTGTTAAAGTCGGTTCGCCAATATTGTTCCGCCAAATCCAAGTCGGACAAGTCACATCAACTGAGCTGGCTGAAGGCTCTGAAAGTGTAGTGATTCAGGCGAACATCAAACCTGACTACAGCCATTTGGTACGTTCAAATACGCATTTTTGGAACGTCTCTGGAATCAAAGCAGAAGCCGGGTTATTTAGTGGAATGAAAATTCAAGCCGAATCCCTCACCACGATCATCGCGGGGGGCATTGCATTTGGTACGCCCGACAACGAAGCCATTCGAGAACGTGCTCAGCAAGGTTCTCGATTCAAACTTCACGCAAAGGCAAAGAACACATGGCGGCAATGGCAGCTCACTATCGATAAAGACTAAGCGACTCGTACTTAGCCATAAAACCAATACGCCACTGCAATCGCTGTGGCGATTCCTACCGCATCTGCAAACAAGCCACAACTTAATGCGTAACGCGTTTTACGGATGCCCACCGCCCCAAAGTACACCGCAAGTACATAGAAGGTCGTTTCCGTACTGCCCTGCATGATGCTGGCAAGCCGTCCAACGAAGCTATCAGCCCCATGTGCATTCATGGTGTCGATCATCAGTGCTCGTGAAGCCGATCCCGAAAACGGTTTGGCAAACGCAACAGGCAATGCCTCAATAAATTCAGTGGAACCACCGGTCTTAATCACAACCCAACGAATCGCGTCCATCAGAGCCCCTAAAATACCGCTCGCTCTGAGTAGTGCCAGTGCAACAAGCATGGCCAACAAAAATGGAATGAGTCGCACGGCGGTTTCAAACCCTTGCTTTGCCCCTTCCACAAAGCTGTCGTATACCGCCACGCCGCGTTTAGACGCTAAAGTTAACACCAAGGCGATAAAGCCCAGCAACACCACATTCGCTAATACCGTAGATTGTTGGCTCATGGCATCAGCTCCGAGCTGGCCAAGATAGCCAACCAATGCTAGTAGTGCAGCAATGGCCACTCCTAAATAGAGCAACGCACTACGCTGAAAAATGTTAATGCGCTGAACGGCGCACACCATTAACAATCCAGCTAAGGTTGATGCAGAGGTCGTGAGTAAGATAGGCACAAACACATCTGCCGGTGCCAACGCGCCTTGCTGTGCTCGATATAAAAAGACGGTCACTGGAATCAATGTGACTGATGAAGTATTCAGCACTAAGAATAGAATTTGCGCATCGGAGGCGGTGTCGGGTTTTGGATTATGCCGCTGCAAATCTTGCATGGCCTTAATGCCCAAGGGCGTTGCAGCATTGTCTAAACCCAGCGCATTGGCAGCAAGATTGAGCGTCACACTTCCTATTGCAGGATCACCTTTAGGAATAGCTGGCATCAAGACTCTAAATAGCGGCGCCATGAACCGCGCTAACGCGTCGACCATACCAGCGCGTTCGGCTATGGCAAAGATGCCTTGCCATAAACACAGCACTCCAATTAAACCCAGCGCAATATCAACGGCTAAATCTGCACCGGCAAATAACGCGGCTCCCATTGCGTTAATCACTTGTGATGACTCACCCAAAGCAACCTGCAGTAACGCAACCGCAATGCTGCCAACCATCATGACTAACCAAACACGATTGAGCACAAGATCATTCCCTGAAAAGTATGTGTTAATATGACGGCATTAGACACAGCGTATGCTGACACCTCAAAAGCCTAGAAATAAAATGCCAAAAAATCTCTTACCCCAAGAGTTTATTCAAAACATTAAAGCGATACTACCACCGCATCTCAGCATTGAGTCCTTTGTGGATATTTGCCAAGTGCCTTTGCGCAAAAGTATTCGCATCAATACATTGCTGCAACCTGCGCCCAATGAGATTGGCAAACTATTTTCCGCAGCAGAACCCGTTCCCTGGTGCGAGCAAGGGCTTTGGCTGAATGAGACGCCTGACTACCAGTTGGGCAATCATGTTTGCCACCTCAATGGCCAATTTTACATTCAAGAGGCCAGCTCAATGCTGCCGCCTATGGCGTTGGCTCACGTTGCAAAATCGATGAACCTTGTACTCGACATGGCTTCAGCCCCTGGCTCTAAAACGACTCAAATTGCAGGCTTAATGAACAATAGAGGCGGTTTGGTAGCGAATGAGTTGTCTGCATCACGCCTTAAATTTCTGCATGCCAACTTGCAAAGGTGCGGTGTTACTAATGCCGCACTCACACATTTTGACGCAGCCATCTTTGGTGCAGCATTGCCCAATACCTTTGATGCGGTGTTACTCGACGCTCCTTGCAGTGGCGAAGGCAGTTTACGCAAAGACCCCGATGCGATGAAAAACTGGAATATGGAAAGTATTGAGCGAATTTCAGAGGTACAGAAAACGCTGATCGAAAGTGCGTTCCACGCTCTTAAAGCGGGTGGAGCAATGGTGTACTCCACTTGCACATTGAGCGCGCAAGAAAATCAGAATGTGTGTCAGCATTTGCTTGATACGTTTGGCGACAACGTGGAGGTGTGTAGTCTTCATGATCTATTTGATGGCGCTGCGCAGTCAGTGACCGCCGAAGGCTATTTGCACGTTTGGCCTCAGATATACGATTCAGAAGGCTTCTTTGTTGCCGCATTTCGTAAACAATCAGCCACAGCGCCTGACCAATCTGAAGTGAGACGTCCTGGCAGGTTTCCTTATCATTTTGCCAAGCGCGATGACATTGAACAGCTGCAACAATACTTAGATGGCTTTGGCTTTACCCTACCCAACGACATGGAACTGTTTGAACGCAATGATACATTTTGGTTATTTCCAAAAGCCTTGGAACCGCTATTTGGTAAATTAAAGTTCCAGCGCATTGGTATTCGTGTTGCTGAGCGATTTAAACGTAATTACAAGTTGGATCACGGATTTGCTATTGCTTACGGCCATCAATTTAAGCACTTAACATTTGAGTTAAACGCAGAACAAGCACAAGAGTATTTGCAAGGCCGCGACGTTCGAGGAATTGAAGGACTGCCGAACAAAGGCGAATGCTTAGCCACTTATGAAGGCAAAACTCTCGGCTTTGGAAAAGCGGTAGCAAACCGTCTCAAAAATCAATTGCCACGAGAAATCGTACGCGATCAACCAGTTATGAATTCCACTAAAAAATAGCCGAAATCCGACTGGAAAACGGGGAATCCTGAACTAGACTTATTTGCATGGGTTAGGTGAGCTCGCCCAGATGAGCGGCTCCCTTCTATACCACCAGTTAGTTAGCGCACGGCTCATCACGAGCCATTCCCCTATGCTCGGAACAGGATTGGTTCCGAGCTTTTTTTTGTCCAAAATTCAACCTATTTTGATACAAATAAGCCCTGATTCAATCAGGGCTCGTAACTGCAACTTGATGATCAAAATCTAGAGATTAAATCTCAAGCCTAATGCGTAAATATCTTCGCCATCGGTCCCATTGAAATCACTATCATCAACGCGAATTTCTGCAAACAGGTTAATTCGGTGCGACCAGTTGTAATTCACGCCAGCTACGTAATAACTCAACTCATAGTCGTCAGTCAAAGGTCCTGCAGAAGGGTTATCATCCAAGTACCGCTCAAGCGCTGCGGCGTAATCTGAATCGTCTGCTTTGAGCAAATTGTTACCAACAAAGACTTGCCACTGGTCGCTGAAACCATAGCCAATGACTGTTTCCCAACCTTCGGCATCATAAATGATACCTTGCGCATCAAATTCATGGTTCTCCGATTGCGCATAAGAAACCGATGCATAAAAGCCCTTCGCGAACAGTGTCTCACCTAATGTAATTGAACCCACCCATGCTTCGTCGTCCACATCCGATACCTGAGTACCATCAACCTCACCCTTCACTTCAATCAAGGCATAATTATAGGCACCGCGAATGGACAAAGGCATGCCAACATCAAAGGTGTATCCCAAGCTCATGGAGTAACCATAATCGAATTCACCATCAATGGTGGAGAGTCGAATATCATCTTCACTGGTTGAGTCGAAGTCTGAAGCATCCAGCTCGCCGGGCGAAAACTGACCTTGCAGACCTATGTCTAATCCCTGATAGCTCTTGCGCCATGTGATTGCGTTGTCGGCTCGACCGGTTCCCGACAAACCGCCGTCTGATGCGAAGTTATAGGTACCCGATGCTTCACCACCAAACACGTTGTACACATCCGTTGTGAACGATGCATCGTAATACACCGACCACTGCTTCCCGATTTTAATGTCGCCCCATTGATCATGGCTCAGATACACATTGCCTTGACGCAGTGATATCGCATCGTCGGGATCGCCCGACGACAAAGAGGCCTGCTCATCACCACTAATTTTCAGATCTTTGCCTGAATTAGTCGTACGGACGCCCCACTCTAAATACGCACCAATATTCCACTCTTCATTCACGGGGTGATCAAACTGAAAACCAATCCTTGAGGTGCCATCCTTAAACGACGTATCGCTGTCGGTATAAATACCGTTAAGCTCCAAATAGCCCTTCATTTGAGCGGTAAGCTCATCGCCTTTGTAGAGTTCAAACGCCTGAGTTGACGTTGAGCCAGCAATTACAGCAAGCGCTAAAGTGCGTTTAATCCACATCATTGTGTGTCCTTTTTAAATATCCAATAAATTTTCAGTGAATTTTAATCACAGAAATTCAGCCAAGGAGCCACCTTGACTGAATATTAACTAAAGAATAGTTCATTGTTTGGCGCTATCAACTAATTGATTATTCGCCAATAAAGGTAACGAAGTCAGAGAGATTGGGGACTTCGCTCGGTTTACCCTGAAACTGTTCAGTGCCAAGGTACAAAAATCCAACGATTTCATCCTCTGGGCCAAGTTCTAAAGCATCGTTCACATAAGGGTCTTGAGTGTAAACGCCAGACCTCCAAATTCCGCCAAAACCAAGGGCTTGTGCCGCTTGCTGCATCGCCATAGTTGCACATCCGGCACTCAATAATTGTTCAACGCGTGGCACTTTAGGGTGATCAACGACTTGGGCGATCACTGTTATGACGATAGGAGCGCGCAAAGGCAATGTGGGCGCTTTGAGCACAGCTGCATCATTTAAATCGGGGTTGTTCTTAGCGGCCCGCTCAAAAATACAACCTAACTCTTCACGACCCTCACCGCGATACACTAAAAATCGCCAAGGTCGAAGGTGGGCATGATCCGGGGCTCGTAAACCCGCGCAAAGAATTGTGTTTAGCGCTGCGTCAGACGGTGCGGGCTCAGTCAATTTGCCCTGGGAATAACGATTTAGCAGAAGTTCGAGCGCATCCATTCAAGGCGCCTTTGTTGGAGAGGTTTGTGAGCATCATGTTAAAGGATTGCTAACCACATTTGTAGCAATCCTCAACAAAATATAGCGCCTGAATCAGTTTAACGGTTGTGCTTTAAAGTGAGCCAATAATCAACACTTAAGAATCGCCCGGCCCCTTTGAAGAAAAGGCTTAACAGCATGACAAAGTAAATTGCAGCGAACTCAATACCATTATTCAAGATCGCAATGGAACCTCGTCCGTACAGATAATCAGGAAAGCCATTTTCAGCAACAATATCTTTGATTTTCGCCAACCGCTCTCCGACCTCTGCGCTGTTGGCAATGCTCTCCGATCCTCCCGGCAAATGAAGCCAAGACCAAACTAAAGCTGCGCTGGTTGAACCATTGGACGGGGCAATGGCAAACCAGCCATTGTCCCAATGCACTGCGAATGCTGCCACAAGCATTGTCACCATCAGCGGAATACTTGCGAGTCGTGTTAACAAACCGAACAATATTAACCAGCCCCCTAAGAATTCAGTCCATCCGGCCATCAATGCAAGCACTTCGGGAAACGGTAATCCCAATCCCCAATCGGCATTACCAAACCAGCTAACCACGTTCGGATCAGGCAATAATTGTTCAAAAATCCCCGCTTGTGCATCGCTGATGCGCAACTTATTGTAGCCTGCAACAATCATCACCGGCGCTAAGATCATACGCATGAAAAATAGCGGCAGGAAATCAAGAATAGTGAGGTGGCGAATCGTGCCGTGATACATCTCTGTCAGATTCAGCATGTTGTCCCTTTGAGTTTGCTTAAACACATTGCTATTCAATATAGAACCGGGAAGTGGGAAATAAATTTCAAAACATCAGACTTCTAGACGTCTAAACGTTTATGAATTAGTATGGCGGTAGTTTTTACGTACTCAGAGATGCTTTATGCCGATTAACATTCCAGACCGACTGCCCGCCACTCAGGTGTTGACTGGAGAAAACATCTTTGTAATGGGTGAACAGCGCGCTAGCTCGCAAAATATTCGCCCTCTGAATGTGCTCATTCTGAATCTAATGCCCAAGAAAATTGAAACTGAAATTCAAATCTTGCGGATGTTGTCGAATACGCCATTGCAAATTGATGTGGACCTTTTACGCATTGATAATCGAGTTTCAAAGAATACTCCCGAAGAACACCTCAATGCTTTTTACCGAACATTTGAAGAGGTAGAACATAAAAACTACGACGGCATGATCATTACCGGTGCGCCTCTTGGCCTCGTAGAATGGGAAGATGTGGTGTTTTGGGATCGAATGAAAACCATCATTGATTGGGCCAACACTCACGTCAATGCAACACTGTATTTGTGTTGGGCAGCGCACGCAGCGCTCTACACTCTGTATGGAATTGACCGGCATATTCGCAAAAGTAAGATTTCTGGCGTGTTTCAACATCAGGTGCGCTATCATAACCACCCTTTGATGCGCGGCTTTGACGATGTGTTTTGGGTTCCGCACTCTCGATATGCAGAAATAAACGCAGCAGAGATTGCCGCACATAACGATCTACATGTGCTCGCGGACTCACAACAAGCAGGCGTTTATTTAGTCGCATCAAATGATGGGCGGCAACTCTTTGTATCGGGTCATCCAGAGTATGATCCAGAAACACTGGACAACGAATTCAAACGGGACGTGTCGCAAGGTTTATCCCCCGACGTTCCTAAAAATTATTACCACGGAGATTTGCCCGAAAATGGCCCGCTTGTTCGCTGGCGCAGCCATGGCAATCTGCTTTTTTCAAATTGGCTTAACTATTTCGTGTATCAAACAACACCGTACGATTTAAGTCAGTTAAAGCCTGTGGCCGACAAGGCCATGTTGTAGGTTGAGCGAGAGGTTTTTGTGAGTCAGCAAACGATAGAAAAAGCATTTAAAGAACGAATTCTCATCATGGATGGTGGTATGGGCACCATGATCCAAGATTATAAGCTCGAAGAAGAACAGTATCGTGGCGAACGCTACGCTCAATGGAGCTGTGACTTAAAAGGTAACAATGACCTTTTAGTGTTAACTCAACCACAAATCATTAGCGATATACATGCCGCTTATTTTGAAGCTGGGGCAGATATTGTCGAAACCAACACGTTCAACAGCACCAGTATTGCCATGGCCGATTACGACATGGAAGATCTGTGCGTTGAGTTGAATTATGAAGCGGCTAAATTAGCGCGCTCCGTTGCAGACGAATTTACCGCCAAAGAACCGCATAAACCGCGTTATGTTGCAGGTGTTTTAGGCCCAACCAACAGAACCTGCTCCATTAGCCCAGACGTGAATGATCCGGGGTTTAGAAACGTGAGCTTTGATGAACTTGTTGAAGCCTATATTGAAGCCACCGTGGCTCTCATCAACGGTGGTTCTGATTTAATTCTGATCGAAACCGTGTTCGATACCCTAAACGCGAAAGCGTCTATCGTTGCTGTAGAAAAGTCTTTCGATCAAGTGGGTAAACGCCTGCCAATTATGATTTCTGGCACAATTACCGACGCATCAGGCCGCACGTTATCAGGCCAAACAACTGAAGCATTCTACAACTCAATGCGCCATGCCAAGCCAATCACCATGGGCTTAAACTGTGCATTGGGTCCGGCAGAATTACGTCAATATGTAGAAGAACTATCACGCGTATCCGAAGGGTATGTATCCGCTCACCCAAATGCAGGCTTGCCGAATGCATTTGGTGAATACGATCTTGGCCCAGAAGAAATGGCCGAGCACATTGAAGAATGGGCACGAGCGGGCTTTTTGAATTTGGTAGGCGGCTGTTGCGGTACAACTCCTGAGCACATTCGCCAATTTGCCCAACGCTTAGATGGTATTGAGCCACGTCAACTTCCTGAGCCTAAAATTGCATGTCGCTTGTCAGGTCTCGAACCCTTCAACATTCACGCAGAAGACTTGTTCGTAAACGTTGGTGAGCGAACTAACGTGACCGGTTCTGCTCGTTTTAAACGCCTTATTGTTGACGAAAACTACGACGAAGCGCTGGACGTTGCTCGTCACCAAGTTGAAAACGGCGCTCAAATTATCGATATCAATATGGACGAAGGCATGCTCGATGCCGAAAAAGCCATGGTTAGGTTTCTTAATTTGATTGCATCGGAACCCGATATTTCGCGCGTTCCTATTATGATCGACTCATCAAAATGGGAAGTCCTTGAAGCCGGTTTAAAATGCATTCAAGGCAAAGGTATCGTCAACTCCATTTCGATGAAAGAAGGCGAAGAAAACTTCATTGAACAAGCCAAGACCATCAAGCGCTATGGTGCCGCTGTGATTGTGATGGCGTTTGATGAGAAAGGACAAGCAGACACGCGCGAACGCAAATATGAGATTTGTAAGCGCTCCTATGAAGTGCTGACTCAAAAAGCAGGTTTTCCGCCTGAAGATATCATTTTCGATCCGAATATTTTTGCTGTAGCAACGGGTATTGACGAGCATAACAATTATGCCGTTGACTTTATTGAAGCGGTCAAAGACATCAAAGAAAATTTACCACACGCCATGATATCTGGTGGCGTGTCGAACGTTTCGTTCTCATTCCGTGGTAATAACCCTGTTCGCGAAGCCATTCACGCTGTATTTTTGTACTATGCCATCCAAAACGGCATGGATATGGGGATTGTAAACGCCGCTCAATTGGCAATTTACGCTGATATTCCAGACGAATTAAAAGATGCCGTTGAAGATGTCATCCTCAATAAAAATGATGATGCGACAGAAGCATTGTTAGCCATTGCCGATAAGTATCGAGACAGCGGTGCTGAAGAAGAAGACCCACAAGAAGCCGAGTGGCGCAGCTGGGACGTCAACAAACGTCTAGAGCATGCCTTGGTCAAAGGTATTACCGACTTTATTGAAGATGATACCGAAGCCGCGCGCCAAGCTGCAGAAAAGCCACTACATGTCATTGAAGGCCCACTCATGGATGGCATGAATGTGGTGGGTGATCTGTTTGGCGATGGTAAGATGTTCTTGCCACAAGTGGTCAAATCAGCTCGTGTGATGAAGCGAGCAGTTGCTTATCTACAGCCCTACATTGAGCTTGAGAAAGAAGTGGGGAGCACCAACGGTAAAGTGCTCATGGCGACGGTAAAAGGCGATGTTCACGATATTGGAAAGAATATTGTGGGCGTGGTTTTGCAGTGTAACAACTACGAGATCATCGACCTTGGTGTGATGGTTTCATCGGAAAAAATACTGCAAGTCGCGCGCGATGAGAATGTTGACATTATCGGTTTGTCGGGGCTAATTACCCCATCGCTTGATGAAATGGTGCATGTTGCCAAAGAGATGAAGCGTCAAGGCTTTACGATTCCATTGCTGATTGGTGGAGCTACCACATCTAAAGCCCATACCGCAGTTAAAATAGAACAGAAATATGACCAACCCGTGGTATACGTTCCAAACGCATCAAGAGCCGTGGGCGTAGCCAGTGCACTGCTGTCTGATGAACTCCGCCCTGCGTTTGTTGAACGCCTCAACTTGGATTACGAGCGTGCCCGCGATCAGCATGCCCGCAAAGTGCCAAGAGGCCAAGCCATTGATCTGGTTGAAATGCGCGCTAACGGTTACAAAATTGATTGGCAAGCATACACTCCCCCTGTGCCCAAACAGTTGGGGGTACAAGTCATCGAAGATATGTCACTGGACGTATTGGAAAACTACATCGATTGGACGCCATTCTTTATGACGTGGCAGCTCAAAGGTTCTTACCCTCGTATTTTTGACAATGAAACCGTCGGTAATGAAGCTCGTAAATTGTTTGCCGAAGCCAAGCAAATGCTTGAAAAGTTCAAACAAGAAGGCTCGATCAAGGCGCGTGGAGTGTTTGGCATATTTCCTGCCAATAGGCGTGATGACGACACAATCGTGTATACCGATGAAAGTCGAACAGAGGTGCTCACAACGCTGCATCACTTACGCCAGCAAACGCGTAAGCCCAAGGGTAAGTTTAACCACTCGCTAGCCGACTACATTGCTCCTGAAGGTACGCCAGATTACATCGGCGCATTTGCGGTGACAGGCGGTATTGGCGAAGACGATTTAGCCGATGCCTATAAAGATGATGGTGATGATTACAACTCAATCATGGTCAAAGCCGTGTGCGACCGGTTAGCCGAAGCCTTTGCCGAATATTTGCACGAGCAAGTGAGAAAGGTTCACTGGGGATTTTCTCCTGACGAAGCGCTGACTAATGACGACTTGATCCGAGAAAAATACCAAGGTATTCGCCCTGCTCCGGGTTATGCTGCGTGCCCTGAGCACACCGAGAAAAGTCAAATTTGGTCACTGCTCAATGCCGAACAAAACACCGGCATGAAGTTAACTTCCAGCTATGCTATGTGGCCCGGCGCAGCCGTTTCTGGCTTTTACTTTAGCCACCCAGAATGTCGCTATTTTGCAGTCGCAGGGATTCAGCGCGACCAAGTAGAAGACTATGCTCAACGCAAAGAGTGGGATATGGAAACCGCAGAGCGCTGGCTCGCGCCAAACTTAGCTTACGATCCAGATAGTTGATTTAAGATAAAGATTCAGTGAAAGCAAGTCGAGCCGGACTTGCTTTCACTGTCTTTTAAATTAACCTTTTGGAATCAGTTCTTGTGGGATGTCGGCTTTTTTGTCATCCGCTCCCGCACTAAAATTACTCACGTGATAACTATTGGCTTTTGACCAATCCACTTCAACACGCCCATCGCCCATCACAATGTTTCCTAACTTGTGTCTAAACCAGTTTGCAAGCGCTGCATAGTCTTCTCTGTAGGCAACATTGTCACGTTCACCCGGATCCTTTTCCAAGTCATACAACGTCATCTCAACGTCTTCAACTGGCGCACTTAACGGCCAATGTAAGTCTTTGCCTAACTGAGATTCATTCACCCAATTATTAAAGGGGCGGGTTCTCATCGAAAAACGAAAACGATCCGTATGAAGGTAGGCTCTAGGGCCTGAAATCACGTTAATTTCACCCAGAACATATTCTCGCTTTGCTCTTTTCTGGTGATACACATCAACCAGATCATAACCATCTAAATAGTCAAATTTATCTTGCTCGAGATCAAGCCCTGCCGCAGAAAGGACCGTGGGCGCGAAATCAACAAATTCAACTAAATCACGATATACAGCATCTGCTGGCACCAAAGATTTATTCGATGAAACCACGATGGCCGCGTTCGATACCGATTGTGCCCAAGGGCCAAATTTGGCATTAATACCCTGCTCTCCCAAATGCCAGCCGTGATCGCCAATGGTAAAAATAATCAAATATTCCTGACCGTTCGCCTTGCTGTACTCTTTGAAGGATTCAACAGCTTGGCCAATTAAATTATCGCCATGCGCGCAAAAAGCATAATAGTCTTGAATGGCTTTCTGCTTTTCTTCATATGTCATCGGGTAGACATCACCCGCTTTTTGAATTTCCTTGAGTTGTGCTGGGAGCTTTGCCGTATCGCCGCGATCATAAGCCGGCAGTTTGTAAGTTTTTTTCTTAAAACGGTCTCGAATTGTTTTAGGGGGCAGCACCGGTGTATGAGGTAAGTGAAAGCCTAACTGCATATATTGAGGCTTGTTGGTATCAGCCCCTTGAGCCTCTTTACCCCAACTGGTTTTAAATGGCTTATCTGCATTTTGAAGAAAGTTTTGAAACTCACGCACTATGTACGCATCAACGGTTTTCTCAGCGGGTTGTGGATTTTCACCGGCCAATATCAGCCCTGTATTGGTTCGTGTATACGCCCTTAGAAGGTCAAACTCTTCGTTCACTTCAGCCATCGCTGACTTGTCATCGGCAGTGAGTTGCGCATTGTGGCGCTGAATGAAGTAACTCTTTTTATCGCCATTTGGGTAAACGACATTTTCGGTATAGCCCTGCATCACAGGCGTGCCATTTACATCACCGTAAAGTGCTTTTCCAAATAAGTCTCCCTTATCATTTTTCTGTAAATCATGTTTGAAGTGGACTTTGTAATCAAAAAGATTGGCATCGTGGAAGCCCTGTCCTGGGCCCCATTTGAAAATGTAGGAGTCTTCCTTGCCAAATACCGACGTTTGATACCCTGCATCTCGAATAGTTTGAGACACCGTTGGCTTAACAACGTCAGGATTTTGGTGGGTTAACTCAAAAGCATAATGCCCATTGCGGAATGGATAACGCCCCGACAGCATGGAACCCCGTGAAGGGCCACATACCGGAGAGTTACTAAACGCATTGACGAAAAAGGTACCTTCCTGAGCAAGCTTGTCAATATTGGGAGACTCAACGTATCCAAGCGGACTATGTTCCGTGCCGTACATAATTTGATTATAAGCACTGACAGAATCTGGGCGCTGGTCATCCGTAATAATCCATAAAATGTTTGGCGATTTGTTCTCGGATGATTGGGCAACTAATGCTTGTTCATCCTGCAGAGCAATCTGTTGACAGCCCACGAAAGACAGCGATGAAGCGAGAATACCGGCGTATATTGAAAGACAGTGCGATTTCATAATGAATGAGCCCATACTTTTTAAATTAGAATCTTGACAGGTTAACGGTATCATCAAATATAACAACCCCTTATAGTCAACAATAAACAATCTTCAGTGAGGCGGTATTATCTGTGTATTTGAGATCTAAATCACGCGTTCAACCAGTTTAAATATATATAAACATCATCTAGTTATTGACGAATAAGTGTGGGTGGCCTCAGCCTATAGAACTCGGTCTCAACCAACACCATAATGAATTATTTCAGCTATCGAGTTTTGGGTCGTACTATTCACAAAACCTGCGGCCAATTGCTCACCTGCCATGCTTAAGCAAGCCAAGCAATTCTGTGCCGAATAACTTGTCTATACAGATAAGGCATGTCACTCTTACACGTTCTGATACTCCGGCTCTAAAGCCTAAATTAAGCGTACAATACTCACACGTCATGCCAGCACCTAAATACCTAACAATCAAACAATACCTGTTCAATGAAATTGCATCTGGACGCTGGACTGAACACCACAAAGTGCCCTCTGAAAATCAGCTAGCAACCCAATTTTCGGTCAGCCGTATGACGGCTCGACGTGCGCTACAAGAGCTCACTGAGGAAGGGGCATTGGTCCGCACCAAAGGATTAGGAAGCTTTGTGGCAAGCTTTAAGAACCAAAGCTCCCTGCTAAAAGTTAAGAACATTGTGGATGAGATCGAACTACGCGGCATGAAACACTCCTGCGAACTTGTCACGCTAGAAAAGCGCTCATCAAACCCTGAGGTATCTGTCGCTTTAAGTTTACCGCTTGAAAGCCCAGTGTTCTTTGCCGCACTGATTCACTACCAAGACCGGCAACCTATTCAACTCGAAGCGCGCTATGTGAACGCACGCCTTGTCCCAAATTTTATCGAGCAAGACTTTACAAAAATAACGCCGCATGAATACCTTGCGAAAACACTACCACTTACCGAAGCTGAACATGTGGTAGAAGCCGTGCTGGCGGATCGACAAGTGCTTCATTATTTAAAGCTGAATCCGCCACAAGCGTGCTTGCAGCTCACGCGGCGCAGTTGGAGTTCGTTGGGTGTGGTTAGCTTTACGCAATTAACTCACCCCGGTCAGCATTACCGAATGGGCAGTCAGGCAAGGTTTGGCGACTGACACCTCTATCATTCTTTAAGTGCGCTACAAGAGCGCGCATATTTAGGAACATTCATGTCAAAATTTTTCTTTAAGGGTCGCATCGATGCGCGTCAAAATTACGAACGCTACGGGTACGAGCCCAAACGAAATGTAAAGCTTGGAACTGAAGAAAACCCAATTAAGGTCACGGTTAAAACTGAAGCTCGCCAACAAGAAATACAAGTGATTGTTGCGGAGCATAAACTCGTTGCGAGCATTTCAATTGACTCAGAAAAAGATGAGGATTTAATCGAACTCAACGCAGTATTAAACAAACCAAAAACCACGGTATTTGAAAAGACACCTCAACGAAACGATCCTTGCTCATGTGGTAGCGGCAAAAAATATAAGAAGTGTTGTGGCTAAATTGAATTGTAATACTTGCATGGTTTACTGCTTGTAATTAGTTTTCTAAATAGATTCGATATGCATCGTTGGTTCATCTCTTCGTCAGGTTTTGCACTTGTCATTCTGGGCATTGTTCTTATTCCAATGCCACTGCCCATCGGAATTTTTGTCGTGACATTTGGGCTATGTTTACTCATTCATTCGAATGACTGGATACGCCAAAAGGTCCGTACGTTTCGTGAACATCATCCCGATCTCAATCAGAAGTTTCGGCGCGCGAGCGCCGTCATGCCAAAACCGCTGAGGCGAATCATAAGTCGCACCAAACCTGCGTCTAAACAAAAAAGGCATAACTAAGTTATGCCTTTTTTGAATCTACGGTCTGATGACTAAAAGACTATTCTGACAACCTCATTTCAATCTCAGACTGCATGACCATCTCAGCAGTTGGCCCTAGATCTTTAATCAACACCGTATCATGCCCATAAATATCTTCATGGAACATGATTTGGTTGCGGTCATCAACCACCACAGTTAAGTAAATAATGGCCACCGGAATCTTGCTGTCTAATGTTTCAATCTTGTTTTGGCCGCCGTCAAATTCAGCTTGAATCGTCTCGGGGTTCCAGCCCTGCTCTTTCAATATCCAATGGGCTAATCCAGGCACATCCTCCACTCGGATACAGCCATGACTGAAATCTCGGCGCTCCTTTGCAAAGAGCTGCTGAGCAGGTGTTCCATGCAAGTAAACATTGTTCACATTAGGAAAAATGAATTTTGCTTCGCCCAGTGCATTTTCAGGCCCCTTGCGCTGACGAAGTTGCAATTTCCCTTCGCGTAGCTTTTGAATATTCGCATCTGTCACGGGTTGAATTTGTGCATTTGCGCTAAAAAATTCCACCATTTCAAAGCTGTGTTTATCAAAGTACCCTGGCTCAGTAATATGCGGTAAGTATTCCCGACGCAAAATCGAGCGTGGAATGTTCCAATATGGATTGAATACCATGTAGCTCATGTCGGCCATAAACAACGGTGTTCGATAACGGCGGTAGGATTTGCCCACAATGACATCTGATTTAAATGCAATGTTCTGAGTGCCTGCGGAATCAGCTTCAAAACCATACATTTCAAATGCTGGTACATTAACAATGATATAGCGTTGATCGGTCACTTTACGCGGCAACCAACGAAGACGTTCCATCGTTGCAATGGTTTGATCTCGGCGTTGATGCCAGCTTGCATTCAGCGCAGCCACAGTGCGTTTGCCGATGATTTTATCGGGCTTTAAGCCATGACGATATTGAATGTACGCAATATTGGAAGCCATTCCGTCATCATAAATACCGTTGAACACCATATCAGCTGGATCGGAGATCAACGCTCGAATTCGATTCGCATAGGCGGTGTAAGTTGATCGAGACATTTCATCATTTGGGTGAATCGACTTACCTACACTCAGAGGCTCGTAATCCGGATCATCATGCTTTTCGCGGAGCACCAACATGGCTTGTTTTAAATCTTCATATAACACGACCGTTGGCTCGTAACGTTCAACAACTAAGGCCATTGAACTTGCGCTTTTAGCGGTATTGAGAAGCGCAAAATAGTCAATGGGATTAGCAAGTACAGGAAGCCCCTGATGATGTGCTGTTGGCGACACACGCCCATTTTTCAAGTCCGCCGTATATTGCAGCAGAGACAGCGTTAACAATAACTCAATACGTGCTTGCCAAATGTCGTTATTTCCGGCTTTCGCTAGCATACTATCGAAAGTATTAGCGTAGTAGTCCGCAGGTCTCAACCCTTGAAGATCGGCATCACGAAATAGCTGCATTAATTCATAAGCCGGCGCAGATAGCTCTCCATTTCGGTACCAAATGGGGTCGTAGTTGTTCGACGCATAAAAGTCGACCACGACCGCATAATGTTCGGCAAAATGCTGCAGTGTGTAGGCCTCTTGTGCCGGTGGCTCATCAATGATTGCAAAGATCGAATCATTGATTTGAGCAATAACACTGTTAGTGACAAACATTAACGCCAACAAAACGAAACGGAACATGGCAATCCTTTAAAAAGTAATTAAAACGAAACTTTAGTTAATGATATCGTTTTTGCCACAGATTATTGGCAGGGATTTTGTGTTGCTTGCGTGTAAATTGTCCAATCGCTAAACTGCTCGTAAATAACACAATCGTAATTATTATGAGTCAGCTGCATCTTTTTGACATTCCAAACCCCTGCCTTGGCATATGCCAGACCGGAGATAAGGGGTATTGCATCGGATGTTTCCGCAAACGCGAAGAGCGATTCGGTTGGCAGAATTTGGAAGATGCTCAAAAGCTCTACGTTATGAAGCTCTGTGAACAACGCAAAAAGCGTGCATTGAAAAAAGCGCAAGAACAGCACGATTGATACCTGAATTTAGGGTTTAGCCTCGGCTTCAAACACTTGTAACCATTCAAAAAAATCCTTGGCATTTTTTGCTTCTGAGAACACAAACCCTTGTACACTATCGCATTGATATTGTTTCAATAGTTGCAATTGTTCAGTTGTCTCAACTCCCTCTGCCAATACTTTCATATCCAGACTATGCACCATGCTGATCATGCCTGAAACTAAATTTGCGTCGAGGTCAGATGTGGCTAGATCATCGATAAAACTCTTATCAATTTTAATCGTTTTTGCCGGTAAGTTCTTCAAATAGGAAAACGAAGAATACCCCGTACCAAAATCATCGAGCGATATTTCAAAGCCCCGATCACTCAGCCTAGAGACCGTGGCAATCGCATCATCAATATTTCTGATCAAAGTCCCTTCGGTAATCTCAAAACCTATAAGGTCTGGGGGCAAGTTGTAACTGTCAATAATATCGGCATACATCAGGTCAAATTCAGCTTGGTAGAACTGCACTGCGGACAGGTTTATCGATACTTTGCATTCAAACCCCTGATCTCTCCAATCCGAAATTTGTTGGCAAGCTGTTTTAAGCACCCACTCACTAATTTGATTGATCAAACCATTTTTTTCTGCCAACGGAATGAACTCCGAAGGTGGTGCTTCTGACCAACGAATCAGTGCTTCAACCCCAATTAATCGCTTTGACGAAAGCTCAATTTGTGGCTGATAAAACAACTCAAAGCTTGAATCAGCCACAGCGACTGTCAGCCTCTCAATCAATTGTCGTTCGCGTCTGATTTCTTGGGACAGTTCATCCGAATAAAATTGGTAACCATTGCGACCATTCGCTTTGGCCGCATACATGGCTGTTTCTGAGTTATTAATGAGGTCTGCCTCATTGAATAATGACCGAGAAGAGCTGGCCCCACCCATGCTTACAGACGTTGTGATTTTATTATCTGCAATGTCGAATGGGCTGCAGGTCATTGCTGACATAATCTGAAGAACAAGGGCTTCAACACTGTCTTTGCTGCCGCCTTCAATAAGAAGACCGAATTCGTCTCCCCCCGTTCGACACAGCCACATGCCTTCACTCAATAGTGATGTGATCCGGTGTGCAGACTCAATCAACAAGCCATCGCCTACGCTGTGCCCCATGGTTTCATTAATGATCTTGAAATTATCTAAATCAATATTTACGAGCCAAATTGTTTGGACTGTAGCGCTCGACATTAATTGAGAAATTTGAGATTGCAAATAACGACGATTTGGCAGCTCGGTTAAACTATCGGTCATCGCCATTTGTTCGAGCTTGTCTTGATACTCAAAGCGCTTAGTCAGATCAATACCCACTTCCCACTTGCTCCAGCCCGGCACACGCTCTGACTGTTCGGTGGTATACCAAGCAATTCTTCGGGCTTCTCCATCCTTGCGAATCATTTTAGACAGGTGCATACCGTCGGTATGAGATATGTATTTCAGATGTGGCTCCAATTGCTCTGGCGGATAGGGCACAAACACGGTACTTATATCGTCACCCAAAGCTTTCATTTCTTCGTGACTGAAACCACTAATTCTTTGTGCTTTTGCATTCCACGACACAATGGTACCGTCTGCATTCAAAGCACGCAGCATGACCGGCATGTCGTGCAACACATTGCGAGTCATTTCGATACTTTGAGTCAACCTCTTGGTGAAGTTCACTTGAATAAATATATAAACAAAAAGCCCCCACAAAATGGGCTGTAGAACCTGCAAATAATCGTTTATTGATTCGATTTGATGCGCTGCCGACTCAAGGTTAAACCACTCATAAGCCGACATAGCATTAATGGCAAAGGTTAGACAGATAATACCTGCCATGACATAGCGCTGAGACACACGTAGCGAAGAACGTTGGCGAGAGACGTAGAAATATAGCCCGATAAGGCAAGCTACAGCGGCTATCACGTCGAATATCACGACAGCGTCAGTCACGAGCCCTTTCCCCGTAACACCATAGGGCTAGGAGAACACCATTGAGCGCATAACTCAAATGCTCAACGGTATTAAAAAACGTGTATGCGAACAAGTGTTCGAGATTCGTAGCAAGCCACGCAAGCACTAGCATTGCAAATGCTGATAGCAGAAGCTTGGGCTGGCGTAACTCGTTCAAATGCTCTTTGAAGATACAAAGGAACCAAATGACCCCAAGTGCTATTAGGAAAACGATCACTTCGTTTTGATTCAACATCGATATCCTTCAGACGCAACAGTAATTACTTAATAGCGTAGTTCATTGATATCTCGAGTCAAAATACCAATGGAGATGAATGAATGAACGCCATCAACATGATCCAAATTTGTGGTACTAATTTTATGTATAAGAAATAAATTAATGCGCTTGTGTTTCGCCATGAAATAATGTCAACGCACCTTAAAGATGGTAGTCATAGTGACAGTTTTAGTGTATCAAATGTTGATCTACCTACAAAATAGTCAGATTAACGCTGCCATTTAAATTCGAGTGACCTCAAAGCTAACTGAGCAGTGAATACGAGAAGTCCAAACTAAATAGAAAAAGAAGCCACTTCAAGTGGCTTCTTTTGCGCCCTAATGCGTCACTTCTTCGGACTCTTCGCCCCCTGACTTATTGGCTATTTTGTGTAAATTCTCATGAATTTTAAACAGCACGATCATCAACTCACACCAAATACGAGCACCAATCGCTCCACCCACCATAGTAGCTAAACCGAGGAAAAAAGTTTCAGTGGTCATGCCATAGTAACCACCAAACATACTTACTATTCCTGAAATAACTGCGGCAAGTAACAACAACCAATAGACAATGGTGATGATTTTTGGCGTTAACATATGATCGAAAAATAATGCGCTTCGCATGAATTCCCCTAACTTTTGAATAAGAATAGATAAAAACCAACACAGAATGTTGATACTTCACACTTCAGAATGTGCCAAGTGAAAGCGCAAATAGATTATATACACCACTTCAAGCCATCAAGCTAAAAGTTAATATATAACAACCATTTAACAGCAATCGCAACTGCTATCAATGTCAATTACAATTCTCATACAAAACAGGTTTAACAACTTATATCAATCCTTCCTAGGCAGTTTAAATTTTTGACTAGAATTAGACATGACTTAATTTCGAGCATTGGTTTACATCATTCCGAATGCCAGCGTTCTCATCAAAAGGATTCATACATCATGAAGTTTGTTACATTGGCTCTAACGAGTGCTATAGCTCTAGCTTCAATATCTTCAGCAATAGCCTCAACGTCTCCAAAGCCAGCAACACAGCATACAAAAGACGCAAATGCAGCCGTATTAAAAGCGCTTCCGTTCAGTGACAAGACCGATTTTGAGAATGCACGTAAAGGTTTCATTGCCAAGCCAGATGTAATAACTATTAAAGACCCCAGCGGCAACGTTGTATGGGATTTGGAACAATACAAATCTTACATTTCAAGTGATAAAGCCTCTCCTGACACAGTAAACCCAAGCCTTTGGCGCAATGCTCAACTGGTAATGGAACACGGATTATTTAAAGTCACCGACAATATCTATCAAGTCCGTAGTTTCGATTTAAGCAACATTACTTTCGTTCAGGGCGATTCTGGCTGGATTGTGTTTGATCCCCTGATCTCACCAGAAACCGCCAAAGCAGCATTGGACTTTGTTAATCAACAGCTAGGAGAGCGCCCTGTTGTGGCAGTGGTTTATAGCCATAGTCATATCGATCATTACGGAGGCGCTACCGGAATTATTACTGCCAAAGACGCCTCCTCAGGAAAGGTTAAAGTGATTGCTCCTGAACACTTTACTGAGCATGCCGTTTCAGAGAATGTCATCGCGGGTAATGCGATGGGCCGCAGAGCGGTGTATATGTATGGCGCAATGCTCCCTAGAAATGCTCGTGGTGGCGTCAATGGAGGCTTAGGAATGACGGTTTCCACCGGTTTAGCTGGGCTCATTATTCCAAATGTAAACGTTAAAGAAACAGGCCAAGAACTGACGGTTGATGGTGTCAAAATGGTATTCCAGATGACTCCGGGGTCAGAAGCTCCTGCTGAAATGAACACCTGGTTTCCACAGCTTAAGGCACTTTGGATGGCCGAAAACAGTACCAATACTATGCACAACATATTGACGCTTCGTGGCGCACAAGTGCGTGATGCGTTGATTTGGTCTAGTTTTCTAAACGAGACAATCGAAACTTGGGGAGATGAAGTTGAAGTAAAATTCCAAAGCCATCACTGGCCGCTTTGGGGCTCAGAGAACATTGTTCCTTATTTCAAAAAACAACGTGATATCTATAAGTTCACTCACGACCAATCGGTTCGCCTAATGAATCAAGGGTACACGGGGGAAGAAATATCAGAAATGCTCGTTTTGCCGCCAGAGCTCGAACAAAATTGGAGCACTCGCGGCTACTACGGAACCTTGCGCCATAACAGCCGCGCTGTCTATCAACGTTATATGGGCTGGTACAATGGCAACCCTTCAAACCTCAACAACCTTCCACCTGAAATGGTAGCAAAGAAATACATTGAGTTTATGGGGGGAGAAAAAGAGGTCCTTAAAAAATCTCAATCATCATTCGACAAAGGTGAGTATCGCTGGGTGGCAGAAGTAATGAAACACGCGGTATTTGCAAACCCTATAAGTAAACCTTCAAAAGAACTATTAGCCGATGCATATGAGCAATTAGGATACCAATCTGAGTCCGGCCCATGGCGCTCTGTGTATTTACAAGGTGCATTCGAACTGCGCAACGGTGTGCCTGCAGCGGGAGGGACTCAAACGGCTACACCAGACACCATTCGAGCGATGACTCCAGATATGTTGTTTGATTTCTTTGCTGTACGATTGGATCCAGACAAAGCTGCCGGTCAACAGTTTTCCATCAATATCAATTTCTCCGACTTGCAATCAAACTATACTCTATCGGTTGAAAATGCAGTTTTGAACCATACTCAAAAACAAGTTGAAAAAGCTGACGCTGAAATGACGTTATCCATGGCAACCATGAATGAAATTCAGCTAAAGCAAATGACGTTCGATCAGGCCGTTAAAGATGGCAAGATCACAATAAAAGGTGATGAAAAAATCATCGATGATTTTTTAGCAATGCTCGATGACTTCAATTTTTGGTTTAATGTCGTGACTCCTTAACTCAGTCATTTTAAATAAAAAGCCGCATTCAATGAATGCGGCTTTTTTTATGGCTAGTTTTAAAAATGAATGATTTAGTCAAAGGCAATTACGTAGCGCTCTGGGAACGGCCCACCTTCAAAGTCAATCTCGCTCACGGGGCGCACATTCGGCAATAACAGTAAACGTTTGACCATTTGGGTAATTTCAATGCGGCCAACCATATCGCCAAGACACGTATGTTCGCCATACCCCATGTGCATGTAATGATAGTCAGGACGATCAATACAGAAGTCATTGGCACATGGCACTTGACGCCCATCACGCATCGCTGACCGTCCAGACACCAGCACAACGGCTCCTGCCTTAATGGTTTTGGAACGCCAAGAACCACTGGCTATTTTGTAGTCTTTTGCGCATTGTCGCATCACAAACGGATTGATTGGGTTAAACCGCAATGCCTCCCAACAATACTGGTAAAGCTGTTTGTCATCGTCATTGGCAGCGAGTTTTTTAGCTTGTTCTAATATTTCAGGACGCTTAAATAGTTGCTCGAGAATTTGCACCACAGCTTGCGACGTTGTTTCAATACCACCGACTAATGTGCCCATGATGTTCGTCATGATGCGCGATTCATCGAATTTTATACTGTCATCAAATCTGGATTTTAAAAGGCGCGATAAGATGTCATCTAAATCAGGATTATCTCCTATCTCTTGACGCCGTTTCGGTAGAAGTTCTGTCAGAAAATCTTTCATCTGAGCGCCCGCTTCAATATTTTCTTGATGCACCTGAGGGTCGTTGTCTTGATTATGAAACATGTCATATTGCGTGGCTCTCGACCATCGAAACATGCTTTCATCATTTGGGCCAGTAAAACCAAAATATTCACAGGTCAAACGAACAGGCACCCAACGCGACACAGTATTCACGACTTCGATTTGCTTTTTGTCAAGCTGAGAAGATACTGCTTGGTCAGCGAGCTTAGCCGATATCGCCTTAATTTTGGGTATGTCTTCTCGCTGAATTAACGAGCGCATAATCCCCTTGTCACGCTGGTTAATTGTGGTGCCATCTCGCCCTAACATAAACGGCCCAACTGACGGGTCCATCATAGGCGCATACATCACTCGAAATACTTCGGGTCGAGTCAACGCCTCTTGTACATCATTAAATCGGGTTATAAACACAGGCCCCGTTTTTGTATTACCAAACACAGGAATTGTATTGCGCAAAATCTTGAAAAACAGATCCGGTTTTTGCGTGAGCATATACTCAATAAAACGCGCTGCGAGACCTTTCTTAGCGGATGATTGACTCATAACGTCTGCTCCTTAGATCGTTTTTAAGTATTCGATGATTGCGTCACATTGTTCTTCATTGAACGCGGTTCCAATCACACCCTTGGGTTGATCCAAGTAGTGCTTTGACGTGTCATATTGGTCTGAAAAATGGTGACCAGAGTTGGAATTGCCTGGCACTTGAGTATCTAAAATGAAATAGCCCTCATCAGTATATTTCCTGCCGTCAGCTAATAGCTTTTTCGCCACTTTTTCAAATCCATTAGGCTGATAAAGCCCTACATTCTTGGCATCAAAACGGATATTACCCAATTCCAAATAGGTCGGTCTTTGGTCATTGGCCGGACACAACAAATCCCGCAATGTAGCCACCGAACCGTTATGTAAAAATGGTGCGGTAGCCCATACACCATTCAATGGGCGCGCCTTGTAGCCTGAAGTCGCACGGATGCAGTTTGGACGATTACCTTCTATTTTGGCTTTAAGAGCAGGATCGGTCACCCCTTTCTCTTTGTACCAAGCATTAATCGTTTCTTGCACGATGGCACCCAATGCGAAACCAAATAAGATATCGCCACCATCTTTGACGGGCACATCAACAAGCGATGCCACGGCTTCTGGCGCTGCATTATCATCCTCATACACGCCCTTTGATGAATATGCGAATTGTTCGTTCAGTTGCGAACTGTATTCCTGGTTCGCAGCCTCTCCACAAATAACTTCATCAATGCCAACACTTGGCGTCACTTCACTTTCAATAACGTTGGTGATGCCAGCGGTACTTAATGTCCGCTGCCCGAGTACGTTAGCTTGAGCGGGATCGGTACCGACTTGGGACAAATCGATCAATTTGAGTTTCAGCACCTTGTGCGGCGTTTCGCGCATTACTCCGTTGTGCTCATAGACGATTGGTGCGAAATACTGCGCTTGCCAAATTTCGTCTGAATTCAGGGCAGGTAAATGACAACCTTCACATTTAGCTTGGTAAAGAGACTGCCCAAGCGAAGCCTTTTCATCATCAATTTCAGACAAGCTCCACTGCGGGGGGTGAAGACCTGAAAATCCATCTTGAGGATTGGGCTCTTGTCCTCCTAAAAACTCTTCAAGCCAAACCAGGTTTTCTAGTGGAATCGATGAGTCAAAGCGGTTGTCTTCAAGTGAGCTAGTCATGTCAACATACGCACTTACCCCCATGGCCTCGCCCGCATTGCGGATCAGTGGTCCCATAATGGAGCCATCATATTGCACCCAATCAAACCAAGATGCTGTCCACAGGTGTGGATAATTCACAGGCGCATTAATGGCGTGATAGTTGGAGCGACGATTCATGTTGTCGGCAAATACTTGGTTACCTATACGGTTTAAAGCGTCTAAGCGCATAAAACCTTCCTCAACCTCAATAATGTCGGAGTTGCCTTGCCCTGCAACAACAACCGAAGCTAGCTCATTAGAAAGCCTGAGCTTATTCGCCGCATTATAATTTGGACCTAATACACGCTTTGCAAACCGATCAAACCGACCATCAAATAACGAAAGCTTGCTTGAAAGTGCAGTTTGTCCCAGTGATGCAGACAAAGTTCGAGTCAGCTGAGTTAAATCAGTTGTGGCTGGAGCTCCGTCTACAACGTATTCCACCTTTTCGCCCTTGTTGTCGTGAATAAAATGACCTGTATGACAGGCAGCGCATGTAAATCCTATGCCATTGGTTTGTGTTGAGTAGCCTGGCAATGTAATGGATGGTGAGCGGGCCAAACCAATAGGCAGGCCGTCGGGATTGTATTCAGGGTGGGCCTCGCTTCGAATAAAGCCAAACCGCAAAATAAATTCATCGTCGGTCAATAGACCATTGTCTGAAAACCAATTGAGCAACAAAAAGGAACTAACAGATTGACTTGGCTGCTCTAGATTAATGAACCATTCATAGGGAATTGGGATGGTACGAGTCCCTTGCGAGATATGATGATACTTTCGCGCATCGTCGCTAACATAGTCACCATGACTCCCCCAATTCTGATCAGGCCAATATTGTTTGACCCAGCTACCATCTGGGTTTCGGACTTGCAACAGAGGTAGCTCTGGCGGCGTAAGTGTGTCGACAATACTTTTAAACTTATCCGACGTTAAAAATGATACCAGTACGATGACAGCAACACCTACCGCAATAGCAAACAGGCGATAAATGAACTGGCGAAATTTAGCTTGTGCAACAGTGCTCATGGCAATGCTCCTATCTTTCCTTGATAAGTTCTTAACCATACATTTTAGGCAAGAACCAACGAATATGTCATAACGGCATATTACAGACATAAAAAAGGCCGCTCCTGCGGCCTTTTAAAAGCGTTAAAGCGGGAGGCTTACCACCCCGTTTTCTTACGCAATGCTTCACCGATATCAGCCAAGCTATCTACGGTTGTCACGCCCGCGGCTTGCAGCGCAGCAAATTTCTCTGCCGCTGTCCCCTTACCGCCTGCAATAATGGCTCCAGCATGGCCCATACGTTTGCCCGGAGGAGCTGTTACACCCGCAATGTAAGAAACAACAGGCTTAGTTACATTTTCTTTAATGTATTCTGCTGCTTCTTCCTCTGCTGAACCACCAATCTCACCAATCATCACGATTGCTTCAGTCGCTGGATCTTCTTGGAACAATTTCAATACGTCGATGAAGTTAGAGCCTGGAATTGGGTCACCACCAATGCCAACACAAGTTGACTGGCCGAAGCCTTCATCAGTGGTTTGCTTCACGGCTTCGTACGTCAACGTACCCGAACGAGAAACAATCCCTACTTTACCCGGCTTGTGAATGTGGCCTGGCATGATGCCAATTTTACATTCACCAGGAGTGATCACACCTGGGCAGTTTGGACCGATCATCACCACGCCTTTTTGCGTGAGATACTCCTTAACAACCAACATGTCCAGTGTTGGAATACCTTCGGTGATCGTTACGATGAGTTCAATGCCTGCATCTGCGGCTTCTAAAATCGCGTCTTTACAGAAAGGGGCTGGCACATAAATAACAGACGCTGTAGCACCTGTTTCAGCAACAGCTTCTTTCACGGTATTGAACACAGGAAGACCTAAGTGAGTCGTACCACCTTTACCCGGTGAGACACCACCAACCATTTGCGTACCATACTCAATCGCTTGTTCTGAGTGGAAAGTACCTTGGCCGCCAGTAAAACCTTGGCAAATAACCTTAGTGTCTTTATTAATTAATACGCTCATTCTGCACCTCCAGCTGCTTCAACCACTTTCTTCGCGGCATCAGTCAAGCTTGTCGCTGCGATAATATTTAGACCGCTGTCGGCCAATGTCTTCGCGCCCAATTCCGCGTTGTTACCTTCTAAGCGAACAACTACAGGAACCTTAACACCGACTTCATTGACGGCACCGATAATACCTTCGGCGATCATGTCACAACGAACAATACCACCAAAGATGTTCACGAATACTGCAGAAACAGCATCATCAGACAAGATGATTTTGAACGCTTCAGCAACACGCTCTTTAGTCGCCCCGCCACCTACGTCTAAGAAGTTAGCTGGCTTGCCGCCGTGCAATTTCACGATATCCATCGTGCCCATTGCAAGACCTGCTCCGTTCACCATACAGCCGATATTACCTTCGAGTGCAACGTAGTTCAGCTCCCACTGCGCAGCTTGTGCTTCACGTTCGTCTTCTTGCGAAGGATCGTGGAATTCTTGCAAGCGCTTCTGACGGTACATTGCATTGCTATCAATGTTGATTTTACCGTCGAGACAGTGCAAATCACCGCTGTCGGTGATCACAAGCGGGTTAATTTCGAGTAAGGCAAAGTCGTAGTCTTCAAACATTTTCGCCAAACCTAAGAAGATTTGAGTGAACTGTTTGATTTGAACGCCTTTTAGGCCTAGCTGGAATGCAAGATCGCGTGCTTGATAGGCGTTAGCGCCTACCAAAGGATCGATTTCAGCTTTCAGAATTTTTTCTGGAGTTTCTTCTGCAACTTGTTCAATTTCAACACCGCCTTCGGTGGATGCCATGAAGACGATGCGACGCGTAGCGCGATCTACGACTGCACCCAAATAGAGCTCTTCAGCAATATCTGTGCAAGACTCAACAAGAATTTTGCTGACCGGCTGGCCCTCTGCGTCTGTCTGGTATGTCACCAGGTTTTTGCCCAACCAGTTTTGTGCAAATTCACGAATTGCTGTTTTATCGGTTGCGAGTTTAACGCCACCTGCTTTACCACGGCCACCTGCGTGGACTTGGCATTTAACAACCCATTCGCTACCGCCAATGCGGTCAGCTGCTTCTACAGCCGCTTGCGGTGTGTCAACCGCGTACCCTTCAGACACGGGAAGGCCGTATTCGGCAAACAATTGTTTAGCCTGATACTCATGTAGGTTCATTATGACTTTCCGTCTTTGTTTAATTTACGCCCAACATTCATGTGGGCGATTGAGGTAAGAGTAACGGCTACAAAATAGTGCAGCCGCCACGAGCAATCATACTTCCAGCAATAAACGAGTTGGATCTTCCAGCATTTCCTTGATAGTTACCAAGAAGCTGACTGATTCCTTACCGTCGATAATGCGATGGTCATATGACAAAGCTAAATACATCATTGGTAAGATCTCGACCTTACCGTCGACCGCCATTGGGCGATCTTGGATTTTGTGCATACCCAAGATAGCGCTTTGCGGCGGGTTAATAATTGGAGTGGACATCAAGGATCCGAATACACCACCGTTGGTGATTGTAAAGTTTCCACCCGTCATTTCATCCACAGTGAGTTTTCCGTCACGGCCTTTAATGGCCAACTCGCGAATACCCTTTTCGATTTCGGCAACGGTCATTAAGTTACAGTCACGTAGAACCGGCGTGACTAGGCCGCGTGGCGTAGAAACAGCAATGCTCACGTCGAAGTAGTTGTGATAACAAATATCGTCACCGTCAAGAGATGCGTTCACCGCAGGGAAACGCTTAAGCGCTTCGCATACAGCTTTCACATAGAAGCCCATGAAGCCTAAACGGATACCGTGCTTTTCTTCAAATACGTCACGGTAAGTTTTACGCAAGTCCATGATTGGCTTCATGTTGACTTCATTGAATGTGGTCAACATGGCTGTGCTATTGGTTGCATCAAGCAAACGCTCAGCAATACGCTTGCGGAGGCGTGTCATAGGAACACGTTTTTCGCTACGTCCTAGGTTTACTAATGGTTCGCTAGCGGCTGTGCTTCCACCACTTGTGGCTGCTGCTTTCACATCTGAACCATGTACACGACCATCGCGGCCTGAACCTGAAACACCGTTAGCATCAACACCGGTCTCTCCCGCTGCACGACGCCCTGAAGGTGTTACCACGTCAGATTTATCTGTACCACTCGCTGCTGGCGCTGTTTCAGGAGCTGGAGTAGAAGCCGCTGGTGCGTCTGCTTTCGGTGCAGCTGCTGCACCAACCACAAACTGACCAATCACTTGTTCACCCAGAACAGTGGCGCCTTCTTGTTCCAAAATTTCTTGTAATACACCGCTGTCCGGTGCTGGTACTTCCAGTACCACCTTATCGGTTTCAATATCAACCAGTACTTCATCACGCTCTACGTGATCACCAGGTTGCTTGTGCCAAGTCGCAATGCTTGCATCTGCAACGGATTCAGGTAGTACAGGTACTTTGATCTCGATTGTCATTCTAAATTTCCTTCGACCAATTAGTTGCTAGCTGCTGTGAGCGCAGCTTCAATCAATGCTTTTTGTTGTTTCAAGTGAATCGACATATATCCAACGGCTGGAGCAGCTGAGGCTTCTCGGCCGGCATACGTTAACGTTGAGTCATTTGAAATAACAGAACGGAAGTGGTGCTGAGAGCAGTACCATGCGCCTTGGTTTTGTGGTTCTTCTTGACACCAAACCCAATCTTTCACATGACTATATGCCTTAAGCACTTCCTGTACTTCTTCTGTAGGGAATGGGTACAGTTGCTCAATACGAATAATCGCTACATTGGTAATTTCTTGTTTACGACGTGCTTCTAACAAGTCGTAATAAACCTTACCCGAACACATCACAACACGCTCAACAGAAGATGGCTCAATTGCATCAATTTCTGGAATCACGTTTTGGAATGTGCCGTTGGCAAGTTCATCAAGAGTCGATGTACACAATGGGTGGCGTAATAGCGACTTAGGCGACATCACCACCAAAGGTCTTCGCATAGGGCGAAGCACCTGGCGGCGGAGCA
Organism: Echinimonas agarilytica; assembly: GCF_023703465.1. Classification (NCBI taxonomy): domain Bacteria; kingdom Pseudomonadati; phylum Pseudomonadota; class Gammaproteobacteria; order Alteromonadales; family Echinimonadaceae; genus Echinimonas; species Echinimonas agarilytica. The sequence continues at coordinate 574,186 of NZ_JAMQGP010000003.1, read as the reverse complement.
TGTGATAAACCTGAGCCGGCGTAGAAGGCACTACGACCTGCATATTATGGTCTGCACATAACTGTAAATAACGCTCTAATCGTGCCGATGAATGCTCTGGTCCTTGACCTTCATAACCGTGTGGCAAGAGTAATGTTAATCCGCATAAACGGCCCCATTTTTGCTCACCAGAACTCAAGAATTGGTCAAATACAACCTGTGCACCGTTAGCAAAGTCACCAAATTGTGCTTCCCAAATGGTCAGGCCGCGAGGTTCCGCCGTGGTGTAGCCATATTCAAAGGCCAACACAGCTTCTTCAGACAACACTGAATCCCATACATCGAATGGGCCTTGCTGTTCGCTAATGTTTTTCAATGGTATATGGTCGCGATTGTCCAATTGGTTGAACAACACTGCATGGCGATGGAAGAAAGTACCGCGTCCTGAGTCTTGCCCAGTTAAGCGAACACGGTAACCATCGTCCAAAATAGTGGCATACGCTAAGTTCTCGGCGTAACCCCAATCGATGAGTTTTTCACCGCTGGTCATTAAATCGCGGTCATCACAAATCTTTTTAACACGGCTTTGCAATTTCCAATCGTCTGGACGTGCGGTCAATGCTTGCCCGAGTTTATCAAGGCGCTTCAACGACGTATTATTGTCGTATGTAGCCGTCCAATCATGACCAATATAAGGAGTCCAATCAACCGAGTGAGCCTGCATTGGACGCCATTCACGCACCACGCAATCGCCACCATCGAGAGCGTCTCGATATTCGTTGTTAATTCGCGACACTTCAGCTTGTTCTAAATCACCGTTCGCCATTAAACGATCCGCATAGTGCTTGCGCGGCGTTGGGTGTTGTTTGATTTTCTGATACATCACTGGCTGCGTTGCATTCGGCTCATCGGCTTCGTTATGACCATGACGGCGATAACAAATAAGGTCGATAACCACATCGCGTTTGAATTCATTACGAAAATCAACCGCCAATTGACTCACAAGAATAACCGACTCAACATCATCGGCATTGACATGAAAAATCGGAGCCTGAACCATTTTTGCGATGTCAGTACAGTACTGTGTAGAACGAGTGTCTTCGGGGTTCGACGTGGTAAAACCGACTTGGTTGTTGACCACAATGCGAATCGTACCGCCAACCTTGAATGCACGCGCTTGAGACATATTGAACGTCTCTTGCACCACACCTTGGCCCGCGATAGCAGAATCGCCATGGATCGTAATCGGTACAACTTCGCGTCCGTTCTCACTGCCTAATCGTTCTTGACGAGCTCGCACAGATCCCATTACAACGGGGTTCACGATTTCTAAGTGAGACGGGTTGAACGCCAACGCCAAATGCACGTTGCCACCTGGTGTGGAGAAGTCTGAACTAAAGCCTTGGTGATACTTCACATCACCCGACCCCCAACCTTCACCATGCTTACCAGCGAACTCATCGAACAACTCGCTTGGGCGTTTCCCAAGCACGTTGACCAAAACATTGAGTCGGCCACGGTGCGCCATGCCGATGACCATTTCTTTTGCGCCATTGCTGCCGCCATGAGAAATGATTTCTTTGAGCATTGGGATGAGCGAATCGCCCCCCTCAAGGGAGAAGCGCTTGGCCCCTGGGAATTTCGCACCTAAATACTTTTCTAAACCTTCTGCAGCGGTCAAGCCTTCAAGGAAGCGCACACGGTCTTCGTGATCAAAACTACCTTTTGCCATCACTGGCTCTAAGCGGCTTTGAATCCAACGCTTCTCTTCAGTTTCGGTCAAGTGCATGTATTCTGCACCGATCTTACTGCAGTAAGTGGTTTTGAGTGAGTTAACTAACTGACTCAATTTCATGGTGTCGCCGCCAGCGGCATACGACCCGGTGTTAAATTCGTGTTCGAAGTCTTCGCCTTCTAAGCCGTGGTGGCTTGGATCAAGTTCCGATACGCGAGGTTGTTGCCACAAGCCAAGTGGATCCAAGTCAGCATGCTGATGACCGCGAAAACGGTACGCATTGATTAATTGGAGTACTTTAACTTGTTTTGCATCGACCTGAGGGTCGGTGGCAGATGTGCCTGCATAACGGTGAGATTCAGTGGCGAGACGTTGGAAATAGTTTCGAATGCGGGAATGAGGTTGTTCATCCTCCGTTTCAGAAACAACTGGAAGCTGGTCAAACAGCTCTTTCCAGTGCGGATCGACAGACTCTGCATCATCCAAATAGGCTTCATACAGGTCTTCGATGTAAGCTGCATTGCCTCCCGATAAGTGGGAGGATTCCAGCCAGGATTGTAGGGACCCTTCGTGCATTTGTTGCTGCTTCCTATGCGGCTGTGACGTCCGCAAAAACCTTTATAATTTTAGTTCGTTTTTTATTTTGAATCCGAGCCCATCCAGGCTCGGATTTATCTGATGCATCAAACAGATCGTTGCAACAGCATAGACTTAATATGGCCAATTGCTTTGGTCGGATTAAGTCCCTTAGGACACACACTCACACAGTTCATAATGCCGTGGCAACGGAACACTGAGAATGCATCGTCCAGTTCTGCTAAACGTTGGTCGGTTGCTGTATCTCGGCTATCTGCCAAGAAACGATAAGCTTGCAACAAACCAGACGGTCCAACAAATTTATCCGGATTCCACCAGAAACTTGGGCATGCCGTTGAACAACATGCACAAAGAATACACTCATAAAGACCGTCGAGTTTTTCACGTTCTTCAGGAGACTGGTTATATTCACCCGCTGGCGGCGGTGCGCCATCGGTGATCAAATACGGTTTGATTCGCTCATACTGCTTGTAGAATTGGCTCATGTCCACCACCAAATCACGCACTACAGGTAGTCCAGGTAAGGGACGGATCACAATTTTGCCACCCTTGCCTTTCAAGTCAGACAACGGGGTAATACAAGCAAGTCCATTCTTGCCGTTCATGTTGAGGCCATCAGAACCACAAACACCTTCACGGCAAGAACGACGGAAGCCCAGTGTTGAGTCCTGTTCTTTCAACAGAATCAACGCATCAAGCACCATAATGTCACTGCCATCAGCTACGTCTAAGACGTAATCTTGCATCTTTGGCTTAGCGTCAACATCTGGGTTATAACGGTAAATTGAGAATGTTAATTTCATCGTTGTTCCCCTTAGTAAGAACGCACTTTAGGCGGGAAAGCATCACGGAATTGAGGTGCCATATTGACATCACGGCGTTCCATCGTTTGGCTTTCTGGCAAGTACAAGCTGTGGCACAACCAATTGTCATCATCACGCTCGGTGAAATCTTCACGCGAGTGAGCACCACGACTTTCGGTACGGAAGTTTGCCGCCTGCGCTGTTGCAACGGCAGTTTCCATGAGGTTCTCAAGCTCTAAACATTCAATACGCTGAGTGTTGAATGCGTTTGAAGTATCATCCAAACGAGCAACCTTCAGACGTTCACGAATTTCTTTCAATTCATTCAAGCCTTCGGCCATTGCATTACCTTCACGGAATACCGAGAAGTTCAACTGCATGCATTGCTGCAAGTCTTTACGGATTTGAACTGGATCTTCGCCTTTCGGGGTAGTGTTCCAACGGTTCAAACGCGCAAGACCAGCATCTAAATCAGATTGAGAGGCATCACGTGCTTCTGATGAATTCGCTAGCGCTTCGCCTAAGTATTTGCCCGCAGCACGGCCAAATACGACTAAGTCAAGCAGCGAGTTACCACCTAAACGGTTTGCACCGTGTACAGAGACACAAGCAATCTCACCTACCGCAAACAAGCCTTCAACGATTTTTTCGTTGCCGCTTGAATCACGTCCAACGACTTGTCCATTCACATTGGTCGGTACACCGCCCATCATGTAGTGGCAGGTCGGAATCACAGGAATAGGTTCGTGCACTGGATCAACATGAGCAAATGTGCGTGACAACTCACAAATACCAGGCAGGCGTGATTCGAGTACGTCTTTGCCCAAGTGATCGAGTTTCAATTTAGCATGTGGGCCCCAAGGACCATCACAACCACGACCTTCACGAATTTCAGTCATAATTGAACGTGCGACAACATCTCGGCCCGCCAGATCTTTCGCATTCGGAGCATAACGCTCCATGAAGCGCTCACCGTCTTTGTTCAACAAGTAACCGCCTTCACCACGGCAACCTTCAGTGACAAGTACGCCTGCGCCTGCAATTCCTGTTGGATGGAATTGCCACATTTCCATGTCTTGTACAGGAACCCCTGCACGCATGGCCATGCCAACACCGTCGCCAGTGTTAATATGCGCGTTGGTCGTCGATGCGTAAATACGCCCTGCACCACCTGTGGCTAGTACAACGGCTTTAGATTTAAAGTAAACGACTTCACCGGTTTCAATGCAGATAGCAGTGGTACCGACCACAACGCCATCTTGATTTTTCACCAAGTCGAGCGCATACCACTCAGAAAAAACGTTGGTTTTATTTTTGATATTTTGTTGGTACAGGCAGTGCAATAGTGCATGCCCTGTACGGTCAGCTGCTGCAGCAGTACGTGCAGCTTGCTCGCCACCAAAAGCTTTAGATTGGCCACCAAATGGACGCTGATAAACACGGCCATTTTCAAAGCGAGAAAATGGAAGCCCCATGTTCTCAAGTTCTGTGATTGCTTCTGGCCCAGTCTTGCACATGTACTCAATGGCATCTTGGTCGCCAATGTAGTCAGAACCTTTCACGGTGTCGTACATGTGCCATTCCCAGTTATCTTCATGTGCATTACCTAGAGCAACGGTAATACCACCTTGTGCAGATACAGTGTGAGAACGGGTTGGAAATACTTTGGACAACAAAGCGCAACTTTGGCCCGATTCAGTAATTTGTAAAGCGGCGCGCATGCCCGCTCCGCCTGCGCCGATTACGACGGCGTCAAACTCGTACGTTGGAATAGCCATTTACACTCCCCAAAGAACAAAAATGCCGCTCGCAACAATAGCGAGAATAACGACATTCAAAACGAATTGAAGTGAACCACGCAGACCCGCAGGTTTTACGTAATCCGTCAGCACCTGCCACAAGCCAATCCAAGCGTGTACTAAAAACGCGATGAGCGTAATTAGGGTAAACACCTTGGTCGTCATGCATGCAAAAAAGCCTGACCATACTTCATACGTCATTTCAGGAGTACAGACTAAATAACCAACAATATAAATTGTGTAGGCCAGCAACAAAATTGCCGAACAACGCAATAAGATGAAATCTTGAACGCCATTGCGTCCGAGGCTAGATGCCTGCATTACCATAGCCATACTCCTGCCAAAACTGCCAGCACAGCAGAAATTACAAACGACGCTTGAGCACTTTTTATGCCCGACTCTAGCTCTTCCCAAACACCCAAATCCATGATGAGGTGACGAACGCCTACAACAAGGTGGTATGCCAGTGCTGTGAGGATTCCCCACATTATGAACTTACCAAAAGGATGATTAATCACGGCAACGGCATCTGCAAAACCTTGTTCTGATGAAAGGGACAACCCTAACAACCAAATCAAAATTGCTATACCGAAAAACATGATCACACCGGTAACACGGTGCAAGATAGAAGCGATCGCTGTCGCAGGAAATGTTACAGTAGTGAGGTCCAGATTGACCGGTCTATTTTTATTCACGTTAGGCTCACTAAGCTCTCTATAGTTTTAATTATCAGAGCAGCCCGAGCGCTTAAAATTAACAAAAACGTCACATTTAAGCTCAGGTGAAACCGGATTCTGTTAAATCCACTTCCGATGCATGCACGAAGAAGAAGCAACACCCGCGCAGGCTGCACCGAAGCAGTATACTGAGGGGTTCAAATAAATACAATTGCTACTAAAGTCTTATTTAAATGGGCTAAATTGGGGCTAAAATGTGAACCAAAATCGCATTAGTACGTTCTAAGATAGTGCGCTTGCACCATTAGCATTCAAACGCTCAATTAAATTGACTTTTGTGGCCGGATCTGGATAGTAATAGGCCGCTTATTCGAGCACGTGCCTTGCAAAGAGCACACATAATAAAATCGCAAGGAGATACCCTATGGCTGAAAAAAATGCAGTACTCCACATTGGTGGGAAGGAAATCGAACTCCCTGTACTGAGTGGAACTGCTGGCCATGATGTCATCGACATCCGAGCTTTGGGAAAAAACGGTTACTTCACGTTCGACCCAGGCTTTCTTTCTACAGCTTCATGTAAATCATCCATCACATATATCGATGGTGACCAAGGTGTGTTGTTGCATCGCGGTTACCCAATCGCAGATTTAGCAAATAATTCTAGCTACTTAGAAGTTTCTTATTTGCTTTTGTATGGTGAGAAACCATCTGCGGAACAACTTGAAGAATTCGTCGCTATGGTTGGCAAGCACACAATGCTTAACGATCAATTGGTAAGTTTCTTCAAAGGCTTCCGTCGTGACGCTCACCCTATGGCGATCATGTGTGGCGTAGTTGGCGCAATGTCTGCGTTCTTCCACGACTCACTCGATGTTGAAAACCCTCGTCATCGCGAAGTAGCAGCGTTTCGTTTGGTATCTAAGATGCCTACGATTGCAGCAATGTGTTACAAGTACAATGTTGGCCAGCCCTTCATGTACCCTCGCAATGACTTAAACTATGCAGAAAACTTTTTGCATATGATGTACGCGACACCATGCGAAGAATATAAGCCTGATCCAATTATCGCTGACGCGATGGATAAGATTTTTATCTTGCATGCTGATCACGAACAAAATGCATCAACATCAACGGTTCGCTTAGCGGGCTCATCGGGTGCTAATCCATTCGCATGTATCGCCGCTGGTATTGCATCGCTTTGGGGCCCAGCGCACGGTGGCGCAAATGAAGCCTGCTTGAACATGCTTGAAGAAATCGGTTCATTGGACCGTATCGACGAGTATGTTGCAAAAGCAAAAGACAAGAATGACCCATTCCGCCTTATGGGCTTCGGACATCGTGTTTACAAAAATTACGATCCACGAGCCACTGTAATGCGCGAAACGTGTCATGAAGTGTTGGATCACTTGAACATTCAAGATCCATTGCTTGATGTTGCTATGAAGCTTGAGCAAATTGCCTTGGAAGACCCTTACTTCGTTGAGAAGAAGCTCTATCCAAACGTTGATTTTTACTCGGGTATCATTCTCAAAGCAATTGGCATTCCTACAAACATGTTCACAGTGATTTTTGCACTGTCGCGCACAGTTGGTTGGATTGCTCACTGGAATGAAATGCACGCAGACGCAGATAATAAAATCGGCCGTCCTCGTCAATTATATACCGGTGCTGATAGCCGTAAGTTCTAGAGAACTTAAGGGCATTTTAAAAAAAAGCGGCAATATGCCGCTTTTTTTGTATGCTAAATAGATTGAATGAAAGGATTGACCATGAAAATATTGTTATGCCTTGCAAGCATCGTTCTATTGGCCTCATGTGCAGACCAAACAGACGCTTCGCCCGATCTATTTTTTAAGCAAGACGGCATTAATATTATATGTACTCAACAGCGCTACATTAGCTGCTTAGGTGTGACTCAAGAAGAGTGCTCCGTTCAGCTCGCTCCGCACGCCGACATGTGCATGGAGCAAGCATGGGATAATGCACATTATAAACAAGACAAGACCAGTGCCAGCGCAATTAGTTTACGTTATGGCAATTGCTTACTAACAGAGCAAAATAAGCTTAACGACAAGGTGTTGCAGTGTTTTAAAGACGCCAAAAACAATTCAAATTTGTGACACTGCGCCAATTTATTCAGAATCGAGACCGTTCACAATGTCTCGAATCAGGTTCAAATGCTCCGGAGTATCAACTCCATGCGGTGGTGCTTCAGGAGCAACGCCCACATGAATCTTCTCGCCATACCAAAGTACGCGCAATTGCTCTAACGATTCGATGAGTTCAAGCGGCGATGGTTTCCAATTGATATAGCGGCGAATAAATCCACTTCGATACGCATAAATACCAATATGGCGCAGCCAAAAACGTGTTTTGAGTGCAGGTTCATCCTCAAACAAGCCATCTCGGTCATACGGCATTGCACTACGAGAAAAGTACAATGCATGCCCCTGCGCGTTATACACAACCTTCACCACATTCGGGTCGAGCCACTCATCGGTACGATGAATTGGAGTTGCCAGTGTCGACATTCCTGCATCATGACTATTGGCTAAATTTTCAGCCACTTGCCGAATATTACTTGGCGGAATCAGCGGTTCATCACCTTGCACATTGACAATAATTTCGTCGTCTGCCAACTCAAGCATTTCGCACACTTCTGCCAGTCTCTCGGTACCCGATTGATGATGAGCGGACGTCATGCACACTTCAGCTCCAAACTCAGTGACGACTTCAGCAATACGTTCATCATCTGTAGCCACCACAATACGAGATGCGCCTGAGAGTTGAGCCTGCTCAACTACATGAATGACCATCGGTTTTCCGCCGATGTCCGCTAATGGCTTACCGGGTAAACGCGACGATTGGTAACGCGCAGGAATAATGACCGTAAAACTCATTTGGGTAGCTCTTCACTGGAGAGTGTTTCAGCTTCTTCTTCAATTAAAACCGGTATCCCTTTGTTAATCGGGTATGCAAGGCGATCAAATCGGCACACCAAGCGCTCTTCTTCGGTTGCATCGAATGTGAGTTTTCCTTTGCATACTGGGCACGCAAGAATTTCTAATAGCTGAATATCAAAAGCCATAACGGCAAATTCCTTTAATGATCCCGTGGATGCGAATTGAGAGTCTTTACTACATCTTGCAATCGGCTTAATAACTTGGCTGAATGCGATGCGTCGATCAATGCATTAACGGGTAAATAATAACTTTCTGAGGCCTCGAATTGACTGCATTTTACCGCGTCTTTCTCCGTCATCAGAATCACATCATAATCTTTTTGCCAACGTCGATACTGCGACTCAGAAATCTCAGCATGGTCGTCCAATGGCATTGTATCACCGCTCACCCCTAACCCTGCGGCGGTGTCGAAAAATCGTGTTGGGTCGCCAATACCAGCAACAAGTAAAATCCGCTTGCCCGCAAAGCTTGCACTGGTTGCGGTCACACTGGAGTTTACGTTCATCCATTGGCTTGCTGGGATTAATGACATAGCCCACTCGCAAGCCTCAGCTTCACCGCCATTGCTAATACAAGCAAACACGCTGGTTAAACGCGAGCGTCCTTCTCGCAGTGGCCCTGCGGGTAGCCGGTAGCCATTGCCAAAACGACGCTGTCCATCAATCACCACAAGTTCAATATCGCGCTGTAGCGCATAGTGTTGAAGCCCATCATCAGCCACAATCACATCACAGCCCAACTGCTCTGCTTTTTGGGCTGCTTGAGTTCGTAGCGGATCAACAACGACGATACAGTTTGTTCTTTTAGCGATTAACAAAGGCTCATCACCACATTCAGCTGGCTGCGAAGTTGCAGTCACTAAAAACGGGTAATGAGGTGCTTTGCCGCCATAACCTCGGCTCACCACCGCCGGCTTGTAACCATTGCTCTTCAGCAACTCAATAAGCCAAAGCACAGTGGGCGTTTTACCACTTCCACCAACGGTAATGTTGCCCACGACAATCACAGGCACCGATGGTCGGTAAGATTGCAACAAACCTTTTTGATAAAGCGTGCGTCGCAGCCATGCAATTGCGCTAAAGAGCAACGACACCGGCCAAAGAGCCAGTGTCCAAGAAAATTTCTGTTGCCAAGCAAGTTGAATCGGCTGCATTTATGACGGTTCTATTGGCTGAACTGCATTTGGTGTAACTGGGCGTACGCACCTTGGCGTTGAAGCAGCTCGGTATGCGTGCCCATCTCAATAATATGCCCTTCATCCACCACGGCTATCACATCAGCATTTTCGATGGTCGAAAGACGGTGAGCCACCACAATGGACGTTCGGTTTTGCTGTAAAGATTCCAATGCTTCTTGGATATATCGCTCTGATTCTGTGTCGAGTGCTGATGTCGCCTCGTCTAAGATCAAAATTGGCGCATCACGCAATATCGCGCGCGCAATAGCCAAGCGTTGACGTTGCCCACCAGACAGCATCACGCCGTTTTGTCCAATTTCGGTATCTAAACCATCTGGCAGTTGTTCGATGAATTCCATTGCGTGAGCACTGGTAGCCGCGTCAATAATACGCTCACGCGTAACCTGCCCTTCAAGACCATAAGCGATATTGTTTGCCACCGAATCATTGAATAAAATGACCTGCTGCGAAACAACTGCAATTTGTCGGCGCAATGACGCTAAAGTGTAGTCTCCGACCAACTCATCATCGAGCTTAATCTGCCCTGACTCAGCCTCGTAAAAACGGGTCAGTAATTGAGTAATGGTCGACTTACCACTGCCGGAACGACCGACTAACGCCAACGACTGCCCGGCCTTTAAATTGAAGCTCACATCTTGCAGAGCGGGTACTTCTTTGCCCGGATAGGTAAAGGTTACCTTGTTAAATTCAATGGTTCCTTGCGCTCTGGTCGGAGCCTTGGTGCCACTATCTTTTTCTTCAATCTCATCAATAATTTCAAAGATAGAACGAGCCGCTGTAATGCCACGCTGAAAATCTGACTGCACACTGGTTAATTTTTTAAGTGGTCTGAGCATGATGATCATAGCAGTGACCATCGACGCAAATGTACCTGCCGTAAGGGTTTCAACCATGCCCGGCAAACTCGCAACAAACAACACTCCGGCCAATGCGAATGAGGCTATTACCTGAATAATTGGCGACGACAAGGCTTCCACCGAACGCATTTTCATGATTTGCTGGCGCGTGTGATTACTGACCTTGTTAAAGCGATCTTTTTCAATATCTTGGCCACCATAGGACAACACCACTTTGTGCCCATTCAGCATTTGCTCTGTTGCTGTGGTCACTTCACCCATCGCATTTTGAATGCCTTTCGATATCTTCCGAAAGCGTCGGCTTACCTTGTTCACAACAAAGCCAACGAGCGGACCAATCAATAAGAAAATGAGAGATAGCTGCCAGCTGTAATAGAACATCATGCACAGCAGGCCAATGACAAACGCGCCTTCTTGAATGAGCGTCGTAATGGCTTTACTCGCAGCGTTCGATACTTGTTCGGTATTGAAGGTGACCTTAGAAATTAAATCACCTGTGGTGTTCTTATCAAAGAATGGCACCGGTAAATGAACCAATCTGGCAAACATTTCTTGGCGCATGACCATGACCACTTTGGAGCCCACCCAAGCGAGCCCGTAATTGGCAATAAAGCTACACACTCCACGTAAAAACAGCACCACTATGACAAAAATAGGTGCATACAAAAGCACTTTGCTATCGGGGTTCGACAAACCATTATCGATGAGCGGTTGAATGGTATAAACGAACAGCGTATCAACACCAGCATAACCGAGCATGCCAACAATAGAGAATAAAAAAGCGAGCCGATAAGGCACAACATATTTAAGTAAGCGGCGGTAATCACTAGGCTTTTCGGTGGACATAAGAACCTGTTCGCATAAAATTTGAGGGCACATTCTAACTGGGTCAGCGCTGAACTCCAACCACCCTTTAAAATCGGCTATCCCGATCTAATCGTGATCCTGCATGGGGTCAGCACAGCGATACCAAACAGGCCATGTTAAATCACAATAACCTTCGGAATTCCAGCGGTCTTCATTCCATTGTAGCTTTACCAATCCAAGCTGCGCAGTATTCAATAGCTCCACAGCATGATTCTGGTACCGACGGCTCACTTCTGCGCGAGGAAATCGCCAACGATTTCGATGGCCACTAGACACCACTGCTATTTGAGGATTCACGCGCTGAATAAACGAAACGGACGAAGAAGTACCAGAGCCATGATGTGGAACTGACATCACGTCAGCCTCCAAAACCTCGCGAGGCCATTGTTGCATTAGATTTTTCTCTTGTTTTCGACTGATGTCTCCGGTGAGCAGAACTTGCGTATCGCTGGACTCAATTTTTAACACGCATGAATTGTCGTTATCACTATCGCCGATCACTGAAGGACTTAAAAAGTAACCATGCAAGCGCTCAGTAGCAATGGTTAAAGGTGGCTTGCAGAGCTTTCCACTATCCGATGACGGCCATGATTGCCAGCGTTCGGCAACAGGGTAAACCTTTCGCAGATGTGCTTCGGAACCAGCATGGTCATTGTCGCTATGACTCAAAATGAGACTGTCGATCGTCGACACACCAATATTTCGTAAGTATGGAATCACCGCCTGGTCGGCCATGTTAAATCCGCTTTTGAAAGCCGCTCCCACATCGTACAAAACCACATCAAAGCCTTCACGCACCAATACCGACTGCCCCTGGCCGACATCAATAAACTCAACAGTGAATGCAGTCTGAAAATTCCGAAAGTACTGCCCTCCTAATACCGCCACCAGCAATACCATTGCTCCAATCGTATGGGCTTTTGATACCATCATGCTCATCACCACAAGCAAGCCCACGCAAAATAGCATCCAAGCACCGATGACATCTGAATATAAAATTTGCCATTCAAGTGCGCCCATATACGTTAATCCGACCATTAACATATCTAGTTGCCAATCGGCAGCAAAAAAACACCAGTAGCCAATAATAGGTAGAAACAACGACAACACCGCACCGGCAAAAATCATCGGCAAGATGCTCAAACTAATCCATGGAATAGCCACTAAATTAATCAATGGAGCAAGTAAACTTTGCTGGCCAAAAACTCCCAGCTGAATCGGTAGTAAACACACCACCACTGCGCATTGAACACAGACCAAGGCACGCCATCGTCGCCATCCGCAGGACTGAGAGACCCAAATGCCCACGAACACCGCATTAACCGCAGAAAAACTCAGCCAAAAACTGGTGCTATAGGCCATATTGGGAGCAATGATGAGCAACGCGGCAGCCACTAACAACACCAACCGAAACGGGCGAATGCGAATATGCAATTGCAACATAGTGGTAACCACACCCGCAAACAGCAAGGCTCTAACAGTCGGCACGGCCATTCCCGTCACTACCGTATAAACCGCACACACAGCGAGTGCCAGCCACCACACAAACACAGTGGGTCGCGCATAACGGATCCACCCCAAGTAGCGACCAACCGACACCAATCCGCGCAATACGAATACTACAAGTGTGAACAAGATGCCAAGGTGTAAGCCTGAAATCGCCATTAAATGCGCCGTTCCCGTATTAGCTAGGGTTTGCCATAATTGAGGGGTCATCTCGCTACGGTCTCCCAACGCCATTGCAAGCATTAATGCCGACGATGAATGTTGCTCAAGTGCATATTTCACGGTTCTTAGGTTTGAGGTCACAAAAGATTCACGATGCTCACGGTCATGGCGTAAGGTTGCTGATGTAACGTACCCGCTAGCGACAATATTGTTGCTCAGTAAATAGCGGCGATAGTTAAAACCTCCGGGATTACTTAGATCGTGTGGCGGTTTCGTTTTAGCAACCACTTGCCAAGACTGCCCCATATGAGGAGGCGCGAGTGTGTCTTTCCAGTTCAGCCGGATTCGGTATCGCGAAGGTAGGCCTTCCACTGTTGCAATAACTCGCGTACTTTGATGCTCACCACCGCGCTTTACAGAAACTAGCGTTATACTTAGGGGAGACAAACGGGAGTCTATCTCGGTCACTGCGTTTTGATATGTGTGCCCATGAAAACCAATAATAACGATGCCCAAAAATACCGCGCTTAGGAACCGTATCCGTTTTCGAAATAAACAGATGCAGGCAACCGCAGCACAGAGTATTATCTCGCTTTCGGTTGGCATTTTTGTCCATAGATTAGCGGACAAAATGACCAGTATGAATAGTTTCAACATCATCCGTGACGTTTTAAGTAGTAGTTAAGAAATGCCAAGAAAAACGATAAAACGAATCATGCCAACGCCAGAGGCGTTGAGGTCCAACAAGAATCTTGGCTTTTTGGGCAGCATCCTGCATGACCCAAACATCTTCCATATTAATAGAAAAAGTGCCGCGGGTGCTTTCGCCATCGGTTTATTTGTTGCGTTTCTTCCGATCCCATCACAAATGATCGTTGCAGCTCTGCTTGCGGCTCTGTTTCATGTCAATTTGCCACTATCTGTTGCATTGGTTTGGATCAGCAATCCAATCACCATGCCACCCATGTTTTATTTTGCTTATAAAGTAGGCGTATTCACCACAGGCGCGCCTGAATATCAGTTTACGTTTGAGCTCAGTTGGGAATGGTTAAAAGCCAGCGTGGTGCAGCTTGGCCCAGCATTTTTTGCAGGATGCTTAATTTGTGGCGTTGTCTTTGGAGCCTTGGGCTACATTGCGATTCGTTTGCTATGGCGGCTGAGCGTGGTTCGTGCTTGGCAAAAACGCCAACGTAAATCCGACTGAAACAAAAAGGCTGTTAGTATTCAACAACCTTTTAGAGCTGACAAATTCGCTTTAGTGCCCGCCCAATTCATTAGCCGGTAAGATACGGCTTGCGCGCCAGGCTGGGTATAACGTAGATGTGAACGCCGTTACCCACGCCACCACACTTACGGTCAGCACATCTTGCAAATGCAACTCGCTGGGTATTTGGTCAATAAAGTAAATATCGCCCGACAGCATGGTTTGGCCAATGACAGATTCAACGCCGTGTAAAATGTCACCCAAGTACACCGACAACAAAGCTCCACCAGCGGCACCAAAGGCAACACCAATCACGCCAGTCAGTACTCCCTGCCATACAAACGTCGACATAATCATGCGCCCCGACGCTCCCATGGTCAGCAGAATAGCGATTTCAGAACGTTTGTCTTGTACGGCCATCACAAGTGACGACACAATATTAAAACAAGCTACGCCTATAACTAGCACCATCACGAGGTAAACAATGCCACGAACCATTTGAATATCGTGATAGACATGGCCGTTGGCGCGCATCCAGTCAGACACGTAAACATACATGGGCAAGCTCGCACCTGCTGAGTAGGCAGCTTTATTGGCGGTAAATATATCTTGAACCTTAAGCTCTAAACCTTTTACCCCAAAGTCTAAATTAGCCAAGACCCGAGCCTCATCAATGTGGATATAGGCAGTCAGACCGTCTATTTGACCGCCAAAACGAAAGATCGATACGACTTCAAACGGGTAACTTTTCGGCGCACTTAAACGATTTGGCTGAGATTCGTTGGGCACGAGCACATTGATAGTGTCACCAGCCTCCACGTTTAAAGCATCGGCAATGCCGCCGCCTAATATAATTTCACGCCCCGTTAAACTTTGACTCACATTGGGATACAAATAATCGGCATACGCTGAAACCTTGCTTTGTAAACTCGGATCAATGCCTTTGACCTGTACCGCTCGCATCTGCTCGCCGTGCGACACCATACCGTTAATATTGATAAAAGGAGCCACAGCTTCAATGTCATCGCGAGCTTCCAACTGGGCGCTAAAGCCCTGCCAATTGGTCATCGGCTCAGTGAGCGACACAACCTCAGCATGCGGTATCACCGCCAACAAACGTTCGCTCAGCGCTCGCTCAAAGCCATTCATCACACTCAACACCAAAATAATTGCGGTAATTCCTACAGCAATCCCCACGGTGCTCGAAGAGCTGATAAACGACACCATACGACTACTGCGGCGTCCCGACATAAATCGCAACGCGGTCAGTAAAGCAATGGGTCGGAATAGTTTTGCAGCCATCAGTCCACCAGCTTTCCGTTGCGTAACACCAGCTGACGGTCGAGTTTATCCGCCAAGGTTAAATCGTGAGTGACGACTACAAAGCTCGTATCGAGCTGCTGGTTTAACTCGCGTAGCAAGTGGTAAACGCTCAATCCAGTTTCATGATCGAGATTACCCGTTGGTTCATCTGCCAACACCAAACGGGGCTGATTAACAATCGCTCGGGCAATGGCAACGCGTTGACGTTCTCCGCCCGAAAGCTCAGCAGGACGATGCTTAAACCGATGTTGCAAGCCAACTCGTTTCAAACACTGTTCGGCCGCCTTACGAGCCTTGTAAACAGGCTGCCCCGCAATTAACAGCGGCATGGCTACATTCTCAACCGCATTAAACTCAGTTAATAAATGATGAAACTGATACACAAAACCCATGTGCTCATTACGATACTTAGCGGATGCGCGACGGCTCATTTTTAACAAATCGTCTTCACCACACATCAATTCGCCATACGTGGGATGATCCAATAAGCCCAAGATATGCATGAGGGTACTTTTACCCGAACCTGAACTTCCCACAACGGCGAGCATTTCGCCCGTCATTAACTCGAAGCTCACATCATCCAACACATTCGTTTCTAACGAACCTTCCTTGTACGTTTTACTAATGTGATGCGCTTTGAGTAGCGACTTAGTCATACCTTAAAGCCTCCGCTGGCATTACTGATGCAGCTTGTCGCGCTGGATACAGCGTAGCTAAAAAACTCATACAAACAGCAAGTGCGGCCACTGCAGCAACCTGCGTATATTGAATATCAACGGGCAGGCTATAAGCGCCATACCCAGGTGTAGCAACCACTTGAATGCGAGCCGCTGCCAATACCACATCTAAATTAGCGGCAGCTAACAGCCCAACAAAGGTACCCATGATTGCGCCAAGTACACCTTGAGCACAGCCCTGCACCATAAATACTTGTGTAATTTGTTGGGGGGTTAAGCCTAATGTTTGAAGAATGGCCACGTCAGACTGTTTGTTTGCAACAATTAAAAATAGGGCCGAGACAATGTTGAATGCCGCCACCCCAATAATCAGCAGCAGCAACAACCACATCATGGCTTTTTCCATTTTCACCGCTGAAAATAAATCACCGTGGCTGATCTGCCAACTATGAATGATCCAATCTTGCCATTGTGTGCTGCGGCTAAATTCGCCAACCAAGGTGTCAGCAAGAAATGCATCTGTTAAATACAGTCTTATGCCTTCTGCACTGCCGGCAGGTTTACGCGTCATACGTGCAGCATCTTTCATCGACACATAGACATAACTGTAATCGGCCTCAGAGCCCATATCAAACAAGCCCCCCACCACAAACCGGCGTTGATTTGGCACTTGGCCAACCGGCGTGTAGCGCGCGCCTTCCAGTACAGATAATCGCACTGAATCACCAACCGACACGCCCAGCTTAGAAGCCAGCACTCGACTCATTAAAATTTGATATTTATGCAGCGTTAAATCACTCAACTCACCCCGCACCATCGACCGAGAGAGCGGAGACACGCCTTGTTCCGTTGCAACATCAATACCAATCATCTGCACGCCAGTCATTTGGCTGCTCGATTGGACCAATGCTTGCGACTCAATAAAAGGCACCGCGCCCAGCACATTTGGATGTTGTTGCAACGTTTCAATTGCCCGACTCTGCGTGAGTGCATCGATGGGTGTTTGTTGTAACAACACCACTTGAGGCACGAGGCCTAAAATTCTCTTTTTCAGTTCTCCTTCAAAACCATTCATGACAGAAACCACGACAATGAGCGCCATAACGCCTATGGTGATACCCGCAGTGGAGAAGAAATTGATGAAGGAAACAAAACCGCTTCCTTTGCGGGCCCGAGCATAACGCAGACCGATAAATAGAGTTGGGGGCCGAAACATGTTTTACCTGAAGTTATTCAAAAGTTTTACCGCAACAGCAAGTTACTGGATAATAAGGGCAGAACGGATCAGAGAACAAGTTAAAGGTGAGGTTTCATGGACAACAACGAGTACTTTAGCGTCAATTACCAATGCAGTGTCAATGTACAACGATTGACTGAATCAGAATCAGTTCCTGACGAAGTCACCTTCGCATCTGAAATTCCAGCACCATTTTTAGTCAGCTCTGAGGCTGCACATATTGACTCAGCCGCACTCAGAAGTCTAAGAAACATTGGTGAATACAGCCAAGATCTGGCCGAATACTTGAAAATGCAGTCTCGTAAAATCGATGTCATTATGGGCTACGTTTTATCGTTGCAAGATGATGCCAGCGAGCGCTTTCAAACCACTTCTATTAGCGGCAGCGCCATTACATACACCAGTACCAAGGCTCTTAATGTTGGCGACCATGCTCGCCTTAAAATATTCTTACCCGAAGAATCTGTGGCTATTTATGCCTATGCCCAAGTGAAAGCAGTAGAAATGCAGAATGATCTCTACACTATTTCTTTGGACCTGATCCGTATGCGCGAAACCGACCAAGAACACTTAATTCGTGCCACTTTGCACATTCAAACACGCCAATTAAAGGAGCGTAAGTAAACCGTGTTGAGTTCGCCCCCCCCCACATGGTTGCCCGAATGGGCACCGCAAGATGCAGTCATGCTCACCTGGCCACATGCCAAAACCGACTGGGCTGCCATGCTCACCGACGTGCAGGCTACTTTTGTTGAGATCGCCAAAGCGATCAATCAATATCAGGCTCTGCTCATTAATTGCCATACTCAACACCTATTGGATAACGTACGCAAACAACTGTGTCATGCCGAGCTGGACATGTCCCGCGTGGATTTACTGGTGATCCCCAACAACGACAGCTGGGCAAGAGATCACGGCCCACTGAGCTTAACCGGTGGATACTTGCTCAACGCGCAATTCAACGGTTGGGGCAGTAAATACAGTGCGAGCCTAGATAACGATATTAATCAACATGTGTCCGACGCCAATCATTTTTTGCATCCATTAACCAACACCGATTTTGTGCTTGAAGGCGGCAGTATTGAATCCGACGGCAACGGCACCGTCATGACCACGACACAATGTTTGCTCAATCCTAACCGTAATGCTCACTTGAGCCGAGACGAGATTGAGAGCACGGTGCTAGAGCTGACCCAACATCAACGCATCATTTGGCTCACACACGGCCACCTGGCAGGCGACGACACCGATAGCCACATTGATACGCTCGCCCGATTCATGCCGAACAATACCATTGTATTCCAAGGCTGCGACGACCCAAATGACGAGCATTTTGAAGCCCTCAACGCCATGAAGAATGAGTTAAGCCAAGCTTTAAATGCCGATGGTAAGCCATACACTACAATCGAATTACCTTGGCCCAGCGTTAAAACAAATGCTGAAGGCCAAAGGCTTCCGGCTACCTATGCCAACTTTTTGATCATCAATGGTGCTGTGCTGTTGCCCGTTTATAATGATGCACAGGATCAACGAGCAATTAATCTGCTTGCCCAAGTAATGCCCAAACATGACATAATCCCCATTCGGTGCACTTCGCTGATCCAACAATTTGGCAGTTTGCACTGTGTAACCATGCAACTTACTCAAGGAAGCTTAAAGCGCTAATGGCTCAAACTCAGTCGCCCCACTCAGCGGTGATCAAATGTGCTTTGCTGCAACACACGTGCGGTGATGATTTAGCACACAACACAGCAATGACCACCAGCCTAATTGAAAAAGCTGCGTCTAATGGTGCGCAACTTGTTGTGCTGCAAGAGCTGCATCGAAGTCGCTACTTTTGCCAATCAGAAAACACCGATACCTTTGATCTGGCGGAACCCATTCCAGGCCCGTCAACCGACCACTATGCACAAGTAGCAAAGCGTTGTGGCGTGGTGATTGTGACCTCGTTATTCGAAAAGCGAGCCGTTGGCTTGTACCACAACACGGCTGTGGTGCTTGACTCAGATGGCACTATTGCGGGCACGTATCGTAAAATGCATATTCCTGACGATCCAGGATTCTACGAAAAGTTCTATTTCACGCCCGGTGATTTGGGTTTTGAACCCATTCATACAAGCCTTGGTAAACTTGGTATTTTAGTGTGTTGGGATCAGTGGTTTCCTGAAGCGGCGCGATTAATGACAATGGCTGGCGCCGAATTATTAATTTATCCCACCGCCATCGGTTGGGATCTTGGCGACGATGCTGCCGAGCAGCAACGTCAATGTGATGCATGGGAAACCATTCAACGCAGCCATGCAATAGCCAATGGCATTCCTGTTTTAGCTTGCAATCGCACGGGCTACGAGCCTGATCCAAGCGGAACCACACAAGGCATTCAATTCTGGGGCAATAGTTTTATCGCAGGGCCGCAAGGTGAGCTTCTGGCGAAAGCTGAGCCGAGCCCTCACCTCCCAGAGAGCCCTCAACAAAATATCATTCTGTACGCAGAATTAGATATGAACCGAAGCGAACAAGTTCGCCGTATATGGCCTTACTTGCGTGATCGTCGAATCGATCATTACTCGGACCTTACTCAACTGTATCGAAACTAATACTCATGACTTCCCCAAGCTTGTTTTCACATGTAGCAACTGACCTACCTTTTCAGCCTGACCAACAGCGTTTTTGGCATAGCTATCACGGGTCATCGTTGGCCATTGCTTTGGCAGAATCTGCCGCCAAATCCGACGCACCTATCGTATTGGTCACTCCTGATACCGCCACGGCTCTGAGAATGGAGTTCGAGCTTAGTTATTTTGCACAGCCTTTGGGCGTTGATGTGCAAGTATTCCCCGACTGGGAAACCTTGCCGTATGATCAATTCTCGCCGCACCAAGATATTGTCAGTCAACGACTCGCAACCCTATACCGCCTGCGTCAAATGAAACGTGGTGTGGTCATCGTGCCGATCAATACGTTGATGCTGCGAATCGCGCCAGCCAGTTATATCGACCAACACGCCATCGTATTAAAGTCAGGCGACAAGCTCGACATGCATGCCTTACGCACGCGTTTAGAAGCAAGCGGCTACAACCCGGTTCAACAAGTGTTGGAACACGGGGAATTCGCAGCCCGAGGCAGCTTACTCGACTTATACCCAATGGGGACAAATAGCCCCGTGCGCATCGACTTTTTTGATGATGAAGTCGATAGCCTTCGCTTGTTCGATCCTGAAACTCAACGCAGTGCCGATCGGTTAGATGATTTAAACCTGTTGCCAGCGCACGAATTTCCACTGGATGATGCGGGTATTGAACGATTTCGCCGTGCTTTTCGTGAACGCTTCACGATCAGCAATGAAAAAGACTCGATCTACCAACAAGTGAGCCGAGGCATAGCATCGGCTGGTATTGAATACTACTTGCCGCTATTTTTTGAACAATGCGGTTCGCTGTTTGACTATTTGCCAGAGAGTAGCGTTTACACCCTCTACCCTGCCATCCAAGAGGCTGCTGAGCAGTTCTTTGGCGATGTAGAAGCTCGCTACGAAGATCGGCGTTATGACCCAGAGAGGCCTATTCTTCCGCCCTCTGAAGTGTTCCTAACCCCACAGGATTTAATGACTCGTCTGAAAAAGACATTGCGAGTGCAATTGTGCGACGCTCCGACTCGTCGCGCGGGTAACATTAAAATAAACACTAAAGCGATTCCTGATGTTCGGGTTAATGGTCAAGATCCACAGCCCTTTAAAGCACTACAAAACGTTCTAAACAGCAATAAGCAACGCATTGCGTTTAGTGTTGAATCAGACGGTCGCCGCGAATCATTGCTTGAGCTTCTCAAACCAATGAAACTCCATTTAAAGTCGTTTGATAGCTTTGATGAATTCATCGCATCGAATGACACCGAAGGCTTGATTGTTTCACCCTGTGAGCACTCATTTGCCTTACCTGAACACAACCTGTTGTTCATCACCGAGTCTGAGTTGCTCGGCAAACGCGTGATGCAAAAACGCCGCCGCGACAAACAGCGGTCATTGGGGTCTGACGCCGTTGTTCGTAACCTCGCGGAACTACAAATAGGGCAACCGGTGGTGCATCTCGACCACGGAGTGGGTCGTTACACTGGACTTCAAACGCTTGATGCCGGTGGCATGACCAACGAATTTGTCACCTTGGAATATGCCGGTGGCGACAAATTATACGTACCAGTTTCAGCGCTTCACTTAATCGGACGTTACACTGGTGGAGACGCAGATAGCGCGCCACTGAACAAACTTGGTAATGATACGTGGGAAAAAGCCAAACGTAAGGCTGCCGAAAAAGTTCATGATGTGGCCGCTGAGCTGCTCGACATTTACGCTCAGCGCGCCGCTAAACCGGGTTACAAGTTCACAATGGATGACTCGGCCTACCAACAATTCGCGGCGAGCTTTCCATTTGAAGAAACACTCGATCAGGAAGTCGCCATTGAGAATGTCATTCGCGACATGCGCGGTGACAACGCCATGGACCGCTTGGTGTGTGGTGATGTTGGCTTCGGTAAAACAGAAGTTGCCATGCGCGCAGCATTTGTAGCAGTGAATGATGGAAAACAAGTGTCTATTTTAGTGCCTACAACTTTGCTGGCACAGCAACACTACGAAAACATCCGCGATCGTTTCGCCAACTGGCCAGTCCGTGTGGAAGTGCTCTCACGTTTTAACAGCACCAAGCAAACCAACGCCATTTTGGCCGATTTAGAAGCCGGAAAAGTAGACATTGTAGTCGGCACCCATAAGCTACTTTCCGCTGATGTGAAGTTTAAAGACTTAGGGTTGTTGATTGTGGATGAAGAGCATCGCTTTGGTGTGCGTCAAAAAGACAAAATCAAAACGCTCAGAGCCAACGTCGACATTCTTACGCTCACCGCAACGCCGATTCCGCGTACGCTCAATATGGCAATGAGTGGTATGCGTGATTTATCGATTATCGCAACCCCGCCTGCACGTCGACTGGCGGTCAAAACCTTTGTTCGTCCATACGATGCAACTCTGGTGCGTGAGGCCGTGGTCCGTGAAGTGCTGCGTGGTGGTCAGGTGTATTACCTCCACAATGATGTCAGCACCATCGAACACACAGCTGAAACCTTGTCCACTCTGGTGCCAGAAGCTCGAATAGCGATTGCGCACGGTCAAATGCGCGAGCGCGAACTCGAAGAGGTGATGTCTGATTTTTACCATCAACGATTCAATATATTAGTGTGTACCACCATTATTGAAACCGGTATTGATGTGCCTTCGGCCAACACCATTATCATGAATCGAGCCGACAAATACGGCTTAGCTCAACTCCATCAGTTACGCGGGCGCGTCGGCCGTAGCCACCACCAGGCATACGCTTACTTACTCACACCACCGCCTAAAGCAATGACCAAGGATGCGGTAAAACGTTTGGAAGCCATTGAACAGCTCGAAGATCTAGGGGCTGGGTTTGCATTAGCAACCCACGACCTCGAAATTCGAGGTGCGGGTGAACTATTGGGTGATGATCAAAGCGGTCAAATTACATCCATCGGGTTCTCGCTCTACATGGAAATGTTAGAACATGCAGTAGAAGCGCTAAAACAAGGCAAACAACCGAGTTTAGACAGCCTGCTTGGTGAACAAACCGAGGTTGAATTGCGGGTACCCGCATTACTGCCCGACACATTCATCCCCGATGTGAACCAACGGTTGTCGCTATACAAGCGCATTGCTTCCGCCACTACCGACGATGAATTGAACGAATTGCAGGTTGAATTAATCGATCGTTTTGGTTTGTTGCCTGATGCCAGTAAAAACCTATTCAGGATTTCCGCATTCAAGTTAAAAGCGGCTAAGCTTGGCATCAGCAAAGTAGAGATGGGCTTTAAGAGCGGACAATTGATTTTCCAACAAGACACTTCCGTACAACCGGAGAAGATCATTGGCCTTATTCAAAGCCAACCTGCATACTATCGCATGGAAGGCCCCAACAAATTACGCATTTTAGAGGGCGAACCGGATCCATCATCACGCATGGATATTATCGAATCGTTGCTCAAGGCCCTGCAGTAAACGCAGCTGAAGGAGAACAGGATTAGTGAGTAAGCTGAAGCATCTTCTTGCCCCAATAATTATAAGCAGCCTTATTGCGCCCGCTGCACATGCTCGATGGTTTGAAGTTGAGATTTTGTTGTTCTCGCGAACGCAAGATCCTACCCAAATTGACGAAGATTTTGAAAACATCGAGTTTACCCAAAGCTCTATTCGCAAACTCGATCTCATCGCCCCCATGTTATTGGCGCCGTCCGACTGCCCTGAACCAGAGCCCATTGCCGTTCCTGTCGAAGAAGGCGCAGAAGCGCCTATCGACACACTTGAAGCGGGCGTTGAATACGACGAATTTGGCTTTCCTATTGAAGCGCCGATTGAACCGGCAGAGCCTGAAGTCGTCATGACACCCGAAGAGCGAGTGGCGCACGAGCAATGGCTTAGCGAATGCACCAAGCCGCGCAGCTATGACGAACTGTCGCAATTACCAGTGACCATGACTCAACATGTATTGCCACCCGATGACTCTTCGCCCTATTTGCTCACGCCTGAGTTATTACAACTCAATGATGCGGTGGCAAAACTAAATCGTAGCGGCAGTTACAAACCCATGTTGCATACCGGCTGGCGGATGGATATTACCAGTAAACGAAGCATGCCTGCGATTAAATTAGTCGGAGGCCAGAACTTCGGATCTCGCTACACCTCAGATGGTTGGGAACACGCTATTGAAGAGCCCCAAGATATTGAAAATAATATCGAAACTTTAGATGATAGCGAAGCTCTAGGCGCAGCCGTGCCAGGTGCGCAAGAGACAGATACAGAATTAGTTGGTCCCAGCGCTACCACTGATGGCTTGGACATGCTGGGCGACGCTCTACTTCCAAACTGGGATGAATCATCCATCAACGCCCCCGTGCCTGAAGTATTTAATCCTGCAGTTTGGGAGCTCGATGCAGACGTACGAGTGTGGTTAGCAACCTGGCTACACATCGACACACAAATTACATTGCGTCGTTCAGGTCGCAAGTCACCGCAGGAAATCTCGTCCACCGATGAGCAAACCGTCAGCACTGGCACGTTAGTGAGTGATGCGGCCACGGTGCCCTATTTATATCAATATCATTTGGATCAATTCCGCCGCGTGCGCAGCAAAGAAATTCACTATTTCGACCACCCTCTAATGGGCATGATCATTCAAATTCGTCCATATGAGAAGCGCCCAGATATTGAGCCAAACACACCAAATAAGATGCCTGTTGCCGAGTAATCGTCAACCCAACTAGCGTCCAAAAGCCAGCATCATGCTGGCTTTTTTATTGCCTCTAACACAACGCCACGATGCATCATTGACGTCTTTTGCAACGGCAACCGAAACAATTGTTTACACAGTCGATGCACTGATTTTACGAACTGGCTGGACTCTATCCAATCAGCCACTTAATCTCTTATGCAAACACGTCAATTAACATGGAACGCTCATGAGAAAGCACATTTTTTCATTGATGCTACTGTCGGCTCTCACAGCCTGTAGCCAGACAGAGTCGCAGCCTCAATCTCAAGTCCATCAATTCACTCAACACACACCTATATCATACCCAGACACGCGTAAAGACGATGTGGTGGATTCGTATTTTGGGGTGGAAGTTGCCGATCCCTACCGTTGGCTTGAAGATGATCGCAGCGCCGAAACCGCCGCTTGGGTCAAAGCCGAAAACAAAGTGACGTTTGATTACTTAGAGCAGATCCCCTATCGCCAAGCGCTTCGCGACAAGCTGAAAACGCTCATCGATTATGAAAAAGTCAGTGCGCCGTTTAAAGAAGGCGACTACACCTACTTCTACAAGAATGATGGGCTACAAAACCAAGCTGTGTTGTACCGTCAACAAAACGAAGGGCCTGCCGAAATCTTTCTCGATCCCAATACTTTTAGCGAAGATGGTACAACTTCGTTAGGCGGCTTGAGCTTTTCAAATGACGGTTCCTTAGTGACCTACTTAATTTCTGAAGGCGGCAGCGATTGGCGCAAAGCCTTTGTGCTTGACGCTAAAACCAAGCGCCAACTGGAAGAGCCTCTGGTCGACTTAAAATTCACAGGTATTGCGTGGAAAGGCAATGAAGGGTTTTATTACTCCAGTTATGACAAACCCAAAGGTAGTGAGCTATCTGCCAAAACCGACCAGCACAAAGTGTACTACCACGCTTTAGGCACCCCTCAATCCGAAGACCAACTAGTGTTTGGCGGTACCGACGCAGAAAAACACCGCTACGTGGGTGCGCAAGTAACAGAAGACGATCGATACTTGCTAATTTATGCATCGGTTTCAACCTCAGGCAACAAACTATTTATTAAAGATTTACAACAACCTAATGCCAATTGGGCCACCTTGGTAGGTAATACAGAATCTGATACAGAGCTACTTACAAGTGAAGGCGAACGCCTTATTTTGATCACTAACTACAATGCGCCTAACAAGCGTATTGTAGAAGTCTCTGCAAGCGCTCCTGGCCAAGAAAATTGGTTCGACCTCATCCCAGAAACAAACAACGTACTCAATGCAACCAAAGGCAACGGCTATTTGTTTGCCAGCTACATGGTGGATGCGATCTCAAAAGTCAAACAGTTTGACGAACAAGGTCAGCTTATCCGCACCATTGACCTACCGGGCATCGGCACCGCGTCTGGATTTGACGGCAAAGCCGATCAACAAACCTTGTATTACTCATTCACCAACTATAAAACACCAACCAGTATTTTCAGCTACAACACCCAAACGGGCCAATCGGCCCTGCATGCCAAACCTGAAGTTGCATTTAGCCCTAACGATTATGTCTCGGAGCAAGTCTTTTACGCGTCAAAAGACGGCACTCAAATCCCCATGATCATCACCTACAAAAAGGGTTTAGAACGCAATGGCACGACACCGACCATTTTATATGGCTATGGTGGATTCAATATCAGCCTTACACCTCGTTTTAGCGCAACCAATGCTGCCTGGTTAGAGTTAGGGGGCATCTATGCTGTTGCCAACCTTCGAGGTGGTGGTGAGTACGGTAAAGAATGGCATGACGCCGGAACTCAGCTTAAAAAGCAAAACGTGTTCGATGACTTTATTGCCGCGGCCGAATACTTGATTGCGGAGCGTTACACATCGCCGGGTAAATTGGCTATTCGGGGTGGTTCGAATGGGGGCCTTTTGGTGGGAGCAACCATGACACAACGCCCAGACTTAATGCAAGTTGCCCTACCCGCTGTTGGCGTTTTGGATATGCTGCGTTACCACACATTCACCGCAGGTGCAGGCTGGGCATATGATTACGGCACAGCAGAAGACAGCAAAGACATGTTTAATTATTTACTGGGTTATTCGCCAGTACAAAACGTAAAATCGGGTGAGCACTACCCTGCAACCTTAATTACCACCGGCGATCACGATGATCGTGTGGTACCGGCTCATTCATTTAAATTTGCCGCGGAATTGCAAGACAAACAAGCCGGGCCAAACCCAGTCATGATTCGGATTGAGACCAATGCCGGTCACGGAGCGGGCACGCCAACCAGCAAAATCATCGAGCAATATGCCGATATATTTGGCTTTACCCTTTATAACATGGGTGTGAAATCACTTTAAGCAAATGCTTAAACACCCCTTTTACACCTACGCTTCATATCAAAGCCCGCTCAATGCGGGCTTTTTAAATTCAATGAGTCCCTCGAACATAGTGCCATGTATATTGTTCACCATACTTCGATGGGTGATACTAAATTTAGCGCAGTATCCACATCGAGCTAGCGCCCCTTTTAACAACGCCTCCTTCACTTATTTACGACTCAGAGATTCATTTAACTACGGTGACATCCACTGGTTATTTCCAACGAGTTCTGTGAAATAGATCTTGATTTAGACAAAAGAGCGAGTGACGCAATAGCCGTGAACCATATGACGCACATCGTTTAATTTTATCGTCTTAATCATTCAAAATTAGCGCTATCCAAAAACGACTCAAAGCTTTCACAAAGTTGCCTACAACCGTTATTCATACTCGGCAAAAGCACACCAACAAACACTCTAAACTCAGTCTTCAAAAACAACACGATTCCATTTATGCAGCTCACCCAAAAGCGTTTGAAAAATACTTCAAAGCATAGTTTATCGACCTATCAAATAGAAACGATAACTGTTGATTTTTCAAAACACCAATAAATATTACATAAATAAACATCGGATGTTTTGATGAGTATTTTATCCATCTGTAATTTCTTAAAAAACAACTATAAACAGAATAGGTAACAATCACAGTGCAAAACACACTTCACAAGAAAAACACATTAAATACGTCTAAATCGATAAGGCTTGCTGCGCTTCTCACAGCAGGCGTGAGCCTAAGTATTACTGCACCAGCATTCTCAGACTCCATTGGAAATAAAGGAAAGTACTTCACAAACAAAGTCACAAATAGCGTCATTTCCACCATTCAAAATAGCGGTAATTGCAGCACAAGTTCATCTGCTTCGACCCCAGCAAGCTGCACTGCCAAAATACAAAATGCTCTGCTCGACGCGTCTGCCGCGAACGGGGTCGTCGTCATCAAAAAAGGAACATACACTCTCAACCGGCTCAAAGTTCCGTCCAATATACGGATTGAAATAGAGCCCGACACCGTGTTGAAAATGAACCAGAATATTCTATTTGATTTTGGTAAAGCGGGCGGTAACTCCCCTAAGATTGAAAACGTTGAAATCACTACTACTGGGTCAAAAACCAACGCCACATCGAATCAACGATTTATCATTGACGCCAACTCATCGCAGGTATTTCAAGATAAACGCATGATTCGGGTGGGATATGCCGAGAACTTCTCTATTTCTCGGCTTCACCAAAAAGACAACTTTTCCCAAACTCCTAATATTTTCTTAGTCGCTGATGATGACGGTAAAGCTGGCGTATCTAATGATCCAGGCGGCAGCAATATTCTCCGTAATGTAGAGTTCAACGATAGCTTTAGCCGAATTCCAAAGAAGGGATACATCGTCGACGTGAGTGGCGAAGATATTGCAACCGGATATGCGGTAATTCAGCCATTTAGTGGCGAAGACTTATATTTTAAAAATATTTCCGCCAAGCGCGGGATCACGATTCGCATTGAACCGGGTAGCGGATTGCCAACCGATCGATTGAACCGCGCGGGCCCTCGCAAGGGTGCTTATCGAAATATCGTCATGCATAACATCAGCAATGAAGGTGGATTTGCCGCTATTTTTCTGAAACCACACACCAAAATTAATGAAAATATAGAAGTGCGCGGAACCACTAAAGGAACCAATACTACATTTGTAATCTGGGTTGACTCTGGAACCGCTCCGGTTTGGGCTGATACCATGGATATTGGCTACACACGTGGATACTTTACCAATACAAAAATTAAAGGAACCGTTCGCCACATTGTCAATAACACCCGTTTTAAGTCCGATATCACCAAAGCAGGCACCTACTTCTTACCACGCGAAGGCATTCGTTCCACCGTATCGAACCCGCAAAACGGTAATTTTCAATTTTATCAATTGCCTCGCGATGGCTCAGGAAGCCGTTGGCTAGGGCAACCTATCGCTCCAATTGCTATTGCTTCATCGTTTTCCGAAAACAACGTTGGAAACAACAAAGTTCAGCGCAGCGACAACCCAAGCAAAATGGTAAGCGGTGGAATTGAAGCGCCAACTTCCGACGCAGGCATTGATTTGGATGAAGGGTCAAACAATGCCAAAAGTAAACGGTATCGTAAGTTTGGTGGGCGTTATAACGTGCAGCTTCTTGCTAATGTTGTGGCAGATCCAGATATCAACTACAACTTACTTGGCTTGCAAGCTGGTGACGTCAGTCAGAATGATTCTGTGCTCTACCGCGGCGATGCGATCGAAGGCACAGAACTCAATGGCGGTGGCATCGTTCGAGCGAACGAATTTATCGCAAAATAAGCATATCTCGGCCATCTATCTCGATGGCCGTTATGCTGATTTCGTTATTGAATACGGCATTGAATGCGTCCAAAGAGCTCTAACCATTAGCCCAGAAATATGTGCCTGAAGCACTAGACATCCGACCAGTTGAAAGATACCTTAGTTTTAAGTTCTTTTACTCTCATGGTCACCATGCATATCGACGAACTGATAGCCCATGCTAAGCAACACATCAATACGCCTCAACAGGTGCCCTTTTTGTCTATTCCAAAATCATGGGGGCAAGGGCGAACTGTATTTGGAGGGATCTCCACAGCGCTAATATACACCGCGATTAAAGAGTGTATCGCCAGCGGCCGAGTGCTGCGCTCATTGAATACAAACTTTATTGGCCCATTGGCATTCGATACGCCTTTCACCATTGAAGTCGAAGTCCTTCGCGAAGGGCGAAGCGCCACGCAAGTGATTGGCAAAGCGATACAAAACGACAAGGTTTGCGTGATGTCACAGGCGTGCTTTGGTGTAGCACGAGATTCAAAAGTAAATGTAAGAAATACACAACATCATGGGATGCTCGCGCCAAAGAAACGCAGTTATATTCCACAAATTCCAAAGGTTGTACCCAACTTTATTCAACATTTTGAATTGGCCAAACATGACGGAGGTTGGCCGTTTACTGGCAAAAAGACCAGTCATCTGCACGGTTGGATGCGCTTTAAAGAGCCCCCCGAATGCATAACTGACGGTCACCTTATCGCCATGCTCGATAGCTGGCCGCCGACGCTCCTGCAACTCATTCGTTGGCCCGCTCCCATCAGTACGATGAGTTGGAGTATTGAATTTATTCACCCTCACGCAGACATTCAACCCACCGATTGGTTCGCCTATCAGGCCAGCACGCGGCAAGCGGCTGATGGCTACGGCCACACTGAAGCCAACGTGTGGGACTCACATGGCGAACTTGTTGCGATTAGCCGTCAAGTGGTGGCTATTTTTGATTGACCCGCAGTCTCATTGGTTTATCTCTATTTGAAACTGAACCTATGCGAATGATTTTCGTTTATAGTGGTATTACTGGTTGATGTTCTATTGAGATAAATACATGACGCTCGGTCTTTCCTCGTCTGCAATGCCGCATATTGCTGCACTATTCACTGCGTTTTTGATGAGTGTAAACGCCTTTGGAGCTTCTCCAACATCTCCGTCTGAAGCTTCGACAGGCCCGCAACAGCATGCTCACATCGAGGTTGAATTGGTGTCAGAGTTTAGCGCGTTCAAGCCAGGCTCCTCTCAAATGGTGGGGTTGGCACTGAGACCCGAACACCATTGGCATACCTACTGGAAAAACCCTGGAGACTCAGGTTTAGCTCCTGCTCTCCATTGGGCCCTGCCGACCAACTTTAGCCATGGCGATATACTTTGGGGCACTCCTGAACGCATCGATGTATCTGGGATCACAAACTTTGGCTACGATGGGGATTCGTTGCTGATGGTCCCGCTTGATGTTCCAGAGGGGTTATCTGAAGGCCCTTACACCATCACGCTTGATGCCGAATGGCTGGTCTGTAAAGAAGCCTGTATACCCGGCGATGCGCAGCTTACACTGACATTGCCGATGTCGGAGTCACCTGAATTAAGTCAGCATGCTGAATTATTCGAGCATGCCAGAAAGGCGCTTCCGGCCCTTGATGAAAATGCTCAAGCACACTATCAAGACCAAGGTGAACAACTTGTATTTCAACTTCTTGATAGCGCACAAATGAGTGACTATTCAACGGCTGAACTTCAATTATTTGTTGCTGATGAATCTTTAATTGCACCTTCCAGTGCGCCACTTTGGAATCGCGCAAACGGTGTGATTCAGGTGGCATTCGAAAAAAGCCTGTACTTTCATCAACTACCAGAGGCGACCGAAGTTGTATTGGCCGTGGCTCATCAGAAGGGTTGGCAAATACAAGCCACGCAAGGTCCATTATTGACGCTACCACAAGTCGCGCAGAGCCCATCTCAAGTGGCCGATTATTCGCTCGTTGTGTTTATGATCATGGCACTGGTTGGTGGCCTGTTGCTCAACCTTATGCCCTGTGTATTTCCAGTGTTGTCGCTCAAAGCAGTGAGCCTTGTAAAACTTAAAAATGCCGACGCCTCAGATGCTCGCAAGCACGGTTTACTTTACCTTGTTGGTATTGAGCTTTCGTTGTTAGCACTGACACTTCTCTTGATGCTTTTAAAGCAGTCTGGCACAGCTGTAGGCTGGGGATTTCAGCTGCAAGAACCACTTTTCTTGGCCGTACTGAGTGCGCTAATGATGCTGATGGGCCTGAGCTTAATGGGCGCATTTGAACTTGCAGGTGGGTGGATGTCTATAGGGCAAAAACAATTGGACAAAGGCGGCGCTTCGTCTTCGTTGCTCTCGGGTGTTTTGGCGGTCGTTGTGGCCAGCCCATGCATGACTCCATTCATGGCTCCAGCTTTAGGCGCTGCGCTTGTGTTACCGCCACTATCAATGATCGCTATTATCATGTCGCTTGGATTTGGACTGGCGCTGCCGTTGGTATTGCTGAGCTACTTTCCTGCTTGGTCACGCTGGCTACCAAAACCCGGCCGTTGGCTCGAAACCTTTAAACAGGCCATGGCATTCCCGCTTTTCTTTACCAGTATTTGGTTGCTTTGGCTGTTGCTCGCTCACGATGCAATGATGATTATCGGTACCTTAGTTGCGGTGGTCTGTTTATGCTTTCTCATTTGGCTTTACCAACGTGGCGCAAAACTCCTGAGTTTAGGGTTCACTGGCGTTGTGAGTATTTTTCTTGTGGTGGTGTTCGGCGCTCCTGCGGTGCATCAACAAACGCTAGCAGGCCAAGCTGAACCTTACTCCAAGCAGGCGTTAGCGCAATACATTGCACAAGGACAGCCCGTGCTAATCAACATGACCGCAGACTGGTGTTTAACCTGCAAAGTCAATGAAAAAGTGACGTTTTCGGATGAAGACGTCAGCAATACCTTTGGTTCATTAAACGTCGTTTATATGGTGGGCGATTGGACTCGCCGAGACGCAGAAATTAGCAAATACTTAGACCAATACAAACGAGCAGGCGTTCCGCTCTATGTACTTTACGACAGGCACGGTGAGGACCAAGTGTTGCCTCAAGTTTTAACGCCTCAAGGTTTAATTAACCGCTTAGAGGCACTTTAACTAAAACTTCACGCACGCAATAGAACATTTAAAAACATTGGATTTGGAGATCGAATATGAACTTAGTGAAATGTATTTCAACATTTGTAATCGCAACTGTGATGGCATTTGGCGTTCACGCAAAAGCTATGGTGGGACAGCCCGCACCTGACTTTGAACTCACATCAGCAGATGGCAGTACGGTGAAGTTATCTGATTACTCTGACAAGTACGTAATTTTAGAATGGACCAACCACGACTGCCCTTTCGTTAAAAAGCACTATGGCGCTGGCAATATGCAGCAACTGCAAAAAGATCAAACGGCAAATGGTGTTGTGTGGCTTTCGATTATTTCATCCGCGAATGGCAAACAAGGCCATGTTGATGCAGCAAAAGCAAACGCGCTGACCAATAAGCGTGGCGCAGCTCCAAGCCATGTATTACTCGACGAGTCTGGCGATGTGGGTCGACTCTATGGGGCAAAAACAACACCTCACATGTACATCATTTCGCCCGATGGCATGCTCGCTTACATGGGCGCAATTGATAGCATTAAATCGAGCAACCCTGCTGATATTGCAAACGCCACAAACTATGTCACACAAGCGATGATAGAGCTCAATTCCAATAAGCCTGTGAGCCAAACGATCACTAAACCTTATGGTTGTTCTGTCAAATACTGATTGACTGCGGCGTACCTTGGCTTGCCGAGGTATTCCCATTTTACGTCACAGATACCAACCTTTAGCCGTATTCAAATCGCTCTAAAGCAACTTCAACCATACGCCTTCAAGCTCTTGCACCCTAGTGTGTATTGCATCCTTTGTTCGACAAATCAGCTCACGTCATGGCCCCAATCTCTCAATCAAACCAGCTCACCCTGTACGCTCGCTTACGCTCCATCAAATCAACTCGACTGAAGACCTTATGCATCACCCTCGCCTATTGCGTTGGCGCGTTACTGCCAAACGCAATCTCTGCAAAAAACAACGATTATCAGCCGCTATCCACCGACCAAAAGCGAGCCTTGATTCACGATCATTCAACGGCCTTTCAAGCGCTTAATGAAAGAATACGCGACCCATTCGTGCATCAAGGGCCCGATGGTTACTACTACTTAACGGGCACGACCGCGGGTCAATTTTGGGGCGAGACCGTCGGTATAAAATTGTGGCGCAGTCGAGATCTGGCCGAGTGGCAAGACATGGGGTTTGTTTGGGAGCTGATGAAAGATGGCAAGCAATCCAACAGCTGGCATTTTTCTCAACCACCTCGGGCGGCACGTAACGGACAAGTTCAAACAAATCCTATCGCCATTTGGGCACCTGAAATTCACTATCTAAACGGTACGTGGTGGATACCACATTCCACCAATGTTAGAGGCCACGGACTATTGAGAAGCACCTCAGGAAAACCCGAAGGCCCTTACGAAGTGCTTGCTCCGATTGAGCGCACAGGCATCGACTCGCACCTCTATCAGGAAAACGGCCAAACCTATTACATGTGGGGTGCCGACTGGCTTGTGCCAATGAATGACGACATGACAGGCGTGACCGGAAAGCCCTTTCGCTTGCAACATGATGGCAAGCACCCGCTGGGATACGAAGGCATTTTGATGTTAAAAATGGGCGAATTTTACGTGCATATCGCATCGGGCCGGTACGGCTATGAGCCCACCGACAGCTACGATTTGTACTATGCCATTTCCAAAAATTTAGAGGGGCCATACGGCAAGCGAAGAAAAGCACTCACACATGCTGGGCACGGTAACCTAATCCAAGGACCCAATGGCCAGTGGTGGTCTACAGCTTTCGATCATCCCTATGTGAACCAATGGAGCCTGTGGCTGGTGCCTGTCGAAATTGAAGTGACTGCCGATGATGTCGTGATTTCATCGCCTGACACACGCTTCCAACCCAGTCAGGATGAACAAAATGTAGTCGCAGATTTATCGGTCACAGGCCGTCCTGAAGCTTGGGAGGGGCACGCTCATTGGATTCGCCCAGAGAAGCTAAAAGCCAACAAATAATGACGAGGCACCTAGTTTTTAGATAGCATGTAGCAGTCTCAGTAAACA
The DNA here is from genome assembly GCF_023703465.1 of Echinimonas agarilytica. Classification (NCBI taxonomy): domain Bacteria; kingdom Pseudomonadati; phylum Pseudomonadota; class Gammaproteobacteria; order Alteromonadales; family Echinimonadaceae; genus Echinimonas; species Echinimonas agarilytica. Next base: position 539,355 of record NZ_JAMQGP010000003.1, on the reverse strand, counting down.
CCAAAGGATTGAGCAGTGTTAATTATTTCGAATTCAGTCTCTTTGGCCGAGTGGGAAATTGAGCTCACAGCAATACGAGCGCAAGGGGCGGGCGGACAAAACGTGAATAAAGTATCCAGCGCCATTCACTTGCGCTTTGATATTAGCCGCTCTTCACTTCCCTCTTTTTACAAAGAGAGATTACTTAATTTACGCGACCAGCGCATCACAAAAGACGGCGTTGTAGTGATTAAAGCTCAGCAATTTAGAACACAAGAAGCCAACCGAGAGGCAGCGCTAGAACGCCTTAAAGAGCTCATTCTAGAAGCGACTAAAGTGATAAAAACACGCCGTCCGACAAAACCGACTAAAGCCAGTCAACGTCGACGTATGGATAAAAAATCACAACGCGGCGACGTAAAGTCCATGCGCGGAAAAATCAAGTTTTAGTGCGTCTACCCCAGGCACTTAACTTCAATCACAGTGCTTTGCAATCACCCTTCTTCATATCGATTTGAGCATGGTTAAACGTAGCAACATAGCACCGTCTGCACTACTTTTAGTGCAGTAGCGGTTGTGAAGTGCGATTTACCGCCTATACCTAAGAGTCACTTTAGATTCCCCAAAAGAGTTTCAATACTTTTGCAGCTAATGCGAGGACACGCGTATGGCCATTGAAATCAAGTTCGCCTCATTTAACCTCTATAATTTTCAGAAACCTGGTGAGAAAGTTTATAAAAAAGTTGTTCAACCGTCCGATTATAAAAAGAAGCGAAGATGGACACGCGAAATGCTGCTCAACATGAATGCTGATGTCATCGCCTTTCAGGAGCTATGGTCGCCCGACTGCCTCGTCGATACCTTCGATATCCCTGAATTGAGCCACTACCAACTGCATTTTATCAAGCCATCTTGGTATAACATCGCAGTAGCCGTTGCAGTGAAAGCGCCTTGGGTGGTCAGTGATAAAAAGGTGATTAAGGCGTTCCCGTTTAAAAAAATGGTCAAAGTGGATGATGGTGACGGAGAAGACGACCAGCTGGAATTGTCGATCAAATCGTTTTCAAGAAGCTTACTCAAGCTTAAAATACATCATTCTGAGCGCCCTGACGTTCCCACAACAACAGTTTTTGCAGCTCATTTAAAGTCCAAATTACCAGCCCAAGTTGGACAAGTGAACGCCAAACACCGCAAGTCTATGGGCTCGGCTATTTCAACCATTCGCCGCACAGCAGAAGCCGCGGCATTGCGTTGGTTACTCACAAATCACTTGAAAGGCACGCACAAACCAACCGTATTAATTGGCGATCTGAATGACGATCCACGTTCAAATACATTGGCACTAATTACTGAGCAACCGAACCTTTCAATGACGGCTAAAGGAAGCGATTCTAGCTTATACAGCGCACTGCAAATGCAGCAATTGCAATCCTATCGCGACGTATTTTACACACACGAGTTCAATCGCATGAAAGACACTCTCGACCATATTTTGGTTTCGGAAGAGTTTTTTGTGAATTCAAAAGATAGCCATTGGCAACACAAACATACACAAGTGTGGAATGATCATTTAGAAGATAACCAAGCGCATACCGGCGACCACGGAATTATTTGCGCATCATTTCGCTACAAACCGAATGCTTAGCTTGCGGATTCTAATTTAACTTAATGCGAAACCGAATGGGCGGTCACCCAACATGCTCAGTTGAAACCGTTATGGCGTAGCAAATCTTGCACGACTACTGATAAAGACTGTTAGCGATAGAGTAGAAAGACATTTAAGTTCTTCTAAAAACAACAAAGCCAGCGCGGTTAAACGCTGGTTTTGAGTGCTTTAGATACAGCCTATGAGTATTTGGAACGCGAGAGCATTAGGGCTCGTTCACTGTAATCACTTTGATGCCTTCCATTCGGATATTAGTTTCAACAGCTTCGCCAATTTGATCGAGGGGAAATGCATGAGTCACTAATTTGGTGATCGGCAAGCCCGCCTGCTTGATGCTTTTCATACAGGCAATGGCATTGGGGTAGTCTTCAGGGCTGTATGCCCATGAGCCAACCATCGTGATTTCTTTGTTGCACATATCAAAATGAGGATTCAATTGGGCTTCGCCGTTATCAACAAAAAAGCCCAGTTCACATAAGCCTCCTCCCCTCGCAATTAGCTTCCATACTGTTGAGGCGGCCGCAGGGCTCCCGGTACATTGGAATGCAAATTGAGCACCTCGCCCCAAAGTCAACGATTGAACTTCGTTCACCAATGCTTCGGTTGATTCAAAGTCAGTGAAATTAAGACCATGAGATGCGCCCAATTCTTTGGCTAATTTTAAGCGGTCGTTCTGGCCATCCACCGCGATAATCGTCTGTACGCCCATCGCCTTGAGTACGGCGATGATAGAAAGACCTATTGGACCAGCGCCTTGAATCAGAACGGGGGATACGAAATTCATTAAGTGTGTGGTTTTCGCACGTTCGACTGCGTGAACGGCAACGGCTATTGGTTCAATTAGAATGCGTTCTTCGAGACTAAATTCAGACACGTTAAAGAAAGTTGAACCGGCTTTGAGCACTAAATAATCACCAAACCAACCATTGAATTTATTGTCAGGCTGATCGCCCATTAAACCGTAACACCCCATATTTTCACACAGGTTGGTGCGCCCCGGAGTGCTAGTACAAGGCCCACATTCACCGCATGGAATGATACTTGTGATGAGTTTTGAACCAATTTCTATGCCTTTTCCTGCGGAATCTTTAACTATATTTTTGCCCAATTTAACAATACGCCCCGAGCCCTCATGCCCCAATACAACGGGAATCATGCCGAAAGGATCGTTACGATATTCATGGACATCGGTGCCACAAACACCGCAGCCTTCGACCTTGACTAAAATTTCATCTTCGGTAATTTTGGGGATCGGGTGTTGCTGAAACTCGAACTTCTTGAGTTCAGTCAGTACGGCGACTTTCGCCTGCTCTGGAATTGCAATAGACATATGCTTTTGCCCTCTGTGATTGAGTATTTGGTATTAGGCTTATGGAACAATCAAGCTTGACTCAAGGTCGATTACTAGCCCGTATCAATGAATTTTGCTGAGTCGCTCCCGAGGCGACTCAACATGTTTGGGTAACGGCTTTCCGCTCCGACAAAACGGGGGAAAGTCGTTGATTCAACAAGTAGCCTCGGACAAATGGTTACAGGTGAGGATTCACCGCTTTCAAGCGGTCGAGTACTACCGCTTGAACTCTTGGGATCACGGACTTCATGACCACGGGTGGGTAGGCAGATGCAATGTCAGCATCAATTTCTTTGTGAGCCTCGCGCATGTATGTGCTGTGAACAATCGTTCCAATATTAATTTTGGCAATGCCCATTTTGATTGCGCGCTGAATATCTTCATCAGCAATGCCTGTTCCACCGTGCAGCACCAATGGAGCTGGGATTGCGTTTGCAATCTCTTGTAATCGATTGAAATGAATCTTAGGCGTACTCGGCGTAAAGCCATGCGCAGTTCCAATGCCAACCGCTACCAGATCGGGGCCCGCTTCCTCATACAAAGCTTTAACGTCTGCAACCGACGCTAAATAGTCATCTTCACTTTTAACCACTACATCCCGGCCCATAATTTTGCCAATCTCGGCTTCAACACTCACACCTGCACTGCGAGCATAAGCCACCACTTCTTTGGTCATTGCGATGTTATCTTTGAGACTGCCGTGTGAGCCGTCAATCATCACTGAGTCATAGCCATCATCGATTGCACGTTTGCAAAGGTCCACCGACGTGCTGTGATCTAAATGGAGAAAGATATCGTTATTGGCAATTTGCGCAAAACCGTCCACCATTTTACGACACAAGTATGTGCCATTAAGCTCGGCTACAGGCGGGTAAGTCATTGCCATAAATGGTAAATCTAACTCATTTGCTGCCAGTGCCACGGCATGCAGGTCGTATATATCATTGATATTGAAACCGGCTAAGCAACGCTGTTGCTGACGATAACTCTGTACCAATGGGGTTAATTTATTAGTCATCATTTAATCCTGATATTCAGTTGCAATTAATAGTCGAGTTTCTTGGGGAGACCGCGACCGGTTGTGGCCGGTGCTGAAGTTTTCAGCTCGCTTACATCAGTCCAGTAATTGAATTCACGTAAATCGTCGAGTACGTGTCCGCGTGCCATGATCCAGTGGTGATCCATGCCGTGATTCATGACCGATGCAGCAATCGATTTAGAGCAAGTATCCTTTGGGGCCACTTCGCCATAACAACCGCGGTAGCGCATCGGTGAATCGACAATATCGCCTTCAAATGCAAATACTGTCGACGCATGCGGATACTGATATTTGGCGATAGTGACCGGGCCTGTTTCTTGCAAAAACTCCACTAACATGCCGCATGATTCTTTGGGGTCGAAATTGTCGAGAATACTGTGATTGCGCATGTCTAGGGTGGTCCCTTCGCGCAGCAACTTGGTAGAGCTACCGCCGCAATGCCACATGCCCACTTTATTGCTGGCATGATCAACATAGGAAAAATCCATGAGCGTGGGTAAGCTTGCGCCCAACGTCATCTCGTTGAACGTGACCATGGTCAGCAGTGCTCCCATGTCGGATTCATCTGCAATCGGCAACCCTAAGTCTTGAACGAGAGCTCCTGCACCATCCCCTGCAATACCATATTGTTCAAAAAGCTCCGGCCAATTTTTAAGCGCAACGCCGATATAACCCTGTTGATTGGCATAGTCACCCACAGCGAGGGCCAGACGAACAGAGAGAAATAGTTCTTTTTCATTCACGCTGTTTTCGCCTAATTTAGGCGAAGCCAATAGCGCCTCAACAATCGGATTCACAACCTCAGCGTTAAATGATTTCTCGCCATGTAACCACACTGTGGCTAAATCAACTCGATCAACATCCAAGCCGAAATGCTTAGAAATCGACATTTCGTTCAATTCACAATCGTAAAAGCCAGGCACACGCATACCGCCAACCATTAGGATCTTGGCAAACTTCATCCGTGCTTTTGCCGATGCGACACGAATAAATCGATCGAGCGATGCATTCAACGTTTCTGCACCAGGCTCTGCGAATACCCAGCTGTATTTCACATCCATGGATGCCAAGTTATTCAGTAAAAAGTTCTGACCACACAGCCGATTGGCTGTTAAATTTCCACCGGTGACCTCGGTGTGAGACCAACTCAACATTGGAATATCGTTATTGCGCAACCAAGTTGCCAAGGCCATGGCTAAATCACCGGCAATATAAGATGCCTGATAAATCACCAATGCTTTCATACCCTTCGCCGCATAGCTGTTGAGCAGAGCCAACAGCTCTTCACGCGTTTGAATTGGGCTAGGCTCGGCGAGCAAGGTGTTGCTGGTCGTCATCACCGCTTGCATCTGCTGTTGCGCTTGCGTGTAGGATGCTTTAGCTTTTTCCCAGTCAAAGTGAAGTTCAAAGCCAATACCAATAAGGCCAATAGCAACATTATCGCGAGGAGCGGGAGCGCTTATGGCTTTTTTCATAAGGTCTTCTACCAGACCTTTGCGTTCTAAAAAGTTAATTGTCATGGATTTACGCCTTGCAATGAGATTCAATAAAAGATTGGACTTCTGAGGCCGAAGGAAACGATGTGCGGCCTCCTAAATGGCGCGCAATGAGCGCAGCAAACCCGGCTGCAAACTGCATTCGTTGAGCCAGGCTATCACCGCGCAATAGCGCGTAGGCATAGGCGGCATGATACGCATCGCCGCAACCTGTGGTGTCAACGACTTCAACCGCAAAAATGCTTTGGTGAATAATGGAATTGTGATGCAAAGCCCAACTGCCATTCGCGCCATCGGTGATCACAAGCTGACCTTCAGTGATCTGTGCTAAGTGCCGTAAACACTGTTCTGCGTGTTGCATTCCGGTGAGCTCTTGCGCAGCTTCGAGCGGTAAAATCGCATGAGAGGCAAGTTCTAGCATGGTATTGAGCGTTGCTTTGTCGCCCGCCTCAATGTCTATCAAAGAAGGCACATTCGCGGCTTTTGCCTGACGGAGTAATTCTAAATTGCCTTCTACGTCATACCCATCAACAAACACCAAACGGCTGTTGGTGACCCAACTCGGAACAATGTCGTTTACGCTCAGAGCGCGGTAACCTTGCAGCGAATAAAAAACTGTGCGGTCACCCGTTTTAGGGTCAACTTCTACGAGTGCAATTGCGGGTTGAGCTTGGGCATCATCGAGCATCAACTGGGTGTCAACACCACAACGTTGTAGCTCTGCTAACGCAATCTGACTTTGCGTATTTTCACCGTTGAATCCTAGAAATGCGGTATGCAAACCTAAGCTCGCCAACCCACACGCTGCATTTCCTGCCGGAGCACCGCCTTGAATTAGAATGGTTTCTACTTCGTGTTTTTTGCCCGCTTCATAGCCACTCGGCAATGTCACTAAAAGGTCTACCACGTTGAGCCCTGAGACAATCACATCAAACACCATCATTTATCCTCTTCAACTCAGAATTTGATGGCTTAAATTTACGCGTGCTTGAGGCGGACTTCTAAATACGCTATTACATTAAATATGTACTATTTTTCCCATCAAAATGATTTAGTGATAAAGTTCACGGAATAATGAGACTTAATTAACGAAGAAGGCGCATTCGTGAGACCCATACTGGAGCATATTCCTCACAGTCAGGAACAATCGTTTTACGCCGGCAGTTATTGCGGCCAAGGTTTCACCTTTCCGTGGCACTATCACCCCGAATGGGAACTCACTTATATTATTTCTGGCACAGGTACAGCCTATACCGGCAATGCGATTCGCCACTTCGGTGGCGGTGAGCTGGCCTTAATGGGTCCTAATCTACCGCACTGTTGGAAAAGTAATGTGGGCTCAGAAGACTCTGTCAGTTCAGTCTTTTTTCAGTGGAGTGCTGATCTGCTAGGCGATCATTGGATGGAAAAGTCGGAATTTGGTGCCATTCGAGCTCTGCTGATGAATTCAGAATCTGGCTTGCTATTTACCGGAGAACAGGTCGAAAGTATGGGCCAGCAAATGACAAAACTAGTTGATGCACCCCCCTTTGAACGTCTAATGGTATTTGTTGCGCTACTCGAAAAGCTGACAAGGCTTCAAAGCACACCGCTAAGCCACGGCGGCATTCAGTACCAAGACTCCACTGCATCCAAACGCATTGAGAACATTTTAAATTACGTTGCATCTCACTACCAAACCAAGATCGATGCAGAACAAATGGCGCAATTGACCAGCATGACACCGGTGTCATTTTCAAAATACTTTAAGCGCGTATTTAAAAAAACATTTACGTCATATTTGAACGAGTACCGCATTTCCCAAGCATGTGGCCTATTGGTTCGCACGGATGAATCTGTAGAAGAGATTGCTGATCGATGCGGATACCAAAATATGGCTTTTTTCCATCGTCAGTTCAAAACTATTATGGGACAAACACCGCTGAAATACCGCCAGCAGTTTCAGGCGGCGCAAGCCTAAAACAGAAGTGACAAATACCCAAACCAAAATGATCATTCGGGCTTGGGTAGACTCTCACAATCATTGCTGTGGGATTGTTCGAATCTAATCTTGCGCCATTTCAGCTTGCCTCATCGGCATTGCATCTATTTTTTCAAATAGCTTTTGGGTGGATAACGGATACCGTTGGCGAAGTTTTTCGGTACCGTCTTTTCCAATGAGGACCACTGTATAGGCGCTTCCCTTCACATTAAAACTTTTTCTAAACTGTTCAACTAATTGCTCTGGATTATTTTCAGATTGAACAGCTTCCCCTTCATTTAATACTTGGTCTTTGCCAATGACCTGCCAAACCGTTAAATCTCGCTCGGAGATGCCGCTCGCGTTTTGATAAATGTCTTTCATTTGGCGGCTATACAAAGGGTGCGTTGCATAAGGCGTTATGACAACTAACACACGTTTTTCCCCTTCGACTTGTTTTACCTGTTGGGGCCAATCCGCCTTTGCAGAAAAACTCAACAGTGCCAATACCAACGTAAACAAGACGTTATAGTTGCTGCACACCAGCCATTGGCATTTAATTTTTTCCATATTTCACCCTATTTCGTGATTCAAATGCTGATACAAGCACAGCACGGCTAAGCAATGACTCACTTTTATTTACGTTGATTAGCGCTGAATTGATTAAAAAATCAGTTTGTTAACTCCAGCTAAGCAACCTCTGTAACTGTAGCCTTGTTTTAGCCTTATGCGGTAAGTATTCACGCTGAAAATAAGGGGTAGAACAAAGAACTCCTCGATCTCCTATCAATCCCCCTTTATCCGTTAGCGAAGCGCTCCAATAAAAAAGGCTTGAGTGATGTAACTCAAGCCTTTCTTTACAACCGCATAAAACCTTGATTATTTCATTTTAATCCGTACTAATCGGTTATTCGCAGTGATGTAGAGCGTTGAAAAGTCGTTGTTAAACGCAAGATTACCGGTCGGTTGACCGGTCAATATTTGACCCAGCAATTTGCCTTCAGGAGAGAGTAAAAGCACTCCATCTGGCCCTGTGGCAAACAAAACTCCCGTCGGATGGATTTTTAATCCATCGGGTAAACCATTGCCATCCGCTACCATATGAGTTGCATCAAACAATATTTTACCTTCGCCTAACATACGGTTTTCATCAATCGGCCACGCCATCCATACCGCGTGTTTTGGATCTGAATTTGCCACGTATAAGACTGACTCATCGTTCGACATAGCAATGCCGTTTGGGTAGCTGAGTTCAGTTGAAACTAACGTAACGACTCTTTCTTTTGAAATACGAAAAACACCATTAAAATCAAGCTCTCTATTGACTTTATCCAACGGTCCTTGAGGTAAACCGTATGGTGGATCGGTAAACCAAATGGTGCCGTCTTTTTGTATGTGTAAATCGTTAGGGCTATTGAATTTTTTACCCTGGAAGTTATCCGCAAGCGTTTCATATGACGGTTTGGGATTTGCCATTGATGATCTGAGCTTGCTCACTCGACGATCACCATGTTGCGCCAAAACCAGTTGTCCCTCTGCGTTTAAAGCCAATCCGTTTGAGCCCTCATGACTGGCATTTGGCAGCAAGCCAGTTGCTCCAGCGGGGTTTAAGTATTCTTGCAAGCCTTCATGTTCGCTCCAACTCAACACTAAATTTCGCGGCACGTCACTGAATAAAACTTTTTGTTCAGACTCCACCCAAACAGGGCCTTCAGACCAAGTAAAACCGCTTGCTACAACTTCGGGCTCAATCGAGTCGTCCAAAATTGCATTTAAACTGGCATCATAAATTTCAATTCTGAGCGGGCTTGCCGCATTAACGTCTTGAATTTTGTCACTCGTTGGCATTTGCGTCGCTGAACATGCGATCAGGAATACACATAATAGTGTTGAACTAATTGACTTAATCAACATTTAAACTTCCGTTATTAACTACACACATAGTGAGCGTTTCAATTTTAAAGGCACAACGATCAAAAGGTCTATTAGCAGATTAGTTACACTTTAGCGTTCTGCAAAGACATAACAATTTTTAGCTGAATAAAAATACTGATGACCGAGTTTACAAACGAAAGGCGGCTAATCGCCGCCTTTCTTCAGAGTCAGTCACGACTGACTAAGCGTTAAACTTTACATAAAAAGTCTTCTTTTCTAGATACTGTTCAAAGCCGTATTTGCCGTCTTCACCACCACTTCCACTCAACTTATAGCCGTTGTGGAACCCTTGATGCTGCTCGCCATGACCTCGGTTCACATAGACCTCTCCAAATTCCAACTCTTGGTTTAATCGCATGATTAAACTCATGTCATTGGTATACACCATACATGCAAGTCCATATTCACAATCGTTGGCATATTCAATGGCTTGTTCAAATGTAGAGAATTTAACAACCGGCAATATCGGACCAAATGATTCTTCGTGAATAATCGTCATATCCTGACGAACGTCAGTCAGAATTGTCGGTTCAAACCAAAAGCCTTTTTCAAATTCAGCACCTTGAGGACGACTTCCTCCGTGAGCCAGAGTAGCCCCCTCTTTCACTGAAATATCCACAAGCTCTTGCATATGTTTAAGCTCTGCTGCGTTCACTTTGGGCCCCATGTCTGAGCTTGGATCCATAGGATCACCCACTTTAATGGCTTTGACTTTCGCCATAAATTTGGCCATGAACTCGTCATAAACAGACTCATGCACGTACAAGCGTTCGTTGCAGGTACACACCTGACCGCAGTTGTCAAAGCGTGAATGCAGAGCGCCACTCACTGCTTCATCAATATCAGCATCTGCCAATACGATAAATGGCGCTTTCCCGCCGAGTTCCAATTGCACATGTGTTAAGTTCTGTGCTGCAGCCCGAGCAATAGACTGACCTGCTGGCGTGCTACCTGTCATCGTCACCATTTTAGTAATAGGGCTTTCAACCATAGCTGTACCCATGACTCGACCTGGGCCTGTAATGATATTGAGCAGCCCCGGAGGCATACCTGCTTTAATGGCCAAGTTGCCTAATTCCAGCGTCGCCAATGGCGTTTCTGACGTTGGTTTGACAACAATTGAGTTGCCTGCGATGAGTGCAGGTCCAATTTTTCGTCCAGCAAGCGCAAGTGGGAAGTTCCACGCCGTGATGGCAGCAACCACGCCTCTTGGGATCTTATGGATAAATATGTGTTCGTTTTCGTTATCAGATGGAACAATATCACCTTCAATTTGGCGCGCCCATTCACATGCATACTCTAAGAAGGTGCAAGTAACATCCACTTCCATTTGAGCTACACGAAGCAATTTCCCTTGTTCTTTCACCAACAATTCCGCTAAAAATTCGCGTGATTTTTTAATTTCCTCAATCAGCTTTTTAACCACATCAGCACGTTTTTTGGGTGGAACTTTTTTCCACTCTTTTTGTGCTTTGTCGGCAGCCTCAAGCGCTCGTTGAGCATCCGCTGCTGAACCGTTCTGAATCTTGGCTACAACGGTTTCATTTGAAGGACTAATTACATCAACGGTTTGTGCAGTATCTGAATCAGACCATTGGCCATTTATAAACAATTGATATGTTTTTGGGTTTGTCATGCATTTGTTCCTTGAAGGAAGAGAGCCGCGGGAATGCATCTGTACCGAACTCTAATTGTTAACAATTAACGTTTTGTACATTGATATAACAGATACGATTGAAAATAAAGTTCGATAGTGAAAAGTTTTGACGATGAATCAAGGAATCTTGGCTGACATTGATCTGCTTCAATGTGCGTTCTGCACAAGTACATGAATTAACAGATGATGATACACGCGATTATACGTGCCTGTTTCGTTGTGCCCAAGTGCCAATAAGTACGAATAAGCTCACTAAAACAATACACAACCACTGAATCGGTAACTGCTTTAACTGCATGGAAATCCAGGGAGATAGTTTGATAATCACCATTCCAAACCCCACGGCATTTACAAAAATGAAGACCGCTGTGCGAACAATAAAGTTTTGACGTCGCAGTGACTTTCTTAAAAGTCGATTAATATCAGCACCAAATACAATCAACAGACACGCCGTTAACGCAGTGGATACCTCAGGAAGCTGAGCATATAGCCAACTACTAAATTGAGACACCTGACTCTCCCAAATAAGATAATTACCCACGCCATAGTACCTATTTGACTTTATTTATCACCTGTTAAGGCACAATTCAGGAAGCAAAGGTGACGTGCGCTTAACAACTGGTTAAACTGCTAGCCTTTATCAATCACTAGGAACCGCGATGAAGCAATTATTCGATTTTCTGCCGCTCCTCGCCTTTTTTGTTGGCTATAAGTTGCACGATGTTTATGTCGCAACTGGCGTATTAATGGCTGCTACAGTCATTCAAATCGTTGCCGCAAAACTCATATGGAACAAAGTAGAAAAGATCCACGTAATCACTTTGGTGATGGTTTTAGCGTTTGGCTCGCTGACCCTGTTCTTTCAGAATGATGCGTTCATCAAATGGAAAGTCACCGCGATTTACGGTGCAATGGCTGTCGCCTTATTGGTTGGCCAGTGGGTGTTTAAAAAGCCGCTCATTAAAGCAATGCTGGGCGGTGAACTAGATTTACCTCACGATGTTTTTGTGCGTCTTGGCTATGCTTGGGCTCTATTCTTTTTATCGTGCGGGTTACTCAACGTCTATGTGGCTTTTTCATTGTCACAAGAGACTTGGGTTAACTTTAAGGTATTTGGCTTAACTGTATTAACAATCCTCTTTGCGATCTCGCAGGGGTTTTATATTTGGCGCTATCTTCCAAAAGAGACTGAAGCCGAACCCATTGAACATTCAAAGGACTAAACATGTATTACATGATTTGCTCTGAAGACGTTGAAAATAGCCTGCCCCTGCGTAACAAGGCACGTCCAATGCACCTGGCTCGGCTCGAGCTTTTGAACGAGGAAGAGCGCCTGTTAATCGCAGGCCCTTGCCCTGCTATTGATAGCAACGATCCCGGTGACGCTGGCTTCACTGGCTCGGTGATCATCGCCGAGTTTGCAAGTTTCAGTGCCGCTCAACAATGGGCAGACGACGATCCATATGTCGCAGCTGGTGTTTATTCAAAAGTGACTGTGAAACCTTTTAAGAAAGTTCTACCATAGCTTTTCCTCAGCAACACTCAGCCATGGGTGTTGCTGCAGCTCACTGGTCGGCTCACTAACAATTAACTTTCTCTTGTTTCGCAACACTCTTGATGGTTCTATAAGATGATGCTGTAAAAGCATTAATTCACTTTTTAAAAAGAGCAATGTGCATGGACGCGTATCGCACCTTACTATTAATTTTAGCGAGTATATTTTTAACCGCTAACTGTTGGGCAAATAGCTCAGATGAACTTGAACAATCTTACAGTCACTATCGAGATAGTGACCATGCCTATGATTTACATACTATTTCATCAGCAGCGAATTACATTTGGTCGCCGTTAGACACCCGTATCCCCAATTACTCATTTTCCGATGCGGCACATTGGATCAAAATCGAACTAAGAAACACAACGGGCGCACCTTACCAGGGGTTTATTTCAGTTAAGACTCCTCACCAAGATTACCTTTCTGCCTTACTTGTCCGTGAAGATGGCACTCGGACTCAAATAAAAACAGGTGATCGAACTCCGTTTAAAAGTCGCATTCAAGATCATCGACACTTTCATTTTGAATTAGCATTGAATGATAACGAAACCACCACGTTCTATTTACAAGCTAAAACTCATGATGGTTTGTTTGAGGCTCTTCCTATAGAGATTCTGCCAGAAGAACAATGGCACAGAAGTACTCGAATGGATTCATTTGTATTTGGGTTGTACTTTGGTGCAGCCTTCATTCTGCTCCTTTACAACCTTATATTGTTCACTGTCACTCGTGAGAAACTGTTTTTTTTATACAGTGTTTATTTAACCGCTTTCATTGCTTGGAACATCACCTTTACTGGATTCGCATTCCAGTACCTTTGGCCCAATGCGCCGCATTGGAATAATATCTTTTTACCTATTTCTATTATTCTCAGCTTTGCATCGCTGAGCCTTTTGAGCAGCTATTTTCTGGACATCAAAAATTCATCACCGATGCTGTTTAAAGCACTAGTTGTGATGAACAGCTTGCAAATTTTTCCGCTGCTTTTGGCCATCCTCGATAGTTACGCCACTGCATTCGCATTTATAGTGCCTGTTAGCACCGTGACCTCAGTCATCATCATGACCGTAGCGACCAAGCAAGCTCTCAAAGGGCTTCGGTCAGCGCAGATATTCTTAGCGGCATGGGCTGTACTCGTCATCAGTATCTTCGTTTACTTAGCGCAGATAATGGACATTATTCCTGCAACATCAATAGCAGCTCAAGCACTCAATGTTGGATCGATTATAGAATTCCTGATTCTAGCAATCGCCTTAGCTGACCGATTCAATCGAGGGCAACAACACTACTTAGAAGAGCAAACTGAATTAGCTCAATCTCATTCTCGCCGCTCTAAAAAGTTGATGGAAATTGTAAATGAGCGCACCGAGCAATTGGACATGGCCAATGCGCAAATCGCCAATATGGCAGCAACCGATCCACTCACAGGCTTATACAATCGGCGTTATTTCGCGAAACAAATCGAGATCATATTGACTGACACCATTCATCAAGGGGATTTCTTTTGTATTTTGCTGCTCGACCTAGATTACTTTAAAGCCTTCAACGATCGATACGGACATGCGGCGGGTGATAGAGCTCTCATCCATTTTTCACGTGTATTCAAAAAACATTTTGAAGGCACAACGGATCAAGTCTTCCGCGTTGGGGGCGAAGAATTTGCAGTATTGTTCAGTGATAAGGATGTAAACAGCATTCAGAGTAAGATTGGGTCACTTCGCTTTGCGATGAGTGAAGTGGAAATCCAACTGCCCGAAGAACAAACCGGTCGGGTTGGTTTTTCAGGCGGTGCAGCTATTGTGCCGTCAAATTCCTCAAAGCCTGGTTCTTCATTGGTATTTAGGCTTGCCGACGAATCCCTTTATGAAGCCAAAGCGCTGGGACGCTCTGAGACTGTAATACGTTTGATGAACAAGCGCGATGCGAACAAAAGCACCAAATTACAAGAAACTGTTTTATAAACAAATTAAGGCCTACAATCGTAGGCTGTTCCAACAAAGGTTACAGATGTTTCAAAGCTAATATCTCTTGGTAGATACACCACATCAGCGCCACGTTGTGCCGCTTGATTTCGAATATCATTGAGCGATGATTGAAGCAATTCTCGATTAGAAATAAACCAGTAATTATACCAGTGGCCTTCGGTACCTATCACTTCACCCAACGATTTACACTCTGCCACGTCGTCTTCCAAAAAACTGATGCGTGTGCCTTCAGAGCCTTGGTAAAGGTCAGTGTGCGTGCATCCAGCCAATATTAGCGCCACCCAAAACAACATTTTTTTGAAATATGGGGTTGACCTTTGCATCATTCAAAATTACCTTTGTGATGTAGGTCACACTTTTAAGTCTAAGTTACCTACTTGTTAAATTATATCTCAGCTATCAACGATCACTATAAGAGTGATGCGATTCAAGCTCAAGGAGTCAACTATGTCAGGTTTCATCGAATTACTCGGCATTGTTAAAGCAACCGGTTGGTCTCAATACGGAGTAGGTCGTGATCAGACCATTTCTCAAAGCTCTAACAAACCGTCGCGGCATTTCAGCTATATGAATAGCAGCGGAAATGAATAAATAAACTTAAAATACCGGCCTCAAGCCGGTATTTTTTCGTCCGATTTAAGTCTCTTTTTGACTGTTTTCCGAACTTGATTTTTCTACTGTGGACGAATCAATTTGCTTGTTTGAACGCACTCCTAACTCCTTAAGCAAGGTCGCTTGGCGCACCAAATTACCAGTACCCGACTCAAGTTTGTTTTTGGCGGACTCATAATCTTTTGTAGCACGGCCTAACGCGACTCCAACTTTATCTAGATCTTCAATAAAGCCCACAAATTTGTCGTAAAGTTTGCCAGCTCTTTGGGCAATCTCCAGTGCGTTTTGGTTTTGCTGCTCGACCCGCCATATGTTGTTGATGGTTCGCAAAGCCACCATTAAATTAGTGGGGCTAACCAGCATAATGTTATTGTCGAGTGCATGTTTAATTAGGTCGGATTGCGTTTCCAACGCCGCCACAAAAGCTGCTTCAATGGGCACAAACATCAGCACATAATCCAATGTGCGAACACCTTCTAAATCTTGATAATTTTTAGCACTTAGCTCTCGAATATGCCCTCGCACTGAGGCAACATGCTGTTGCAGTGCTTGCTTTTTAATTTCTTCATCATCTGAACTGCTTAGTTTCTCATAGGCGGTTAACGACACTTTTGAGTCAATAATAATGTCTTTTTCTTGCGGCAAATGAATGATCACATCAGGCTGATAGCGTTTACCGTGTTCGTTTTTCAATGCCACCTGCAATTCGTACTCACGCCCCTGCTTTAGCCCTGATTGGTCGAGCAGCCGCTGAAGCACCACCTCTCCCCAATTTCCTTGGGTTTTACTATCACCTTTCAATGCCTTGGTTAAATTGATCGCATCGTCTGACATTTTCAAATTAAGAGTTTTTAAATCGTCGAGCTCTTTTTTCAACAGTGCCTGCTGTGCAAGATCAGCTTCGTTCTTTTGAGAAACTTGCTGCTGAAAACCGCTAATTTGCTCTCGAAACGGTTTTAATAGTGCTTCCAATCCGTTCTCACTCGAGGCTTGAAATGCTTGTGTTTTCTTTTCAAAAATACGATTCGCCAAATTCTCAAACTCTTGGGCGAGACGTTGCTCCGAAGCTTCTAACAATCGCTGCTTTTCGGTCAATGCTTCGGTTTGATTTTGATAGCGCTCTTGCAAGGTATCGCGTTCACGCAGTACGTCTGATAGGTGTTGTTGAAGCTTGATTTCATTGTGTTTGAATTCTTGTTCAACGACTTGAAGCTGATCTATTTGACGAAAGGATGCTTTTTCACTGGCTTCCAGCCGAGCAATTTCAACCTGTAACTGCGAACGACTATTCTGCAATTGCGTCATTGAATCTTTGGCTACGGCATAGTCGGAATTCAAGCCTTGATGAGCCTGTTGCAGCGCCAACAACTGCTGTTCATTAAGTTGTTGAATCGCATCTACACGCGTCTTCCACAAAGAACGTGTGAACAACCAAGTAAATAAACCGACAACAACACTGCTGCTGACAGCTAAAGCTAGCCAAAGTTGGGGAGTTAATGATTGAAGCAACGCACAGACCTCTTTCCTTTTACCTCAATCAGTTAGCCTATGCGTTGTGAGGAGATTTGCCAATCTAAAATTGAGTTATTGCATATCTTCGTCAAGCGGATCATCAGTCAGGGAATCTAGCAATCGAACTTCAGCCATAATATCTTGAATCACTGATTTAGGCAGTCCCTTGTGCCATTTACTCTCTTGCAAATAGGTATGAATATCAGGATGACCTGTGAGCCACTCTAAGTGCTCGATTAACTCGAGAGCATCAACATCTTGTATTGACTCGCAACCTCGCAAAGCTCGAATGCATTGCACCGCGGTCAAATTTTCTAAAGGCCCAGAAGGCACCCCGAATAGACCTTGCCAATTCATATTCTTCACTCTCTTTTTACGACTACTCCCTTTATTAATAGCTGCCGAGGGTGACAGTTTCATGACGTTTGAGGGGGATGTGATGAAAACCACATTTACTTTAGAAACGCGGCCATTAAGCGACCGATGAGCACTCCATCATGTGCTTGATTTAAGCGACTGACTGCCTTTTGATACCGCTTATGGGGAATACGTCCCTGGCGTAATCCCATCAACTGCATTAAGTAATTCGGGGTAAATTCCGGATGCCCTTGGAAAGTCAAAACTTGTTCACGCCACAAAAATGAAGCATTTGGGCAAAAGTCGCTCCCGTACAAACGCTTGGCATCCTCAGGCAATTGAATAACCTGATCTTGATGACTTGCAATCAGCGATAAGTGCGTTGGAAGCCCTTGATATTGACTATCACATTGGTAGGTCATGACACCCAGGCCCCAACCTTGCTCTGCACGGCTGACCTTACCATCAAGTAACAGCGCGAGAAGTTGATGTCCAAAACAAATCCCAACAAATTTTGCGCCCCGATTCAAGGCACTACAGGTGAATGATTTTAAGTCTTGAATCCACAGTTCTTTACCAAAAGCATCGGATTTAGAACCTGTAATGAGGAATGAATGGTAATGCTCTGGATCAATCGGATACTCTCCCTGGCGAACATCAAAGACATCACAATCAATATCCAGTGGAGCAAATAGCTGCTCAAACATGTATCCATAGCTATGAAATTCAGAAACTAAAGTGGGGTCGAGTTCATCTGCATTTAATATTGCAATTGCCATTTATTTCTCCTACGTATCTTGGTTAATATGCATCAGCTACAATGGCGATGTAGACCGATTTCAAGCTCAGTATTAACCCAAGCTAAATCAACAAGTAGAAAGCGAAGTAACATGGAGATTGCTGCGTTATAATTGCGCCACATCAACATTGTCCAACCCTCGACTATACATATATGGACACAAAGCGTTCAAACAAGGAAACACCCCATGCTTATTGAATCACTGCAAGGCATTCCTGCATTTGCTCTTTATTTTGCCGTTGGTTACGGACTTATTCTGTTATTTGGAGCGGTTTACAGCAAAGTAACGCCCTATTGTGAATGGACTTTAATGAGCCAAAACAACAAAGCTGCTGCCACTGCTTTTGGGTTGAGCTTAGTGGGCTATACCATTCCTGTTGCGAGCGCTGCGATCAACTCAGTTAGCTTGGTTGACTATGCCATGTGGGGCCTAGTTGCGCTGGTAACCCAGCTCATTACATTCACCACTGTTCGTCTTTATATGAAAGGACTCATTGAAAAGATTAACGAAGACCAACTCTCTGCTGGCATATTTTTGGGCTGCGCTGCGATCGCAACTGGCATTTTAAATGCAGCTTGTATGACATATTAAGGACACATGATGAAACGTTCTAAGTGGATTAAATTATCAATCATGGGAGCTGCTACCGGCTCACTTATCGGCTGCTCACAAGAGCCTACTGTACCTGTTGTGAATTATTCTGATATCAGTGAATGCGTCAATGATCGTCAATTTACCGAGCAAGAATGTGTCGCACAATACCAACAAGCTAAAGCGGCATCTGCCGAAGACGCTCCAAAGTATGAGAACAGCCAAGATTGCCAGACTGATTTTGGCCAACAAGGATGCTACAACAACGGGGGGCTTTGGCAACCACTCATGGCCGGTTTTATGATGTCTCGTATGGCAGGAGCCGTGGGGGCTGGACTCAGCGGCAACAGCTCACGTCCACTGTATCGCTCGAACGATGACCGCTCAGCATACAGAACGGCAAACAATGTGCGAACTGGACAAGTCGGCGATACTCGACCACGTTCAGCGCCCAATAGCCTCATGTCGGCATCACAAGCCAAAGTCTATAGTCGCTCTGGCAGCATGGGTGCACGTGCAAATACCATGAGTCGTGGTGGTTTTGGCAAAAGTACCCAGCGCAGCAGTGGCTGGGGCGGTTGACGTGTTACGTGTTCCCATTGCGCCTCGCCACAACTTACATGACATTGCACGCCAATGCGGATTTGAGTTTCATACAATTGATGATGAACTTTACTGGGACGAGTCGGCCTACTACCAGTTTAGTCTCAACCAAATTGAGAATGATTTAGAGGATCCTACCGCAGAGCTTCACCAGATGTGTTTGGATTTAGTCGATGACGTAGTAAAGTCTGATGAACTCATGCAACGTTTAAGCATTCCCACACAATACAGAGACGCTGTGGCTAAATCTTGGCGTGATGGTCACCCGACACTGTATGGCCGAATGGACTTTAGCTACGATGGTCGATCTCCTGCCAAACTGCTGGAGTACAATGCAGATACTCCCACCTCGTTGTATGAAGCTGGTTTCTTTCAATGGATGTGGTTAGAAAACCAGGTCGATGCGGGCAAGTTGTCACGCGCATCCGACCAATTTAATTCAATTCAAGAAAAACTGATTGCTCGCTTCACCGATCTGAACTCCATTCCACTGACGTTTAGCTGCTGTAAAGATACCGCGGAAGATCGCGGAACGGTGGAATATTTGGAAGATTGCGCTCGCCAAGGGGGCGCGTCAACAGATTTCATTTTTATTGAAGACTTGGGAATTAATGATCAAAGCCAATTAGTTCGGCTCGACGACCGCCCGATTCAGGCTCTATTTAAACTTTATCCTTGGGAGATGATGTTTGAAGACGAATTTGGTGCCTATTTGAAAAATTGTGACAACTACTTCTTGGAACCCATGTGGAAAGCAATATTGTCTAATAAAGGGATTCTTCCTCTATTGTGGCAGCGCCACCAAGGGCATCCCAACTTGTTACCCGCATGGTTTGCAGATGATTCACCTGAAGTGTCAGTTGATTGCGTTAAGAAGCCGTTATTTGGCCGCGAGGGAGCCAACATCAGCTGGCTTAAACAAGGTCAAATCACTCAAGTATCCAATGACCAAGGTTATGGACACGAAGGCTATGTTATTCAACAAGCTCAGCCGCTGCCCCAATTTGATGGCAATCATACATTGATTGGCAGCTGGATCATTGCCAATGAACCGGCAGGCTTGACCATTCGCGAAGACAAAAGTGCAATCACACAAGACACATCGCGTTTTATTCCTCATATCATCCTAGATTAATGTGTATGTGCCGAGGCGCTCTCTATAGAGCCCTTTGTGGCGACCTATCATTCATTGTGTCTAAACTGCCATTCAAATGAACATCCAGCTGTGGAAAGGCTATTTCAACGCCAAACTGACTGAATTTTTGATAGATACAATTATGAATAAAATGCGTGGCAGGCAACCGGTGAGCGGTCTCAGCGGTAAATGTTCTGAGCTCAAACAGCAATGAGCTGTCGCTGAACTCGATAAAAAACACGTCGGGTACTGGGTCTTCCAGCGTGTACTCACACTCTTTGGCGGCATCAGAAATAAGCTGCGTCACCAAATCTGGATCTGAATTGTAGGCAACCCCAACCTTAATTACGATTCGTGTAATAGCGTCACTCAGTGACCAATTCACAAAGTCTTCAGTAATGAAGGCTTTATTCGGGATAATCACTTCTTTTCGATCCCAATCTATCAAGGTGGTCGCGCGCGTATTAATTCGCGTTACGATGCCAGTCATATTGCGAATCGTCACGGTGTCACCGATTCGAATAGGCTTTTCAAACAATAACATGAGGCCCGATACGAAGTTGGCAAAAATTTCTTGCAGGCCAAACCCCAACCCCACAGTCAGTGCCGCTACCAACCATTGTAAACTCGACCACTCAAAGCCCAATGTGCCAACCGCGATCATCATGCCGATGACTAAAATCAAGTACTTGGTAATCGTACTAATGGCGAAGCCCGTACCCGGCGAGAGCTGCATCCGCTGAAGCACTAAGATCTCCAACATACCCGGTAAATTGCGGACACTCACAATCGTAAAAATACACGTCGCAATGGAAGTCACTAGCAGTTTAAAGGTAATTGGCGTGGCAACCTTGCCTTCCGCCCCCTCGCTATACACGGTCCAAAGGGTAAACTCATTTAGAGAGCTAAACGAGTCGAATGCATCGCTCCAGATAGGTAACAAAGCAAAGTAAAGCAACAATAAAAATGCAGTGCGTAATAACTTTGACGCTTGCGCCCCTACTTCACTAAAGTCGATATAACGGTCTTCGAGCTCTTCAAGAGGCGCTTCATTTTCGTCATCTTCATCGCGTTGAGCTAACACAGCAGCTCTTCTTGCTAAAGCTCTTTCAAACGCCATTCTTCGATAAATGATGGATATACCGCGAAGACTCAACAGGTAAGCGACATGAACAATCGTAGCGGCCAAAATGGTCCAGATATAATCCATAAGAAACATGCTACTCGCAACCATGTATCCGGCCGCAAGCATAACGAAACTAATGATGGGGATAGAAATAACAAACCACCACAACATTCGAATAGGCGTTCTCATACCGCCTGACGACTTTGCGTTATTTTGTAGCAAGCGATAGAGCCATACGGTAGCCACTGAAAATAGTGCAGAGCTGACCATAAGAAGCACACGCACTGGATTATTAAACAGATCATCACCGCTGAAAATAGTGCTCCACTCATAGATCAGAATGGATATGAGTAGTAACGGTGAAAACCAGAAGATATGGCGAGCCACCATAATGACAGAGTTCGCATCTAAGCGAAAATGGTGGATGAACACGCCCACAGGATTCATCAAATGCTTGGCAAAGCGATTAATTGAAATACCCAAGGCGATCATAATTATCAATTGCGGCAACATGACCAGTTGATCTTTGTTAAATGTTACCGCCAGCATAGTCACAGTCGGCAAAGCAAGTGCCAGCACCACAAGTCCTGCCACTGCGACCCACGAATAATGACCTTTATCACGCTTCACATTGCCAATTCGATCTGATATTCGCGTTAAGTATTGGTTATATCGAACCTCAAATCGGCGATAGTACACGTATGACAGCAACAAAATCAGAATTGGGAAACTGTTTACGCCAAAGTGATCCATGGTCACTCGCCACTCACCTTCCAACGCTTTCAGTACATTGCCCATTTGAATCCAGATATCTTTAATGTCGTCTGCACTCACAGGATATATATTTGGGATCCAAGTGAGGTGTAAGAATGCCAAAGAATGCAATTTCTGTTGTTGAGCAGTTAAGGCTTCAATGTTGCTTTGCGCCTGCCTCAATAACACATCAATTTGTTCATTGAGATCTATATTTCGGTTCAGTAACTGCTGCTGCAAGTGCAATAACTCAACCTCGTCGGAGGTTTGAAGATCGTTTTCAAGCAACTTGCTTTTTCTCAACTGATTTCTAAATGAAAAACCAGATACTCTGATTTCATTCGCTTTTCGGTTGACCTCGCGTAAGCTGGGAATGCTTTGCAAGGTTTCTAGTTGCTCAATAATGGCGGCCGAAAATTCCACAGTGGGGTCGAAACGGTCAACACCTGTTTGCAACTCTCTCAATAATGAGTTGATGCGTTCAGAGATCCGACTCAAATCCTGAAATCTGATTTGGTATTCTTCAAGCTGATGTTGTGCCAAACGCAGTGAAGATGAGAGTTTCACGTTGGTGTCAAATATATCCTGCTCAATGACACTTCCTTCCGTAACTTTTTTGGAAGCTGCGTTGAGAGACGCCAAAGTTTTCTCAGCATCAACTTTTCTAAGGTGTGCTAGAGCTTGCGATGCAAGTTTAAGCTTTTCATCGATGACCGAAAGTTTGAGTTTGGATTGCTCTGCTTTTAAACGTGCCAATTCCATTCGATTTGCAGATGAAAGCTGCTCTAGACGAAGCATCTTACTGCGAGCATTTTTCGAATTACGTTGCGCAATGACTAACATTTGCTGCGCTTCAATCCTCGACGCACTATGTTCAGAATGGGGCAGAGAAATGGCAACCTCTGATATTTGCCGCGCAACCTCTTCAATCTCTTGGGGGATTATCGTCAGACGGTCACTGATGGTTGAGACGTCTTCTTCACCTAATCGAATGTCGGCATTGGTGGTCAGTTGACTGGTTTTAAGCACACTGATCAGCTGTTCAGTTTCGGCGAGGGATGACGATTCTAAACGCTGAGTGAAAGTTGCCTGATCGAATTCAGGTTCAACGTTCAAAGCCCGAACGAGGCTTGAATAACTATTAATGACGTCCTGATAGCCAGCAGCGGCAATCTCATAGTGTTCTCGTTCGGCAATTTCTTGCAAGATATTGTGATAGAGCGAGATTATTTCTTCGGGAGCACTTTCGGCATTATTTAATAGTTCTTGAACATACGGCTTGCTCACTTCACGTGCTTGAACACCGAAAACAAGCGCTAACGTTATAAGAAGAACTCCACAATAAAGGCCCCATATATTCATGAATAACCCTGAACCACATGATATTGAATGCTTTTGTACACTCAGTGTAGTCGAGTTTTATCGAATTTGAGGCCGATAGGTGAGCATTCCTAACTCATACTATTCATCATGTCTCGGTACAAATTTAAGTATTCAGGGCTGGACAAAACACTTTCATCAGCCAATACACCACGCTCAATGTAGGCAGCCAATACAGAGGCTTGATCACGCCCAGGAAAAGTCACTGCCCCCGTTGCAATCGCTGCTGCACAAATAAAATCAGCAACGTTCAGAGGGCCTGATTTAGGGGGAACCCCCACTGTTAGCTCTTTCACTGCGCACAATATAGATGGATCAAAATCCCACTTTTCAAGTAAACGCATACCTATTTCGGCTTTCAGCGAATGAGCCACTTTTACCATAAGGTCCACATCACTACTGACTTTAGGTAAGCGTTCCATTTCAAATAATACAGGCAATACACCGATGTTATGGACAACCCCTGCCAGTGTAATGACCTCCATATCGATATGGCTTGCAGACCGATTTAATGACAACAATGCCGAAGCGCTGCAAGCAACCTGCATTGCTCTTTTCCAATTATTTTCTAGCAATTCAAACACAACTTCGTTTTGGCTCACGTATAGCTGTTCCATCGCCATCGCCAAAGCGATGGTTCGAATAGCCTTCAAGCCGATGCGATTTGCTGCATCTTGAATGGTAATCGCTTTGACCTGAGCGCCAAATAACGCTGAATTGGAAAGTTTAATCATGCGTGCCGCCATTCCTGCATCACGACTGATCAATTCTCCAATATCGCGCAACGACATTTCGTCACTTTCTACGGCATCACAAACACTCATCGCAACTTCGGGTAAGCTCGGAATGACTAATACATCACGTGCAAGTTTGTCCTTAAACGTTAAAATCAATGCGTTTTCTAACGACAAAACATTCTCCTTTAAACTTCGTGAATACTCATATTTTAAACACAAAGCTCAGACTGCGAAAACCAAACGGTAAGTCAGAAGTATGCCACAAGCGACCGTCATCGTTGTGAGCAAGATCAGATTATATCTTCGAGTATCTTCAGCGCGTCTACTGCGTTTTAATCCCACTAGAAAACTCAAGAAACTCAAGCCTGCACAAAACCAAATTCCGTATAACAAAGGCCCTGTGTATGCAAAATTCCACTCTGAACGAATCGTCACACCATAATATCGTGCAATCCCTGAATTCATCTCAGGTCTCGCAAAATGAAAAAGAATCAAACAGACAATAAAAAGCACCCATGAAGCCACTGCAGCTGTGCGCAATGCGCGAATACGCCAATCAATTCCATGCCTTCTATCGACGCCATCCCAAACCATTCAAACTCCTTGACAACAAATTTCATTTAAAACCGACTAAATGTGGCCTGTAATCCTTACGACACTCTTGTTTAACTTCATCTTACATGTAAGATGTGGTTCTTAATATAAGTACACTTAATAAGGTTTTCGGAGTAATTAATTCATGACCCAACCAACTGTAGCCGCTGTATTGGCTGGCGACTTCTCGGTCGATACCGAAGTCACTGTCAAAGGCTGGATTCGCACTCGACGCGATTCCAAAGCCGGTATTTCTTTTCTAGCCATTCACGATGGTTCGTCTTTTAATCCAATACAGGCAGTTGTTCCGAATACTCTTAGTAATTATGACGATGAAGTAACTCGTCTAACATCAAGTTGTTCAGTTTCTGTGACGGGCACTGTGGTTGAATCCCCAGGCAAAGGCCAAGCGTATGAAATTCATGCAACTTCAGTAGAAGTTCTTGGATGGGTTGAAGATCCAGATACCTACCCTATGGCTCCTAAACGTCACAGCATGGAGTACTTACGTGAACACGCACACTTGCGTGCTCGTACCAACGTCGGTGGTGCGGTCACTCGCGTACGCAACTGCTTGGCTCAAGCGATTCACCGCTTCTTTCATGAACAAGGTTATGTATGGGTAAGTACTCCTATCATCACCGCAAGTGACTGTGAAGGTGCTGGCGAAATGTTTCGTGTCAGCACATTAGATACTGAAAACCTGCCACGCGATGACAAAGGCGCGATTGATTACAGCGAAGACTTTTTCGGTAAAGAAGCTTTCTTAACAGTTTCAGGCCAGTTAAATGCTGAAACCTATGCCTGTGCGTTAGGTAAAGTTTATACTTTCGGCCCGACGTTCCGTGCAGAAAACTCAAACACTAGTCGTCACTTAGCAGAGTTTTGGATGGTTGAGCCAGAAGTCGCTTTTGCGGATCTGGATGATGTTGCGAATCTCTCTGAAGCTATGCTCAAGTATGCTTTTAAAGCCGTACTCGAAGAACGAGCTGACGACATGGAGTTCTTTGCGCAGCGTATTGATAAAGACGCACTGAATCGCCTCCAGCGTTTTGTTGAAAGTGACTTCGTACAAATCGACTACACTGATGCAGTTGATATTTTGATGAACTGCGATCGAAAATTTGAATATGAAGTTAAATGGGGTATCGACTTACAATCTGAGCACGAACGCTATTTAGCTGAAGAACACTTCAATGCACCTGTGATTGTGAAAAACTACCCTAAAGACATTAAAGCTTTCTACATGCGTATGAACGAAGATGGCAAAACTGTTGCAGCAATGGATGTATTAGCACCCGGCATTGGTGAAATTATTGGTGGCAGCCAGCGTGAAGAACGCCTCGATATGCTTGATGCTCGTTTAGAAGAAATGGGGCTCGATAAAGAAGACTACTCTTGGTACCGTGATTTACGCCGTTACGGAACCGTGCCTCATTCAGGCTTTGGCCTTGGCTTTGAACGCCTTGTTAGCTATGTCACAGGTATGGGTAACATTCGTGATGTTATTCCATTCCCTCGTGCGCCGAAAACAGCCGACTTCTAGCTCGAAAATCAACCTAATAAGCCCGCTTTGAGCGGGCTTTTTTGTATCTTAACTACCGATCTTTTGATGAAATAGAGTCCACATCTAACCACAATTCTTTTCGGTCTATTGGTGTTTGGGCGGAAAGCATCGGATTCTCGATTTCAAATACCTTCCGCTGTTCTAGGTTCGCTTTGTCTAACACACTGGTAATCACAGGGTGAGAAAAGAACAAGCGGTTAAAGGAGCCATCTGCAATTGCAGTTTCAAAGCCGCGTTCAATATCGGCCGCCAATTGGGGGTTGTTTTGATTCACAAAAAAGTACATCGGCGCTCGATATACCAACATGATTCCTTTCTCAACTTCCAAGTTAAGTGCTGAATAGCGTTCTACTTCAGACCAAGGCTCATGAACACCGCGAGGGTAATAGTCGAATCGCTCCCCTTCAAGCATGAAAAACAAACTCTCGTATTTCATAGCTGTGGCCACAGGAATGCCAGCACCTGACAATATTTCAGTGTCGGGCCAGAGACGTCCCTGCCCCGCGGTTAATTTTTGTAGATCGGCAAAGCTGTTAACATGGTCAAACTTACCTTGTTCGCCTTGGTTAATAATGAATATGCGGCTGCCTAAAAGCCCCTTAAATATCGGCACTCGAACGGGAAGGTAAGAATTCTCGAGCTCTGTGGATGTCATGGTCCAGTATACATCTAGACTCCCATTGGAAAGGTCCGAGCGTACTTTTGAATCAGAATAAGTTTCTGGTGTCGGCTTAAGTTCATATTCTTGCCCCGACTTTTCCAGTGCCATCTCAAGCACAGCCATAATATACGAGTCTTGCTCGGCATTCTCTCGATTGTAAATTAGCTGTGTCGTTGCAATTGAACTAAAGCTGGTCATAATGCTCACTAACAACAAAAGAGATGTTTTAATATTCAAGACAGTTCTCCTAATAATAGTTTGTACTCGGCAACTCCAAGTTCTCTAACGTCATAAATTCAAGTAGCCACTCGAGAAAATCGCTTGTATGAAGGCGTCAAATACAGCCTTAAAATATTATTATTAGGAAGCAAGTATAGAATATAGTGGTCAAAGTGATTGGGGATCGGGAAATGTGGCCGAGTACAACCGCGCCTCGGCCATTGCGGTGATTATTGCTGTAGCCAAGCGAGTGCTTGATCAAACTCCTCAACGGCAAATGTTTGAAGTGGGCTTGGTGTTGCAAAACTTACAAGTTTCACGGCTTTGTTCACCCACTTCACATCGCATACAACTGCGATACGTTCAAAGTCGCCTAAGTGCTTAATACCAAGTTTGGCGTCGTCTATGAGCGCGCCGGGTTCAAATCCTGTGAATTGCGAGCCCAAGATATAGAAAAATCGAATTTTTTCGCCATGCGCAAAGCTACGCTCAAGCTCAGGGCGAATGATATCTTGGTAGTCTTCACGAGTGATCTCACCAACCCCTTCCATTGCAACAATGCCTTCTGGCATGTCATCTCTGATGATAATCATATGAACCTCCTCTAAACTCATCGTACCAGTCAATTATGCCGCACCAGTTTAGCTGATGCTTATCTTAGATCAAACTCTCTGTCGTTTTAACGCGATTCATGTGTAAAATTTATAAATGAAGATTGTTCAACCGGACACTGAAAGCTGTCACTAAACTGAGTGAAACGCGTTGTGATAATGCAACACATCGCCGTCTTCAAAATCGGCCACCGGCTGCTCAGGTGAAACTCTTAATAAAAAATATTTTTTCGGGACGGGAATTTCACAGCTCAGCCCAAAACTTTCAGCTGCTACAAAACCAAACCTACCATACAGTTCAGGCTCTCCAACTAATACCTGAAATGGCGACGATTTAACCACCATGTCATTCAAAGCCGCTTTGATTAATTCTAACCCTAAGCCTTCGCCTTGATGATTTGGCAACACGCCTACCGGACCTAATGCCAAACCGAGCGAAGCTGCACGCTTACCCTTTTTTGCGCCTGACAGAGTCACTCCGCTAAACGCGATATGCGCAATTGCTAAGTCATCCTGAACTGTCACAAGAGAAAGTTGAAGTGCCGACTCACGCCGCAAACGATGTACAAGCCGGCCTTCATTGTCTCGGCCGAATGCTTGTCGATGGATATGCGTGATCTGGTTATGGTCGCCAGATTGCTCCGGACGAATTTGAAATGGCATAACTCCGTTCCCCTAAAAATTGCGTCATTACGGTGTTTCTTCGAACACTCGAACTACCTTGTAGAAGCTAATAATCAGTCTATTTAACTGAACTTCCAAAGATTAATGCCCAACTCAATGATTTGAATGTAGCAGATTTGCAATCTTTATGAACGGAGTGATCTCATTTAGGTGCGTTTGGTCAAAGGGAACAGACGATAGAAGTTCTCAGTTGTGATCCGAGCAAGCTCCTCGTAAGTGACGCCTTTTAACACCGCTAAATACTCGGCAACCTCTCGGACGTAGCCGGGTTGATTTGATTTGCCACGGTAAGGTACAGGGGCCAAATATGGGCTATCGGTTTCAACTAGCATTTGTTCTAACGGCACGGCCAGCGCGACTTGGCGCAATTCCTCTGCATTTTTAAAGGTAACAATGCCACTAAATGAAATCATGAAGCCCAACTCCATTGAAGCCTGAGCCATTTCTAATGATTCAGTGAAACAATGCATGACGCCACCCGATTCATGCCCTTTCTCTTCTTTGAGAATAGCGATGGTGTCTTCTCGCGCATCTCGGGTATGGATAATCAACGGCTTGTTCAGCTCTCTCGCAACTCTAATATGGTTTCTAAACGATGCCTGTTGCACTCCAATGGTATCTTTCGAGTAGTAATAATCGAGGCCGGTCTCACCAATGGCGACAACGTCGTCAGATGTTGATAGGTGACGTAAAGTGTCGAGATCATAAGGCGTTTCCAAATCGAGCGGATGTACACCGCATGACACAGAAACATCTGGGAATTTTGCCACAGCATCGCGCATAGACGGAAATTCTTCGAGGCTAACACTCACACATAACATATGCTCAATGTCTCTCGAACGGGCATAGTTCACCGCATCATCAAGCGTTTCGCCCTCGTTTAATTTCAATCGGTTTAGGTGACAATGTGAATCCACCAACATAGCTCGAAACCCCTGTGATCATATTTAGTTTATTTTACCCACAAAAAACGGGAGGCAAGCCTCCCGTTTTTTATAAGCACTAGCTTCACTAACAAATATTAGTTCAGCGCTGCTTTTGCTTTCTCTACTAATGCAGTGAAAGTCGCTTTGTCGAAAACAGCGATATCGGCAAGGATCTTACGATCGATTTCGATAGAAGCTTTTTTCAGACCGTCAATGAAACGGCTGTAAGACAGACCGTTTTGACGTGACGCAGCGTTAATACGTGCAATCCACAACTGACGGAATTGACGCTTACGCTGACGACGGTCGCGATAAGCATATTGACCAGCTTTAGTTACTGCTTGGAACGCTACGCGATAAACACGTGAACGAGCGCCGTAATAACCTTTAGCTTGCTTTAGTACTTTTTTGTGACGCGCACGCGCGACCACACCACGTTTTACTCGTGCCATAAGTCAGTTCCCCTTATGCGTAAGGCAGCATACGCTGCACAGATGCGATATCACATTTCTCAACTTGATGCTTTCCACGTAGCTGACGCTTACGCTTAGTGCTCTTTTTAGTCAAAATGTGACGAAGGTGAGACTGCTTATGTTTGAAACCGCCATTGCCGGTGCGCTTAAAACGCTTAGCGGCACCACGGTTAGTCTTCATTTTTGGCATTGCAAAAACTCCGCATTGTTAAGTTAAAGAATGGCTGTTAAGGCGAATAAAAACGGCTCGTCGGAGACGAGCCGCTCTATTACTTGAATGCCCTAATTACCGCTTAGTTGGGGCAAGTACCATAATCATCTGGCGACCCTCTACCCGGTTAGGGAAAGATTCGCACTGAGCCAGATCTTCTAAATCGGTTTTGATGCGATTCAGCAAATCAATGCCTAGATTCTGGTGGGCCATTTCACGTCCACGAAAACGCAGCGTGACCTTGGCTTTATCACCCCCTTCAAGAAAGCGACGCAGGTTGCGCAGTTTTACCTGGTAATCGCCTTCGTCAGTTCCAGGTCGGAATTTAACTTCCTTGACCTGAATCTGTTTTTGCTTTTTCTTCTGCTCTTTCGCAGATTTGCTCTTCTCGTAGAGGAACTTACCGTAATCCATGACTCGGCAGACTGGCGGTTCAGCATTAGGACTAATTTCAACCAAGTCCATGTTTGCTTCTTCAGCAGCTGCAATTGCTTCTTGCAATGTAACAACGCCAATTTGCTCGCCATCTGCACCGTTCAATCGAACTTCTACAGCACGGATATGTTCGTTTATACGATGTTGTGCCTGCACTTGCGGGCTACGTCTTCCACCTTTAATAGGTTATTCCTCCACAGAATCACGGGACTTACCGGCGACATCTTCTGCCAGTAAGGAAATAAATTCGTCCACTTTTAACTTACCGAGGTCTTTACCACGACGAGTTCGGACTGCCACTTCACTTTGCTCGACCTCTTGATCGCCTACGACCAACAAATATGGAACACGACGTAAAGTATGCTCGCGGATTTTAAAGCCTATCTTCTCATTTCTCAAGTCCGAAATTGCTCTAAAGCCCGCTAAATTGAGTTTTTCGACGACTGAATCGACATAATCGGCCTGATTATCGGTAATATTCATCACCACAACTTGTTTTGGAGATAACCAAGTTGGGAACAAACCAGCATACTCTTCAATCAAAATGGCGATAAATCGCTCAAGTGAACCTAGAATCGCTCGGTGAATCATGACCGGAACAGCACGTTCATTGTCTTCTGTTACATATGACGCACCTAAACGGCCCGGCATCGAGAAATCTAACTGGATGGTGCCGCATTGCCATGCACGGTCCAAACAATCGTGCAAAGTAAATTCGATTTTAGGTCCGTAGAATGCTCCCTCACCCGGTTGCAGTTCGTAGCTAATATCGTTCGCTCTGAGTGCATTTTCTAATGCCGCTTCGGCTTTGTCCCAAACCTCATCTGAACCCACTCGCTTTTCTGGGCGCGTAGATAACTTCACTACGATGTCTTGAAAACCGAAAGTTTCGTATGTGTCGTAGACCATTTTAATACACGAACTTACTTCATCTTGAACTTGGCTTTCTGTACAAAAAATATGCGCATCATCTTGAGTGAAACCACGCACACGCATTAGACCATGTAAAGAACCACTCGGCTCGTTACGATGACAACAACCAAACTCCGCCATACGAAGTGGTAAGTCACGGTAAGACTTCAAACCTTGATTAAAGATTTGAACATGGCCTGGGCAGTTCATAGGCTTCACAGCATACTCACGGTTCTCTGATTGAGTCGTAAACATGTTGTCGGCATATTTATCCCAGTGACCCGACTTTTCCCACAATGAACGATCCATCATCAATGGGCCTTTCACTTCGTCATACTTATATTCGCGTAACTTTTTGAGGATAAAGCCTTCTAATTCTCGGAAAATAGTCCAGCCATCATTATGCCAAAATGCCATTCCCGGAGCGTCTTCTTGCATGTGGAACAAGTCGAGCTGCTTACCAATTTTACGGTGATCGCGTTTTGCAGCTTCTTCCAAGCGGTTTAAATGTGCTTTGAGCTGCTTTTTGTCAGCCCAAGCGGTGCCGTATACGCGTTGCAACATTTTGTTGTCGCTATTACCACGCCAATACGCGCCAGCCACACTCATCAATTTGAAATGGTGACAAAATTTAGTGTTTGGTACGTGAGGGCCCCGACACATATCCACGTATTCTTCGTGATGATAAAGCGCTGGTTTGTCGTCTTGGCTGATGTTCTCATCCAAAATTTGAACCTTATAGAACTCACCACGTGCTTCAAAAGTATCTCGGGCGTCTTGCCAAGAGCCCACTTTTTTGACCACTTCATAGTTGGTCTTGGCCAATGCTAGCATGCGCTTTTCAAGCGCTTTCAAATCGTCTTCTGTAATCGGTTCTTCACGGTCAATATCGTAATAGAAGCCTTTGTCGATGGTTGGGCCAATTGCCATTTTGGTATCCGGCCACAGCTGTTTGATGGCATGACCCAATAAATGCGCGCAAGAGTGACGAATGATTTCTAAACCATCTTCGTCTTTGGCGGTGATGATTTCGACTTTTGAGTCTTCGTTGATCAAATCGCAAGCATCGACGCGCTCGCCATTGATGCGCCCAGCGATGCAGGCTTTAGCGAGGCCGAGCCCGATGTCCATGGCAATATCCATAATGGATACAGAAGACTCAAAGGAACGCTGACTACCGTCAGGAAGAGTAATTACAGGCATATTCATTTCCTAGTCACAGTGGTGACCCATACCAAGGGCCACTTGCAATAAAATAACAAAAAGCCCCTTTCTAAGGGGCCTCTAATCAAAATTTAGTGTCCGTTACGAATCGAACCGGCTCATCATAAGTCATCCAGTCGCAACTGCCAACTCTGCAGACCCATGTTATTGAGTTATTCAATCCATCGCATTGAATAAATAGTCTTGGCTGACAGAAAACATTGGCCGGTTCAAATCTTTTCGAGTTTCTAACAAGATTCGCTCTGCACCATCGTAATCGACAAACCGCCCCGAATAAGAACGCCGTTTCACCAATAAAGTATGCGTGTTGGTCATGACGTTATAACTCCAAACATTTTGCCGTTTATGGCGCTCAAGCACGTTGTAGAAAATCTGGTTTTCTTTTGCTAACAAGAATTTATTGTTTTTGGGGAACTTATCTGTAAGCAATTTAGCGCCAGATTCCGAATATTGATATAAGTGCGTGGTGTTTCTAGGTTGGTAATAGATTTCATCATTCAACACCACCACCTGACTTTCATCTGTGACCTCGACCATCGATTTATTATCGGAGCTAAATGATTTTTTCCAGATTTTAAGACTGAAGCCATTTTCATCGAGATAGTAAAACTCTTGGCTATCTTGACTAAAGCCCATCGGACTTACAAATAAGTGGCGCTCAACAAATGGTTCGCATGATTTGACTAATACCGAGCATGCGTAAATGTCCTTACCTGCCAAAAAGAGTATCCATTGCGAATCACTCGACCAGAAAATTTTCTGGAGTTTCTCATTTGATGCAAAACGACTCAGTTGCGTTAATTCTTCATCTTCAGAAATCCAAACTTGAGGTAATCCAGAACGTTCAGATACGAAAGCCACTTTGCTACCGTCAACATTCCACGTTGGCTCATATTGTTGATGCTCAGAGGGGGCTATTTCTTCTTGACAGCACTTGTGGATGGGTCGAACCTCAATCGAGCTACTTCTGTTCTTTTCCACGTAGTAGAACTGGCCATTGCGCATTTCCATATCACTGATATCGTTTTTGGGTAAACGCAATTCAGTTAACTCTTCATCTGGCGTCAGCAAAAACAATTTTTTATCGATGGTGCGAAGCAAGGTCTTGCCATTTTCAGACAAAATATCAAACTCATACACCTTTTGGTTGTGCGGAACTTCAACCAACGTGTGGCCATCAGCTATCCGCTTCACTTGAATGTTGTGTTGAAACTGGTTACTTGCAGAATAGGCCAACAGTCCCTGACTCAAATCAAAGTACATGACGTTACCATCAGTTTCAACCTGTGTAATGTCACCACTCACAATATCCTTTTGATACAATCCGTAATTCATTTCATCACGAATGGTGCGAGTAAAATATAAAGTCTCGTTGTCATACAAGGCCACATTTTGATAGGAATGTTGAGCATCTTCGAAGTGCCAAACCGATGAGGCTGTGCGTTGGGCTAAATCAACGGAAAATGCTTCGATCTTATCGCTCTTGCCTTCACGTAATACAACCAGCTGTGACCCGTCCGCAGACCAAGATACTTGCGGATCGGATAAGATTTTACCTAATTTAGCCACAGCAAATCCGACACCATCAAATGACCTAATCCAAACCTCCATTTCTTGGTTATCTTCATTTCGACTAATATAAGCTGCGTAGTCTTTACTTGGATGAATGGTGAAAGCGAAAATTTGCGAGTCGTCTTCAAATATACGAACAGGCTGTTCGTTATATAGAAGTGAGTTCACAATCACACCAAACACTATCGCTAAGCACATCAAACCGCCAAGCCAAATTGTTTTATTGTTATGCTTGGCGCGCCCTGAATGTAAATTTGAATCGGTATCAACATACTCAGGCTCTACACCGAGCTGGTAACCCTTTTTTGAAAACGTTTGAATATAGGGTTGCTGATCATGGGCTAATTTGAATATTTTGCGAAGCATTGAAATGCATCGTTGCACGGTTTGCGGGGTGACAACGGTCCCTTCCCAAACCGTATCGAGCAGCTCTTGCATGCTAACAATGCGATGCTTATGTTTCACAACGTAAACTAAAACGGCCATTGCCTTCGGCTCTAGTTTATGAGTTTTGTTGTCATAGACAATTTGATCATTGCCTGGAATCACTAGGAAATCATTGAGGTGAAATGGCCCTGTAAGGCTCTCATTTTCTGGTGTCATCATTACTTGTATCCATTTATGGCGCTTAATGAACGGCGCTTCTCTTTATGCTGAGCAATATCTCCACTCTCCGAGAGAGCTAATAACCTGATTTCCTTATCAAAATATTTTCAACGCTAGTAAAGTGGTTTGATTGTTGATACATCAATATTTAAGTACATCACCTACGAATTAAGGAGAATTTCAAAATGCCGCTAAAAGCATTAAAAACTAGAAATATTTCAGGGGCGTAAGCTAATAAGAAAGCAAACTCCGAGAACTTTCACCGAGCATTTCATTCTCAGATGATCATAGATGTTAATTTTGTTAAAAAGAAATTAAGTATCAAAATATGAGAATTGCGTTCGACAATCTACACACCTAAGAAAACACTATGAAAGCCGTCAAAATAAATGGATTTCACATGAAAAATTATTTCATAAGGGATGCATCAAGAACATGATGTGAGTGTAAATTTTTGTATAGCTATGATGTTTCCCCTCAAGAACATGAGCGGAAGTCGTGTGAAAAATTTTCAGTCTGAAACTAAAAATATGAAGTGGGCTTCACCTCACCCACTAGGAATAAAGCACCTCCCATCAATTCCAGCGCTGAAGCAAAGCCTTTGCTTGTTGAGAAATTTCTTCATTCGCCTCTACTTGCTCGCTCAACAGATTTAACGCCTGCACAATGGCAGGATTTGGATGCTGAATACGATAGAGCGTTAAAAATGCTGACGCAGTCAATTCCGCGTTACCTGATGTTAAATGGTGCGACAATTGCTGTTGAAGCTGAGTATTTTCAGGTTCATATTTCAATAATAACCGCAAAGCTTCGGCTTGCACGCTGATGTTTTCATGGGCTAACAAGCGGGTTGCACGTTCTTTGGAAGATTGTTGCACCGCTTCATTCAAAGTTTCATCATGCAATAGAGTCAGTACCGTCACTAAGTTATCGGCGGTATATTCGGTGTAACTCGCATCGATCACTTGTTGAATATTGAGTTGGCTCGGATCACTCATATCACCGTTCAAGGACGCCATTATTTGGTAGCCAGTTGAGCGATAGTTAGAGTCATGATGATATAACATCAGTTCCGCATATTGTTGACGCGATTCACCGTCCATTTGGTAAATGACATCCAGCAATAAACGCGATTCTAGCGCTGTCATTGACGTCCGCTCTTCCAACCATTGCACTAATAAATCGGAATCTTGATTAAGCGACTCTAACAACTCACTTCGGCTGAATTCCAACAAAGGCTTAGGCATGTTGATACTTGCAGCCAGCGGCTTTTCTTCGACAATCTCTGGAGAAATAATCTCAGGCGGATTGGTTTGTGCAATCGGATTATTGCCATCTTCGAACAACGCTACTTGCCCGTCGACATGATGACTAGAGCAGCCCATACCAACGGCAATAGTTGCAAGGGCGGCTATCACAAAGAACAAGGTAACACGCCGACTTATCGTAAACATTCATGACCTCTTAATGAATTGGATAGAGCCTATTTGGCAGGGACACCTTGGCCCCCACCGTTCATTGAATTATTTGCAATAAGCACCATTTCGAATGGACACTTGACTGCCATTCCTGATATCGGTATTTGAGCCGGTAGAGGCTAAACAATTCGAACCAAACAAAGACACAGTCGCGCCATTCACCACTGAAGTGGTGTTGTTTAATTGGCCAATACTGTACAGTGGCGATCGGCTCTTGCCCGATGCAACTTGATGCTTGAATTGCCCGCGGAAATCAACTTTTCTCACATAGCCCGATTCATTGGTTTTCACCCAACCAAAAACGCCATGTCGATAATCACCACCCGAGGTGTTGTAATTATCAATCACAGTATTGGTGCCTTTTAAAATGAGTTTTGCGTCATTAAAACCGCCCCACCCAAACTGATATGGGCTGCCAAACTGATTGTGATAAATCGTCACTTTATCTGCTGTCATAAGAGTTCTGTACACTTTGATACTGTCATCAAAGGTGTCAATTTCTGTATTCTTGATCACAGAGCCGACACCACCACCGAAACCATCGGTAGTATGATGGTCATGTACATCACCGCCTGAAGCTATTCGTGTATGTAAATTAACGTTATCAACGAGCATCACTGACTTGTCGGTATCACCCAGAATATGGAATTTCTGTGGGTTTCGACTCGTAAGTTTAGAGATTGAAACCGTGCAATTACAATTCGAATAGATATTGCTGAGCTTTTTGCCAGCTGTTCCTTTCTCGTCAGGCTTGGAAGCCCCCAAGAGACCATTGGGAGCAATCACAGACGTTGTTCTGTTCAAGCCGCGAATCACGACATCTTTTGTACGCCCAGACAAGATATGAATTCGCGCCTTTAGCGTTTTATTTTGGGGGATCACAATCTCGTCCCAGTCGTTATTATCATTAATGGTAATAATTCCGGTTTGGTTTGAGATTGTCAGGGTTCCAGCAGCCAAAGCAGGTGCGGTTGTCACAATACTAGCAGCCGCTAATCCGGCCAAAATCAGTTTCTTCTTTATCACGATTTAATCTCGCTTATCTTTATTTTATATAGTGTGCTTGCGTATACATTTGAGCTCTCACAGTCATGAGTGCCCTGCTACTAAAAACAAATTTTCAACAAACAACAACGCACTCATTACAGCTAAAAAAATGGAAAATATAACTGCTAAGAATAACTTTTAACGGGATGAACATTGGTCAGAAAAAGCAAAAGCGGCACTAGCGTTGACGTGAAGCGATAAATATCAATTTATTTAAACAAGAAGCGTTAAATGCGAGGGAGTTGTGGTCAGAATTTCATAAAGATAAAAGTGTGAGCTTCAGCATTCTAATTAGAAGCAGAATGAGACATGACGCAAAGTTGATGTTCTGACTACAATCTCAGATTACCATCAGAAACAGGTAAAATCCGATGCAATTGGCTCAGCACTCACACTCAAACAAGTATGAATGCTGAAACCTAAGATTTTGCGAATACTAGCTCGAATGCTTAGCAAGCATGTTTAGTACGGCCTGATTGTAATCAACACGCTCTTGCATCGCTGTTGAATGAGGGCGAATACCAATTTTCACTCCAACAATGGGCAGCTCACCTGCATTTGCAGCCGAAAGACAGCGAGCAATTTCAGACTCAGTCATGAGCGAACCTGCAGCACCAACCTGAGAATCTTGGCCTTTTTCAGCAGGCATATGTGTATCTTGCCAAGCCCCATATTCTGTGTCTTGGTCAGAAACGCCCGAGAACATCAGCCCAGTAAGCATTCCAGCTTCTTTTGCAGTATTGATATGGTTTACAGCACCTTCAACTGAGCGCGTTTCAATAACCGAGCGCCCCCAATTCACAACCAGACCAATATTGGAACCGACAGCGCTGTTGACATTTTGAATTGCTTCAATCTCTTGCTCGATGGTTAGAAACCCTTTGGCTGGAGTTTGCCCATCAACATAAGTATCGCAATGTTCAATCACGATCTGAGCACCATGCCATTCCCAACTCAGCATTTCACGTAAACTTGCCTCTAAAGAAGCAACTGACGCCTCACATTTACCTTGATTTGGACTTGTTTGAATCTCAATTGCCGTGACGGCTTGGCGTCCGAGATGAGCGGTTAATTGACCAATAGCAGCACATGCTTTTCGCATAAATTCGAGCGCTTGTTGACGCCCTTCTACGTTGTTCGATGCAATACCAAAGTTTGGATTTTGACCCATTGCGCCCATGATGCCAGGTACGCAAGTAAAGACGAAATCCCATGTCGGATCGACATTGGCCAAAAACCAATCGGGATCGTGGGGGTGCAGCGTCCCCACAAACGGATGCTCTAACCCTCTCACGTTTGGTAATTGTTTAAGTGCGTTGTAATAATCTGTTTCAAGCGATGCATCCCAACCGGATACATTAGGCGACGAAGCATAAGCGCCCACAAAATAGCTCATTGATGTATTCCTTTGTCTATTGAAACCTGTCTCGGTTTTTAATGTGTGAGTTACGTGAGTTGGGCACGTTTGAGTTCAAGATCAAGCATGGGCCATATTTGAACAATACGATGATCTTTGATTTCGAAGAACACCATCTCATCAACTTCAAATGCATAACCTTGAGCTGATATGCCATTCCATAAATGACGATGATGTCCAGACTGAGTAAGCCGCACTGCTGCGGCATCCCGTTCAGCAATCACATGCTGAACGTTGAATTCTATGTCGGGAAAGCACTTATTCTGCTGTTGCCCAAATTTAACGAGCTCTTCAATCCCATCTGCGAGAAGACCGCCTCGAAAATGAAGCTTAACCGATGGCACGCAAAGCATTCGAAGTTGTTCACTATCCTTGAAAAAAACCTTTAGAAACGAGCGAACGAGTTGCTTATTGTTAATTGAGTCCATGCTGGCCATAGGCACCATTCCTTTGCATCTCAACAAACGCAGAGCACTCAATACTCATACGCCAACCGCACACTTAGTTAAGCACACGATTGGCACTCAACTCTAACGCTATTGAACTTTCCAATTAATGATTTGGCCCGCAAAAAATGGAACTAAAGGCTCATCCCCTACCGTCACTTGCTCTGGCATTGGCCATGCTTCGTTCACCAAAGTCACCGTGTCGGTGTTACGCGGCAAACCATAAAAATCTGCACCGTAGTGGCTTGCGAAGCCCTCTAACTTATCCAAGCAGCCAAGTTGATCGAAGATATGTGCATAGAGTTCTAGTGCAGCAGGTGCGCTGTAACAACCCGCGCAGCCACAACTACTTTCTTTCGCACTTTTCAAATGAGGAGCTGAATCGGTACCCAAGAAGAACTTTGAAGAGCCTGAAGCGACGGCTTTTTGTAATGCTTTCTGATGTGTATTTCGCTTTAGTACAGGCAAACAATAATTGTGAGGTTTAACACCGCCCACCAGCAAATCATTGCGGTTATACATTAAATGTTGAGGTGTAATAGTTGCAGCAACATTAACTGAGCTTTCGAGTACAAACTCCACGGCATCGGCGGTGGTAATGTGCTCAAACACGATTTTAAGATTTGGATTTGCCTTCACTACATGAACCATATGCCGTTCAATAAATTCTTTTTCACGGTCAAAAACATCAATGTCATGATCGGTGACTTCACCATGAACCAACAACAAAATGCCCTGCTTTTCCATTTCTGCAAACGTGTCGTTGAGGCCCGCAACATCGGTTACACCATGAGCTGAATTTGTGGTGGCATTGGCAGGATACAGCTTACATGCCTTAACCACGCCTGACGCCGCTGCAGCCTTAATCATCTCTGGTGTGGTTTGGTCCGTTAGGTAAAGCGTCATGAGTGGCTCGAACTGACTGTTGTCAGCTAAACAGCCTTTTAACCGATCGTAGTAAGCC
The DNA here is from genome assembly GCF_023703465.1 of Echinimonas agarilytica. Classification (NCBI taxonomy): domain Bacteria; kingdom Pseudomonadati; phylum Pseudomonadota; class Gammaproteobacteria; order Alteromonadales; family Echinimonadaceae; genus Echinimonas; species Echinimonas agarilytica. The sequence continues at coordinate 499,079 of NZ_JAMQGP010000003.1, read as the reverse complement.
ACCGCTTGTTCTGCATCAACCACGGGGGGCTGTAAATTTGGCATCACAATTGCGCGTCCAAATACATTTGCAGTTGCTGGAACCGCCGTTGCCATCATCGCTCCGTCACGGAAATGAATATGCCAGTCGTCGGGGCGAGTGATCGTCAATGTTTGAGCCACAATAATTGTTCCTATATATGAAGAGCTGAGCGCAATGCTCTAATATTGAATTGTCTATAAATCGTTTGCGATTCATTCGGCACATCGCTCATCATAACGCCTATGACGCTGTGTACACTCGATTGAATCAAGACGAGTCAATAGTTTACATCGATCCCGACAGAAAATCTTCAATCTCACTGCTCCGAGGTTCAAAATCTCGACGAGATCAGCCACTGCATTTAACAAATAAATTCGATTTAAAAACAAATAATCACAAAGATTTAAAGTGTGATCGAACACTCATGATTTATTGGAAACCGGTTGCACGCCTAGCTTCAGCCTGTATGAGACTGAATCCAGATCACATTTATATACCGATGCAACACCTAGTCTGGTTCCCACAAAATTAGCGAGTTGCCACAGAAGCGACCGCAAAGGCTAAGCACGGGAGTTTGATCAACTCCTCATTTAAATTATTTTAAAAAAGGCTAGGTAACATGAAAATGAGACCCACTCAGGGAGCGCTTGTTTGCGCCTCAATACTTGCAACACTCACTCTATCCGGCTGCGGTGGCAGTAGTAATAACAATCCTTCGAGCGGTGATGACCTTGTGACAGTTGGTGAAAACCAAGTTGCAGTCTACTTCAATCAAAACACCGAAACCCCAGACTATGACGGATGGGGACTACACATCTGGAATGGTGATGACTGCCCCGACGGGTATAGCCAAGCTATGATCGACCGTGCAGATTCAAATTGGAACAACTGGGACGACCCTTTCCCCATTCAAGATGTCAACCAAACGTACGGTGCTTACTGGGTACTCGACATCAACCCAGATGCAAGCTGCGCTCACTTCATTATTCACAAAGGAAATGAGACTGGTACTGGCTCAGAAAATGGTATTCTTGATCTCGCTCAAGCCGACGGACACGTATTCACATTTCAAGGTTTCAGCGACATTCATTACAGTCCTATAGAGACCCCTCCAGTTGCTATTGCTGGTGCTTCTGCGCACATGACCGATGCCAATACGCTTCGTTGGAATGCTCCTGAGACAGCCACTCAAATTATGTTACTAGCTTCATCAGCAGGCGACATTGCACTCGAAGGCGGTGAAGTCGTCGGCACCTACAACAGCATTGAACTCAGTTCAGCCACGGCAGAGGACAACGCCCCAAATCATTTAAAAGACATTGCTGCATTGACCCACAATGCAACAAACGAAGAACTCAAAGCAGCGCTAAAAACTCAGTTAATAGTCGTTGCGATGAACGATGAAAACAAGCTGTTAGCCGCCACAAAAGTGCAAATACCATTGGCGCTGGATGCACTCTACACATCCGGAGACAATGACGCAGACGAAGCTGAACTCGGCTCAATGATTTCAGCAGCGAGCACGGTATTTTCGGTGTGGGCTCCGACCGCAACTCAAGTAAACGTTTTAGCATTTGATGCCGACAAAAATGCGCTTAGCGGTTCACCATTCGCACTCACAGAAGATCCTGACACAGGGATTTGGAGCGCAGACACAGACGTACCTGAATTTAGCTATTATCAATATGAAGTCAGTGTTTATCACCCAACCACGGGTAAGATGGAAACACTCATCACAACCGACCCATATTCATTAAGCTTATCGATGAATTCTGTTTACTCACAGGTTGTCGATTTAGAGCATACAAATCTTAAGCCCGCTGGCTGGGATAATCACTCTGTTCCACTCACCGCGCCTCAAGATATTGTGATTTATGAAAGTCATATTCGAGATTTTAGTGCATTCGATGCCACTGTGAGCGCCGAAAACCGCGGTAAATATTTAGCATTTACTGAAACCAATTCGACCTCCATGCAACACATCAAAGAACTTCGAGATGCAGGTCTTACGCACTTTCATTTAATGCCTGCATTTGATATCGCCACTATTAATGAAGATCCAGAACAACGAGTTGATATCAGCGACACTGTGGGCAAACTATGTGGCCTTAACTCAAATGCATCCGTGTGTTCTGAAGACAGCGACACCACACTCATTAGCTTGCTTGAGGCATGTGATTCAAGCACCCAATGTGCAGAAACCATTGTCGATGATATTCGTGGACTCGATAGCTTTAATTGGGGCTACGACCCATACCATTATGGCGCACCAGAAGGTAGCTACGCCAGTGATGCAGAAGGCACTACCCGCATTGTGGAGTTTCGTGAAATGGTGCAAAGCCTTCACGAACAAGATCTCAATGTGGTCATGGATGTTGTTTACAACCACACTAATGCATCAGGTATAAACGAAAAGTCTGTGCTCGATAAAGTCGTTCCCGGTTACTACCACCGTTTAAATGTTGATACCGGTTCAGTGGAACAGTCAACATGCTGCGACAATACAGCGACCGAGCATCGCATGATGGCCAAGCTCATGACCGACACGCTTGTGATTTGGGCTGAGCAATACAAAATTGATAGCTTCCGCTTCGACCTCATGGGCCACCAGCCATTAGAGGCGATGAAAGAATCACTTGAAGCTGTGCATGAAGTGAGCCCTCATAACTATTTCTACGGCGAAGGCTGGAACTACGGAGAAGTTGAAAACGACACTCGCTTCGTGCAGGCAACACAGCTCAACCTGAATGGCACCGGTATTGGTTCATTCTCAGACCGATTACGCGATGCTGTTCGTGGAGGTGGGCCATTCGACAGCGGCGATGGGATTCGCCAAAGCCAAGGTTTGGGCAATGGCTTATATACACTACCCAACAACTTAAATACGGCGGACGATGCCGAAAAAACGCAATGGTTAAAGCAGGCTGATATCGCACGTGTAGAGCTTTCAGGCAACCTAGCTGAGTTTGTTTTAGTGGATCGCAACGGCACTGCCAAGCGCGGTAAAGACGTTGACTACAATGGCCAACCTGCCGGCTATACGGCAAACCCGACGGAAGTACAGAGTTACGTATCCAAACACGATAACCAAACACTGTGGGACAACAATCAATATAAGTTGCCTACAGGTTTGAGTGCATTCGATCGTGCCCGTATGCAGAACTTATCGTTGAGCTTCCCTCTTCTGGGCCAAGGGATTCCATTCATCCATATGGGAGCCGACTTGTTGCGTTCAAAATCAATGGAGCGGGATAGCTACGACTCTGGCGATTGGTTCAACACCGTTGACTTTGATGGTATGAGCAACAATTGGGACAAGGGCTTACCACGTGACGATAAAGACGGTTCGAACTACGACCTTATCAAAACGATTATTGCTGATACTTCAACCGTTGCCAGCACCACTGAAATAGGCCTGACAACGGATGTGTTCCGAGAATATCTCGCCATTCGCAGTGGTTCCAAGCTCTTCGGGCTAGGCACAGGCGAAGCGGTCATGGCTCGAGTTGACTATCACAATACAGGTAGCGATCAAATTGCGGGGTTGATCGTTCAATCCATTGACGACGGTGTTAACGCCGGTGCAGATCTCGATCCAAACTACGATGCCATCGTTGTTATCTACAACTTAGATAGCGCAGAGCACACCGTGGATGTGCCTGCCAACTCTGAATTACATCCCATTCAACAAGCGTCTGCCGATGCTGACATTCGTACAATCGATGTCAGTGCAGGACAAGCGACCGTTCCAGCATTTACAACCGCCGTTATTGTGGTTCCGCAAAATAGTGTCCAAGGTGCAGGTATTCCAGTGTCAGCCAAAGACATGGGCGACATAGCTCCATTTGGAGACACTAAAGTCTACATTCGTGGTGATATGAATGGCTGGGATCCTGTCAATGAAGCGACATTTACCGGCAACGGTATTTATCAATCAACCATCGCTTTAGAGGCTGGAGACTATGCCTTTAAGTTTGCTGATGCGACTTGGGGCGATGTGAACTATGACTTTAGTGGCATTGAGCAAGGTTCGGACTCACTCGCACTGAGCGACAAAGATGGAAATATCCTTGTCACCATCGCAAATGCAGGGTTGTACACATTTAACGTAGATGCCAGTGATACCAGTCAATTGAAGTTGAACGTCGAAGCGTCTGCCGATACTCCTACATTTGGTGACACTGCAGTGTACATGCGTGGCAGTTTCGATAGTGGCTGGGCGGCATTAGAAGACTACAAATTCACCTATCAAGGATTAGGCATATATAACCTCACTGCTGCGCTAACAGCTGGCGATGTTAACTTCAAAATTGCTGACGATGCGTGGGGTGATGTGAACTATGGCCAAGACGATGGCGTGGTCACCGTTGATACCCCTATGACTTTGGAGTTCAACAAGGGAGATGTGCAGTTCAATGTTCCCACTGATGGCAATTATACGCTGACATTTGATGCCCTGAACCTGAGTTTGACTCTGTCAGAACAATAATTATTTAGTTTGCTCTTCCAACCTTTGCCCGGCATTCTGACTGAAATGCTGGGCTTTTTTGTGCCTGACATACAAGCTTTACAAGTCGTGATAAAATTGTGACAAGTCCGTGAATTGGTTGACACAGCTTGCTTCTAATCTGAGTAGCAAGTTAATCAGTCAATCATAATTAGGACGACACAATGAACATCAAACACGCACTCTTCGCAATCCCAATGTTGGCAGCTCCTGCTCTTTCTCAAGCGGCTACAGTCGACGTTACTATTACTAATTTAACGCAAGGCATTTACTTCACTCCTATCTTAGTCACCGCTCACAGTGGCGACACTCACTTATTTCAAGTCGGCCAAGCCGCATCACCAGAACTGCAAATGATGGCCGAAGGTGGCGACATTTCGGGTTTAGTGGGTATCGCGGACTCTATCTCTGCAGTGTCCGCGCAAAACCCAGCGGGCGGTTTACTCGCTCCAACTGAATACACCATGATGACCGATTGGGACACAGGCACTAACAATCAACTCAGCATCACTACCATGTTACTGCCAACAAATGATGGGTTTGTTGGGTTAGACGCATGGGATATTCCAACCGAAGCTGGCACCTACACCATTTATTTGAACGGATATGATGCGGGCACCGAAGCCAATGATGAAATCGTCAACGGTGGCGGAATGTCTGGCGTACCAGGCATTCCTGCAAACCCAGGAATGAACGGCGGCATGAATGCCACCGGCGTAATCAATACCGAAGTGAACAGCATGATTCACATTCACCCAGGTAATGTCGGCGATAGCGATGCGGATGGCGGAGTCAGTGATTTAGACAGCCGCATTCACCGCTGGTTAAACCCCGTAGCCAAAGTTGTAGTAACAGTTAAGTAAGGATGAGGTCATGAGAAAATCAACTCACACATTCAAAGTACTCAGTAGCTTAACGCTTGCTACCTTGCTCACTGCTTGCGGTAGTGACAATGACAATGACAATAATGACGAGCCAGAGACAGCGGATTTTGAAGTCACGATTGTCAATGCAACCGCGGCTCAACCTTTCTCTCCGCTCACGATTGGGCTTCACGATGCGGAAACATCGCTGTGGACATTTGGGGAAGAATCATCAGAAGCTCTAGAGCAAATGGCAGAAGGTGGTGATAACTCGGGCTTATTGGCCATGCTTGAAGGTGCGCACGCCAGTGCTTCAGGTGCAGGCATTATCATGCCCGGTTTGTCAGAAACCGTCATGTTGTCTTCAGAAGTCGATGAACCTATCTACTTTTCTGCCACCACTATGTTGGTCAATACCAATGATGCATTTGCAGGTGTAAACAGTGCAGACATATCAGCTCTAGCCGCAGGAGAAAGCATGACGTGGTCGCTTCATTTATACGACGCGGGCACCGAGGCAAACAGCGAGTTAGCGGGCTCAATCCCTGGCCCTGCTGATAGCGGTGAAGGTTTTAATGCAAATCGTGACGATGTAATGAATAAAATTTCCCGTCATCCCGGTCTAGTTACTCAGGCGGATGATCCTGATTCGGTTTTATTATCACAACATCGAGTCATTGGATCCGTGGCAACCCTGACAGTAACGCGCATGAATTGATCATTAGCGATGGGTGAACACGCTTTTGAATCGGTACATTTTTGTACCGATTCAAGCTCCGTCTAACTGCGTCATATTTTGAGACCAGCCAACGGGAGCAAGGCCATGTCATCGCGAATATTAGTCATTGAAGACGATCAGGATATTAATCAACTGATCAGCATGAACCTGTCAGACATGCAACATCATGTCGACACTTGTGAGCACGGAGAGCAGGGCCTTCAACGCGCAACCTGTGAACCCTATGATCTGATTGTGTTAGATCTCATGCTTCCGGGAATTGATGGTTTGGAAATTTGTCGGCGTTTAAGAGCCGAACAAGACGCAACTCCAATTTTAATGGTGACAGCCCGCGACTCTGAACTCGACCGTGTGATTGGCCTTGAAATGGGCGCAGATGATTACCTCACCAAGCCATTTAGTATTCGAGAACTACAAGCCCGAGTGAAAGCTATGCTTCGGCGCATGGAAATGATGACCCAAGCTCGCTCAGAGCCGCAAGAGTCTGTGATTCAGCACGGCGCGCTGAGCATTGATGTTGCCCGACGTCGCGTCACGCTTCATCAGCAATTTGTGGAGTTAACATCCACAGAATTCGACCTGTTGCTGCATATGGCGCGCGCACCAGGACTGGTATTTAGCCGCTCGCAATTGTTAGATCAAGTTTGGGGATACAAGCACAGTGGCTATGAGCATACTGTGAACTCCCATATCAATCGGTTACGAACCAAACTTGAACAAGACCCATCAAAACCCGAATACGTTCTAACCGTATGGGGTGTAGGATACAAATTTAGTGATGCGTAAGCTTATTAGTTCGTTTTATAGCAAACTCGCGCTGGCAGTATTGACCTGTTTCGTACTCATTGGCGCTCTGCTCCTGTTGCTGGCGACTCAAGTCTCCAGCGAATACCAAAAAGAAGTTGAGCAAAAGTTACACTTAGAGCTTGCAGAGCACCTAGTGTATGACAATCAACTGTTTCAGCAGGGTGACTTAAACCAAGCAGCCATTAAAAATGCATTCCATTCGATGATGATTCTGGGACCAAGTTTTGAGTTTTATATCTTAGCGCCAGACGGTAAGGTACTCACCTACTCCGCCGATCCATCTAAAATTAAGCGACAATACGTGAGCTTAACGCCGCTCAAGTCGTTTTTATCCGGTCAGCAAACCCTCCCCATTATTGGCGATGATCCGCGTGGTCAGAGCCGACAAAAGATATTCTCTGCCGCCGAGATCCGAGAAGACGGCGAACTCAGAGGCTATTTGTACATCATTATTGGTGGAGAGATTTACGACAGTGTGGTGAGCATTTTAAGAGACAGCCACATTATGACACTGGGAGTATGGGGCATATTACTCACGCTGGTGTTTAGTTCACTTATTGTGTTGATCATTTTTGCACTACTGACACGGCCACTGCGCCGCTTGTCGAACGATATCAGTTCTTTGCAGCAAAAAGGCTTTGATGAAGGTATTGCCATCGTATCGGACTGGCGACAAGACTCGCATGATGAAATTCAAAAATTAGGCAGTGCTTTCAATGATATGGCAGCAACACTGAACCGCCAGTATCAAAAAGTTCAAAGCACGGATCAACTTAGGCGTGAACTCGTTTCGTATGTCTCGCACGACTTAAGAACACCATTGTCTGCGCTGCAAGGCTACTTAGAAACTTGGCAACTCAAGCATGAACATTTAACCCCCGAAGACAGTGAGCATTTAATTCAAATTGCACTGGACAATGCGCATCGAACCAGTCAATTAGTTGAACAATTATTTGAACTCGCTCATTTAGACAGTGACAACGTGACTTTAAATACAGAACCCGTCGCCATTGCCGAATTAGTGCAAGACGTTATCCAGAAATTACAGCTCGCCGCCATTGAAAAACAGGTCTCTTTAACCGTGAGCCCAGAAGATCCGAGTCTGATGGCCAATGCTGACATTCAACGTATTGAGCGGGTATTCACCAACCTTATCGACAATGCCATTCGCCACTGCCAATCGGGCGACAGTATTACGGTCCATATTGATGCTAGAGACAATCATGGAAAGCTAGGAATACGCGTGACTGATACCGGCTGCGGCATCCCCGAAGATGAGATAGGACAAATTTTTGAACCTCATTTTCGAGCGAGCAATAGCTCCGACAATGGCCGCGTCCATAGTGGCTTGGGACTCGCCATTACAGAACGCATATTGGCGTTGCATAACAGTTTGATTGAGGTGTCTTCAAAGCCCACGCAGGGCACAGAGTTCCGGTTTCAATTAGCGTCAGTATAGGCATTTATTGCCATGCGCAGGTTTCAGCGCATGGCCAAAGGCAACTAGAGCTTAGGATTTGCCCCATAATCATTGGCGCCATCGTCACTGTCTTGGCAATAAAAGAAAATGAGAACAAGCATGCCCACTAATGGGATCAAACCGATCAGCTGCCACCAGCCGGTTCGGCCAGTATCATGCAGCCGTCGGGCTGAAATGCTAATAGACGGTACGAGTAATAAGAGTGTAAATATCGTCGATATTGTCATACCACCAATCATTTGATCGATGAGTGCTGCGACGATATAAAAAATCAAATAAAACAGTACGAACATCCAGTAAGATTTACGTCTTTCTCGCCCCGAAAAAACCGCAAATTTACGCAATGCATCCACAAAATAGTCCATTCACTTCATCCCTTTTAATAATTTTCGGGCTTAGTGTTTATTGAATTTTAATTCAATTCAATGAATTAAATCACGAATTGCGAGATTGTGTTGCGGAAATTAGTTGCTGGCGTTCTTGTTTCGATAGAAAAGCCATTTCAAGACCATTGTGTTGCAACTGAGTTATTTGCGAATCGGTTAGACCCAACTCATGCTTGGCAATACGGTACTCATGAGCAATATCAATTGCGCTCACACCCGGGTCGTCCGTATTCAAACCAATACAAATATCGGCTTCCAAAAATTGGCGCAGTGGATGCGTATCATAACTACTCACCGTGGACGTATGCAGATTACTGGTTGGGCAAGATTCAATTCCAATTCGATGTTGCGCCAGATATTCCATCAATGCAGGATCTTCTACTGATCTTACGCCATGCCCTATTCGACTGGCACCTAATGAACGCACTGCATGCCATACACTTTCCGCTCCGGCCGCCTCGCCTGCATGCACAGTTATACCCAACCCAGCATCTCGCACTTGTTTGAAGTGAGATTCAAACTGAGAGCTGGGAAAGCCGCGCTCGTCGCCCGCTAAATCTACCGCAACAAAATCATCTCGAAAATTCAAAATCGCTTCAAGTTCCTGCTGACATGCTTGCTGCCCAAAGCTACGCGACATAATCCCAATGACATTCACGTGAGCGCCAAAATCAGCTCGCCCAGCATCTACACCACTCATCACCGCAGCAACGACATCGTTGAGGTTAAGTTGATGTGTCATCGCCATGTAATATGGACTAAAGCGGAGTTCGGTGTAGTCCAAACCAGAGTTCACTGCATCTTCAACATTTTCGTAAGCCACTCGCTTCACGGCATCCAAATCGGCTAATACCGCCACCATCCAGTCAAGCTTTTTCAAAAAGCCCAACAAATCATTTTCTTTACCTTGAACCTGCACATACGGTGCCATCTCTTCAACGGTGTGTGCAGGCAATACAAGATCGTGTTGTGCCGCTAGCTCGACAATAGTGGACACACGAATATTGCCGTCTAGATGGCGGTGTAGGTCTACAACAGGGAGTCGTTGATTCATTGAATATAAGCCTAAGAAAAACATAACGATTGCAACACACAGAATTTATCACGTTGCAATGGAACCTGCTCATTTTGTTGGGCGTTATCATGCAAATGAAACAATAACACTTAAAGCCTCAACGATAGCCAAATGTTCCGTTCTCACAATTTGCCATCAACGTAAACTTGATGATGCCATTTCTTAACTGTTTGAAGTTACCAATTTAAGATGAAATTGACACTTATATTGTTACTAATGCTCTGCATTAGTTCCATCAACAACGCCATTGCCGAAACCTATCAAAACCCAGTGTTACCTGGCTTCCATCCTGATCCATCCATCACTCGCGTAGGTAATGACTACTACCTTGTGAATTCGTCATTTGAATGGTATCCAGGCGTCCCTATTTTTCACAGTACAGATCTGGTGAAATGGCAACAAATTGGGCACGTTCTCAATCGACCTTCACAGTTAAATATGATCAATAACCGTTCTTCATCGGGAGTGTGGGCGCCCACCATTCGGCATCACAATGGCAAGTATTATGTGATCGTGACCTGTAAACAATGTGGTAATAACTTCTACGTCGTATCGGACCAGCCTGAAGGCCCCTATTCCGACCCTATTTATTTAAAAACACCGAAAGGTATTGATCCCTCGTTGTTTTTTGATGACGATGGTAAAGTTTGGTTTAGCGCCAACCGTTTTCCAAAAGAACCTGACTATAAATCACAGCACATTATCTATACGCAACAAGTCGACCTAAACAAAGGCGTATTGTTTGGTCCACGTTACGATCTAACAGATGGCAAAGACTGTGGTGTTGTTGCCACTGAAGGCCCGCACCATTATAAAATTGATGACACCTACTACTTAATCACTGCCGAAGGCATGACATGGAACAACCATGCGGTATGTGTTTATTCAGCCCCAACTCCCCATGGCCCTTTTAAACTGCTCGAAAATAATCCAGCGCTCACGCACCGCGACAAACCGGAGCTCCCCATTCAACACACAGGTCATGCTGATTTAGTACAAACTCAATTTGGTGATTGGTGGGCGCTTGTTCTTGGCGTCAGAAAAATTGATGGTCACTACTACTTAGGCCGAGAAACCTTTTTAACTCCTGTGAAATGGCGCCATGGTACCCCTGTATTTAACCCTGAGTCAGAGCAACTTACGCTCACAGGCACAGCGCCCAAATTACCGACGAACAAAATCAGAGCCATACCCGACGTAGACAACTTTGCTCATATCCAACTTGCGCTGCACTGGAACTTCTTGAGAACACCACAAACTAACTGGTGGAGTTTGTTTCATCGCAAAGGCTGGTTAGAAATTGAGTTGCGGCCTAACACCTTAACGCAACCCACAAATCCATCTCTGATTGCAAGACGCTTTCAACACTTTGATTTTATCGCGGCCACTGAAATCGACTTTACCCCCAAAGTTGATGGTGAAGAGGCCGGTATTGCAGCAGTTCAAAATGACCGTTTTCAATATCGATTGGTGATCAAACAAACCGATTCAAAACAAGTACTTCAACTGATAAAAGTGTTCCATAAAGATCGCAAAGTAAAACAAGAAGTCATTGTGAAGCAAAAACCATACGAAGGCGAAAAAGTATTAGCATTTGAAGTTCATGGTTTAGACATTCAATTTAAAATTGGTACGTCTAAAACATCATTGAAGAATTTTGCTGATGTGCAAGACGCCAGTATTCTGTCATCGACTCGTTCCGGCGGGTTTACGGGCGCATTTACCGGCATGTACGCCAGCAGCAACGGTAAAATAAGTGATAACAAAGCCTACTTCAACTGGTTTGAATACCGCCCTTTAAGCAAACCATAATCCTAGTAATGGGCGGTGTACGCCGCCCATTCACCTGACTTTAAAACCTAATTAACAATTATTTCCATTCCGTTGACTTCGATCAACTCCCCTTCGTTAGCGCAGTTGCACAATCTGGTCAATAACTAAGCACAATGGATCTAATAATGAAAAAAACACTCATAGCAGCGTCAATAACATTATCGACACTCACATTTGGCCCATTAGCACTTGCACATGAAGCTGGAGATTGGATTGTACGAGGCGGTGTTATTCACGTTGAACCTGATGATGAATCAGGCAAAGTTGAAGTGACCGGATTAGGTAAAACAGGAATGGAAGTTTCCGTTGACGGAGATACCCAACTCGGACTTAACCTAGCCTATATGATCACCGACAATTGGGGCGTTGAGCTTCTGGCTGCTACGCCATTCACGCATGACGTAAGCCTCGAAAAGTCAGAACTTGGTTTGGGTGATGGTGCGCTTGGTGAAGTAAGTCATTTGCCGCCCACACTCATGGCTCAATATTACTTTGGAAATTCCAGCACTCAACTCCGCCCATACGTAGGTGCTGGTATTAATTACACTGTATTTTTCGATGAGTCGTTTAAGGGCTCGCGCAAAGAACAAGGCTTTAACTCTCTCGATCTAGATGGTTCATTTGGCTGGTCAGCACAAATTGGCTTGGATTACATGGTCGACGACAACTGGTTAATCAATGGCCAAGTTCGCTACATTGATATTAACACCGATGCCAACTTTAAAGTTGGTGATGCCAAATCAAAAGTTGAAATCGATATTGACCCTTGGGTCTATATGGTTGGCGTGGGTTATAAATTTTAATTCTCGCAACTCATCAAAAAAAGCCGCTTAAAGCGGCTTTTTTAATTGCGTCCCTCAACCTATTACATCGAACTACTCTGCTTTCTCTACATAAATTTGAAATGGTTCGACCGAACCGTCCATGTAAAAGTTATAGGTTCCCGACTCAGCTGGCGTAAATACAAAGTTTGAATACGATGACGAACAGCTCACAGGCACGCGTTTACCAAGGACAATCGTTTCATCTTCTTTGTTTTGATAACCACAATTAGCGCCTGCGCCCCACAACTGATCGGCAAATTTAAACCCATAGACAGAGCCGTCAGCGGTCACATCAATTGACGTCATATAGAGTCGGTCTGTGGATGTTTTTGTGAGTTTATGCTCAGGAACAGCATTCCAGCCATTGAAGTCACCACGAACGAACATGTAATCGCTCAATTCGCGAGGCGCGGAGTTGTCGGTACTTGCGCAGCCTGTTACGAGTGTTGCCGCCGCGACAGATGCAATAATGAGTGCTTTGAACATAGCCTTTTCCTTGTTTGTTTTAATATTGATATGCCTAAGGTGACTAGCCTAATCACCTTGCTCCTTATACGGAGTGTGATGAGTTTTTAACAAAAGCATTCGGTTGGAAGTTTGACACTATGCAAAGTTTTGAAATACTAAATTTTTATGGAACCGGTTCCTGATCCAAGGCTGTGATCTACCCTTCATAATTTAGCGGGTTTAGTTCAGCTCAAACTATACTTGAGTTTTTAAATAAGCCAGATCAGACGCCCTTCATAGCGCAAACGAAAATTGCCTAACTTTAGCAATGAGGTCACTCTAAAACAGCGAATAACCGGAGATTACGAATGAATCGACTTGTAACGGTATTAACTGTTTTAGTGAGTATGATGACACTAGCATCATGCTCCGCAGCAGCAGACTTTCAACAGAATCAAACTCAGCTTGAAACACACGCCCAACAATGGCGATCGCTAGAATACCAAGGCACACCATCTCCCCGACATGAAGCCGCATTTGTCGAATATCAGGGAAAATTTTATGCACTTGGCGGACGAAGAATACAGTCCGTAGATGTTTACGACCCTCAAACCAGTCAATGGCACCAAGGTACGCCTCCTCCTTTTCAGATTCATCATGTCCAACCGGTGATCTATCAAGACAAAATTGTATTTGCAGGAGCGATGACGGGCGGATATCCGACCGAGCCTCCTGTCAAGAACTTAATGTATTACCTCCCCCTTCAAGACCGCTGGGAAGTTGGCCCTGCAATTCCAACTAATCGATTACGAGGCGGCGCTGGCGCGGTCATTTTAGGCGACCAATTGTACCTCGTGTCTGGAATACAAAACGGTCATACTGACGGGCACGTTCCTTGGCTTGACCGATATGACTTTGTCAGTGACCAATGGACAGTACTGGCTGATGCTCCACGCTCCCGAGATCACTTTCAGGCTGCCTTCATCAATGGAAAAATTTATGCACTCGGGGGCCGACGCACGTCTAAAGCTACAGGCCAAGTATTTAGTCTGACAGTACCAGAAGTGGACGTTTATGATATTCAAAGCGACAATTGGAAAACGTTGCCTCGTCATCAAAACATCCCAACTCCTAGAGCAGGAAGCATGAGTCTTACCGTTGAGCCCTACATCGTTGTTGTGGGTGGTGAAACGCAACGCGCAACGCCGGCTCATAATGAGGTTGAAGCATTCAACGTGCGCACGGAGCAGTGGTATTCGTGGCCAAATTTGGTTGAAGGACGACACGGTTCGGGCGTGATCTTACACCAAGGCAAACTTTGGACCGGTTTAGGCTCTGGCGCTCGCGGTGGAAAACCGGAGCTGACCACGTTAGAAGCTTTGGAATTGCCAGCTATCCCCTTAGATTAAATAAGAGCGTCACTGTGTTAGTTTGATAGTCAACCCCTGTTGGCTATCAATACTCCCACTCACTTTCTTCCGCTATCACTCACCCCACTCTTTTGAGTGAGTTTCAGCCGTATTGCAATACCAAAGGTGGTTGAAAGAAATGGCTATTTAAAGCTGTTTGAGATCTTCATCACACTTCCAAAAAAGACGATAACTATTTGTTTTTATTTTACTTTTTAACTTCATCAGGTTTCCTACATAAAAAAGTTATCTCGTCTCTATAGCGGCTTTACCTGTGAAACGTATGTTGAATCCATTCATGGTTTAGAAAGTCGATCGACACATTATTTCGGCCCCAGGGTCGGTCAAGAGGAATTTGAAGATGAAACTATATTCAGCGTCAGCGTTAGCCATTGCAGTTGCAGCCGTAACTATGTCGAGCACTGTCATCGCGAAACCCAACAAAAACACCAAACCTTACCCTTACGGCAACCCTGTCATTACACACATGTACACCGCTGATGCGTCGCCTCACGTGATGCCTGATGGTCGCGTTTGGATGGTCACCTCCGTCGACCATGAAAAGAGTGGTGGGTATAGCACCATGCACAAGTATCACAACTTTTCATCAGCAGACATGGTGAATTGGATTGACCACGGGCCTGTTTTGAATATCACTGATGTCAATCCAAACGAAGACCCAAAAGTTGACGATTGGGCCTTGTGGGCCCCTGACGTCATTTACCGCAATGGTAAGTACTATATGTACTATCCTATCCATATTCGTCATCGCCAAGATTTAAGACCCAACGGAAAACCCAAAGTAACGAGCTACATTGGCGTTGCGGTCAGTGATTCGATGGACAAACCCTTCACTATTATCCAGCCGAAAATTCCTGGCACACAAGGTATCGATCCGTCTGTTTTCATTGATGATGATGATCAAATATATTTGTATTGGGGGAGTCAATGGGCCGCTAAACTTGCCGACAACATGGTCGAACTCGCAAGTGAACCTGTGAAATTAGACATTGGTACAGACAACTTCATGGAAGCGCCATGGGTACACAAACGTCAAGGTGTTTATTACTTCAATTACCACACCAAGTACGGCAACAAAATTGACCGCAACAACCCGGATGACCCCAAACGCGCTAAATCACACCTCGATTATTCGTATAGCACATCACCTATGGGGCCTTTTAAACATGGCGGCATAATGAATTATGAGCTCGGATACGAAGTAGACAATGGTCCAAAGTTCCCAGGCAAAGACTATGTGCCTTGGCGCCTTACTCAATCGAACCATGGCGGCGTGGTTGAGTTTCACGGCCAAGACTATTTGTTTTACCACACCTCTGCTTTGTCTTCATGGCGACAAGATGAGTTCGAAAACATGGGCACTTGGACGCAGCGTTCGGTATCGATCGATAGAATAGATTACAACGCAGATGGCACGCTGATCCCCGTCCAACAAACCATCGAAGGTGTTTCGCCAGTGAAGGTATCGCAAGATTTCTCAATTCCACTTGGAACTGCGAAAGTGAGCCAAACGCCCACCAAGTTCAGCGATATCCAACTCGGCAGCGGCTACTACTATTTCTCCGCTCAACTCGCGAATAAAAATGCGTCTGGAAAAATTGAATTGCGATTAGATGCTCCAAACGGAACACTGATAGGCAGCATTGCACTAACCCCAGAAACACTCAAACGCGATAAAATCGAGACCTTCCTCCGCGAAGCCTATGGCAAACATGATGTGTACATCAACTACACGGGCCAAGGTTCACTTAAACTCTCGAAAATGCAATTCAGCGCAGGTTCGCCCAAAGTTCTTTAATTCAGTAAATACAGGCGCTACATGACGTAGTGCCTGACTCTATACCTTGGGTGATTTGAGGTGTTCCATTGATGAAATTCATAGCCATGTCTACCAAACTAATTTCAGTCGCACTATCAATCGTGTGCTGTTTAATATCAACATTAAGTCACGCAGCTTCAAGTACTGTCGAAAAGCCGGCTATTTGGGTGTATTCAGATTTATCTGATCCCACTGACTTGAGAAGTCATAACCATCCGCAAAATGATCCCGACGATATTGTGACGTTGGCTGCATTATTGCTGTCGGCAAACCGATTCAATATTGAAGGGATTGTTGTCGCCTCCACAAACCGCAAAAACTTAGCCAATCCAATTCCTTTCACTGACAAAATGTTCAAAGTACCTTACGAACGTGCAGTGCCTTTTTTAAATGCTCAATTGGGTGGTTATCAAGATTCAGTTAATTTTCACCTATCGAGTATCAGCTCTGCTGCAACAGCAGACGGACAACCGATTAAGTTTAAGCCAAACACCAATTATCGCGATCTAGGCAAGTTGAATACAGTCGCCGCGGCTGTTGAACAACTCAATCAAAAACCCATGTATGTGTTGTCGTGGGGACCACTCACCGAGTCTGCAATTTTGGTCAAACACTTGATCGATTCAGGTAATACCAAGGCTTTGAATAACCTTACACTTGTATCGCATTGGACCACATCAACAATTGCACAAGGTAGCCCCGAGAAACCATTCCATGTGGCCAACTGCCGTGATGACTGGAATGCGTGTACCTACCTTCACACGCAGGCTGCAGAGCGCACCAACGTAAAATTCATAGAACTAGGGTCGACCGGTCAAACCGGTATTGTTGACGGCTCTTCGGGCTTTCCTAAATACAAACAGTTTTACCACAGCGCATTAGGACAGGTATTCGCAGCAGCTAAGTTTTACCACCAAAAGCCCGATCAATCAGACGGAGCCACATTTTGGCTACTCACTGAATTTGGTCCAGCTCTCAACACCATTAAAAACGACGGAACATTGTCTACCACAGAAGAGAAATCGATTCGGGATATCTTCAAAGCCAATGGCAATGAGATTGTTGCTGATTTACTGAAACGTTCAAATATTGCTGCCAAGGCCGGAGCACTCCCTGTTGACGAGGTTGCTCGAAATTTCAGTTATGCGTATATCAAGCGCGAAAAATTGGAAATCTACTGTCCATTTCAGGGCCAAATCATGGTTAAAAATGCAGCGGGTAGCCCCGTGTTAGAAAAAGCTCTACCGCCTGGAAATCATAAATTCCAAGAGCTCAAGATAACATCTGGCTTACAAGTAAGCTTAACCTGTGACCAAACTATCAAATCATTCACGACGGATTGAAGAAATAGACGAATATTACATACTCATTGGCGAGTAAATCTCGTATTATCGTGCCGGTGAGTATGTCTGTTATTGCGAGTGTAGTTAAAGTTCATGTCGATCAACTCCAATCTTTCTAAAGGCTTTTTTCTACGCGACTTTTTAGTCAAGCCTAATTTCGACTGCATTGAATGCAACGGCGACACATTCAAAGTAGAGCCAAAAGTCATGCAAGTCTTACTCTATTTGGCTCACAATAATGGGCATGTGGTCAGTACTGACGAACTCATTGAAGAGGTTTGGAAAAGTACCGTCGTGTCGCCGCAGTCTGTGCATCGTTGTATTTCAAAACTGCGAAAGTTATTGGCGACAGATGACAAGTCAGACGTTTTCATTCGCACTTACCCTAAAAAAGGGTATGCATTAGAGATCGAACCAACGCCGTACCTGGGTGAAGAAAGCCCACTTCCCACGGACGAACCCGTTTCAGAAACCTCCGCATCGAAACGCAATACGTCAGCGCTCATTTGGGCCGGAGTGCTTGTGGTGGTGCTTGCTATTGCGCTCTGGTTTGCCTTCGGTGGAGCTGAATCAACAGACAATACACCGAATAGCAACGTGCTCAATCTCCCTGTGATTAATGACAGCGAGCACTACTACATGCAATTAGCATCTAACTCCAACCAATCTCATATCGCGACTGTGAGACAAACCAAGTCTGGGGTCGAATTAATTTATCAAGATCCTGATATGACTCAAACCATTGATTCATTTGACACAGGTTATGCAGATTATCGCCTGGCTTGGTCAAAAGACGGCCAAACCCTCGCACTTAGTCGCTATGCCAACCGCATGACGCAAATATTTACGTATCAATTAGATCCCCAAAGCTTGTCTTTTGAACAACGCAAAGTTGTGTATGAAAGCCAAAAAAACCGTGTGGGGAGTATGAGCTGGAACAATGACAATCACATTCTTGTTACCCTCACGTTATTGAACGAATGGGAACACTACTTATATCGTTTGGAGCCAGAGTCTGGTGCGCTCTACCCCACAGACTTTAAACAGCAGGCGCATCAAGCCAAGTTTGGTCATGGCATGATTGCCATCGCAACACGCGATTATCGACAGAATCACATCACTGTGGTCAACGAAGAATTTGAATTAATAGAGCGCTTAACGACGCTGCTCAATATCACCGACTTAGAACTGATGCCAGATGGTTCCGGCATTGTATTCAGTGAGAGCGATACATTGTATCGCTGGTACTTTAATCGTCGCCACGCAGAACCAATCCTTACTGCAAACGGTGTATTGCAAAACCTCACTGTCACCGAGAACGAGCAATATCTGTATATCGAATCCATCAACGATAGCAATATTAAGCGACACAATATCAACACCAGAGCAGTGCGGGTGACAGGCACGAATGCCAATGAGCGCTTGCCTACCTTTGCCCACAACAGTGATATGTTCGCATTTGTAAGTGATGCCAGCGGCTCCGAGCAAATTGTGACTACCAACGGTAACGAACAAACCACGATTACAAATTTTGATGATGAACACACCATTGATGGAATGTTTTGGTCGACAGACGACTTGTGGCTTCTGATCCAACGAGGTCAGCAAGTACTCCTATATTCATTTGCTGTGAATAGCTCCAAAGTCGTCATGGACCATAATTTGTTTGTGGAAGTCATCGGGCTATCGAATGATCACCAACACCTGTTTTATAGCGACAGCAATAGTGATCCCAGAACCTTTTATAAGTTCTCGATTATTGATGGCTCGAACAAGGCGCTTTCGATTCCAGCCAACAGCAATGCAATTACAATCAATGGCGAACTATTCTTCAGCGCTCGCAACAGCAACAAGTTATTCAAACTTGAGCCGAACAATACGCGCACCTTTGTCACTAACATGCCTTACAACAGCCAGTTTGTATCCAGTAGTAAAAGTAAACTTTACTATTACTTGAACCGCGCCAATCAGATCAAAAATATCTATGAGTTTGATCTCACCACAGGTGAGCACAAACTGATTGTTGAACGCGGCGGATACAGAGGTACGGTGACCTCGGTGCAAGAAAACGAATTTCTCACAGAAGTTGATGACCCTCAAAGCCAGCTCATCCAGCAATTAAATCACTAAATTTTTAATGGTGGCTCCCACAGTTGGAGCCACGGTGATATAATCCTGCTCCGGCTGTGCCTGGCCATCAGGCACATCGGCTTAAGCCGTTTCCCGGGATGCAGCATGACCAACACGCTCTACCAAAAGCACATTGTTTCCATCGCAGATTTATCACGCGATGAACTCGAGCTCATTGTAAATACCGCAAAGCAATTGAAGCAGACGCCTCGTCCAGATCTACTGCGCAATAAAGTTATTGCGAGTTGCTTTTTTGAAGCCTCAACTCGAACACGTTTATCATTTGAAACCGCAGCCCAACGGCTTGGCGGTACCGTGATAGGCTTTGATTCGGCAGGCAATACATCGCTGGGTCAAAAAGGTGAAACCTTAGCCGACTCTGTGAAAGTTATTTCTTCGTATACCGATGCATTTTTCATGCGCCATCCCAAAGAAGGTGCTGCGCGTTTAGCATCAGAGTTCTCCAATGTCCCCGTGATCAATGGAGGCGATGGCGCCAACCAACATCCGACACAAACATTGCTCGATTTATTTTCAATTTATGAAACTCAAGGCAGCCTTGAGCACTTGCATGTAGCCTTTGTTGGGGATCTTAAATATGGCCGTACCGTTCACTCTTTAGCGCAGGCTTTATCATTATTCCGCTGTAAATTTTACTTTGTATCACCGCAAGCATTGGCCATGCCCGACTATTTATGTGAAGAGCTAAATAAATCAGGCGTTGAGTTTGAAGTGGTCGAAGAGCTTGAGCAGATTATTCCAAAGCTCGATATTCTTTACATGACTCGGGTGCAAAAAGAACGCTTTGACCCCACTGAATATCAACATATGAAAGCCAATTTTGTTCTCAGCGCCAACATGTTGAGTCAAGTGAAGGACAACCTCAAAGTTCTTCACCCTCTTCCCAGAGTGGACGAAATTACGCCAGACGTAGACCAAACGCCATACGCTTACTATTTTGAACAGGCAGAAAATGGGGTGTACGCGCGCCAAGCGCTGCTCGCTTTAGTGTTATCAAAGGAGTTTAACTAAGATGGCAGAGCACAAGTTACAAGTTGAAGCCATTGAGCGCGGCACCGTCATTGACCACATCCCAGCTGGGATGGGCATTCGTATTCTGAAGTTCTTTCAACTCACTCAGCAGCAAGATGCGATTACCGTAGGTTTAAACCTGCGCTCAAAACACTCATCTAGCAAAAAAGATATTATCAAAGTCGAAAACACCATCTTTGATGTCCAACAGGCCAATCAGTTGGCGCTGTTTGCGAAAGATGCCACCATCAATGTGATTGACGACTATGATGTGGTTGAAAAATATCAGGTGACCTTACCTGAAGCTGTAATTGGCGTGTTGACCTGTCCCAATAGCAATTGCATATGCCACGATGAGCCAGTGGATAGTCGCTTTTACGTGACCGAAGATACGCCCGATGTCACTTTGAAATGTCACTATTGCGAAAAAAGCTTCTCTCAACGTCTATTCGTTGAACTTAAGTAATCTCTTGTTGCCCAACTGGGCAACAAATCATCTCGATATTTAATGTTATGAATGCTGTCATTATTGCCGTTGTTTTAATGCTGGGCTTAAGTTTGCTCAGAATCAACGTGGTGATTGCACTGACTGTCAGTGCGATTGTTGCCGGAGTGAGTGCGGGCCTACCACTGCCCGATACCATCAAAGCGTTTGAAAAAGGATTAGGAGGCGGCGCAACCATTGCGCTTGGGTACGCCATGTTAGGTGCCTTTGCCGTCGCCCTATCCCGTTCGGGTATCACCATTTGGTTGGCTCACAGCATTATTTCAAAACTTGGACACGAGCCCACAGCGAAGCAATCAGCAGTCGTCGAAGCACTGATGTTGTTTGCACTTCTGATTATGGCTGTTATGTCACAAAACGTAATTCCTGTGCACATTGCTTTTATCCCAATTTTAGTACCACCATTGTTACGCATTATGAGCTCGTTTCAGCTCGACCGAAGACTTGTTGCTTGTGTGCTTACGTTCGGTCTTGTCACCCCTTATATGTTGCTCCCTATTGGCTTTGGGTCCATATTTTTAAACGACATACTCTTGGCCAATTTAACTAACAATGGATTAGAAGCAAATGCCAATATGGTGATGCCCGCCATGGCATTGCCCGCGTTAGGCATGGTTTGTGGATTGCTGGTTGCAATATTCATTAGCTACCGTAAGCCAAGGGTCTATGCCTCTACAGATATTCACGAAGACAAGTTGGTGCTGCCGAGCTTTAAGCAACGTATGATTGCCCTTGCCTCAATTGTGATTACGCTCGTAGTTCAGCTTTACACAGGCTCCATTATTCTTGGTGCATTAGCAGGTGTAGCAGTGTTTACACTAACAGGCTTAGTTAAATGGAATGAAACACATGATGTGTTTTATGGCGGGTTGAAGTTAATGGCCATGATCGGCTTCATTATGATTGCCGCATCAGGCTTTGCTGAGGTCGTTAAAGCCACTGGCCATGTGGATACATTAGTCGCTGGGCTCACTGAACAATTTGCGGGTAATCAAGCTGTAGCGGCATTCGCGATGTTAGTGGTTGGATTATTGATCACTATGGGTATTGGTTCATCATTCTCAACTATTCCAATTATCGCCACGCTCTACGTGCCTTTATGTATTGGCTTGGAGTTCTCTGTACCAGCCACCATAGCACTTGTTGGCACAGCTGCTGCGTTGGGTGATGCAGGCTCACCCGCTTCAGATTCAACCTTGGGGCCAACGTCAGGCTTGAATGCCGACGGGCAACATGATCATATATGGGATACCGTTGTACCTACGTTCGTTCACTACAACTTACCCTTGATGGCGGCAGGTTGGCTAGCAGCCATTTCACTTTAACGTTGCGTTTTCCTCGGCTAGACGAGTCTCGAACCGAGGCTCCAACGGCTAAGCGTGACCTTCAAGTAACTGATGGATCCGTGACTTCAAAATATCAATCGCAATGCGGTTTTTACCACCACGTGGAATGATCAAATCGGCATACTGCTTTGATGGTTCAATGAATTGCTGGAACATCGGACGAACCGTGCTGACATACTGGTTGATCACAGAGTCCATCGTTCGCCCTCGCTCTTTCACATCTCGTGATAAACGGCGCAGCAAACAAATATCAAGCGGCGTATCCATATAAAGGCTTACGTCAAATTGCTCCCGAAGTAAGGGCGAATTGAGCAAAAGAATACCTTCGATAATAACCACTTGAGCAGGTTCTAAACGTGTCGTTTCATCACTTCGAGTATGGGTTTCATAGCTATACATAGGCACATTAACTGCATTGCCTTGTTTTAACTGCGCTAAATGCTCAGACAACAAATCATGATCAAATGCTTCGGGGTGATCGTAATTAGTTTGCTCTCGTTGCGCCATGGAAAGGTGGTGCTGATCTTTGTAATACGAGTCTTCCGAGATGATCACTACATCACAAACGTCGCGCTCGGCTAGAATTTCATCATGAATAGTTCGTGCAATTAAGCTCTTGCCAGAAGCGCTCGCCCCTGCCACAGCAATCACTACAGATATCGACATCTTACTGTTACCCAAATCCAATTCTTTTCTCGATAGACACAATGATAGTCGCTCTCTCACCCAACATGCTGAGCTGTTAAACATGGAAGCACGATAAGTAAATTGACTATGCGCCTGTATAGTTGACGATATCGACAACTTTTAATGTCGTAATGTTACCATCCTTTTGATTTGTATTGCTCGTATATATTTAGCCAGCGTCTCGTTTGGTCTCGAGTAAGGCGTGATAGCGATAAATGCTAAACCAACACAAAAATAAAACTAACGAATTCAAAGAGTGCCATAAGAAGTGTGTGCCCAGCGGTATGGTTGAACATATGGCTTGATCAATCGTGCGAAATAACAGCGATGCTGCAAAGATAACACTCCCCAACATGAGGGCTCTATCGTAAGTTTGATAGCGACGTTTGTGCGCCATACTGAACACCACCAGCGCCGCAATGGTAGGCAGGTACATTTCCGAACCATTCAAACTGAACGGGAGATACTTGCTCCCCAACACCACTGCAATATATAAGACAAAACATAGGCTCGTTTGAACCCAGCTTAGCTTCAGGACTTGTCGAGGGTAGGCAAACAAGAAAATAATTTGGAAAATGTAGATAGGAATGATGTCTGCGAGCATTGCCCAGCGGGTAGCAAAAGTATGAAATAGGAAGCTGCCAATCCCAATAATTACCATGAACATCGCCAATATGGTCAAGCTCAACGGTTTGGTATCACCGCGGTTGAGCAATGACAATGCGAGCATTCCCACCAATATAAAGCCGATGTTGGTTAGCGCATTGGCAGGCTCCGACCAAAAACTGAAATCAAGCCGTTCACAGTAGTTATTCAATTGAGTCAGCATATCCGTGCCTATATAAGATTGTCCTCGCGAGTTACATATTACAACGGTTCACATTGCATTGGCATTGCAAAACCGAAACCTTTCACAATTGCCATTTCATCAGCATAGTCAAACACCACCGCAAAATCAGCGTTCATACTCGCTGACTTCATAGGAAGAAACGATAACTGGTGTGCAAAGAATGCTTCGAATGTGCCAGAGCTAAAGTATTCTGAAGGCCCTTCCCAGCATCCCGAATAGGCACAAATACTCATCGAGTTGTCGGTATTAATCACCACATGCATGGGTGTGAAATCATCAGAGCTGTCGCAGCTTCCTTCAAAGCATCGAATTTCTAAATCCGGGTTACGGCAATGAAGTCCGATTTCAACGGCAGTTAACGCAGGGCTGATCAATACGGCCATTGTCGCAGCCCCCTTCGCAATAATCTGATGCATCAGTGTTCCTGTTAAGACCGGCGGATCTTAACTGCCGTTCCAAACACCATGAGTTCAGAGGCACCATCCATAATCGCACTGGATGTGAATCGAACCCCTACTACGGCATCCGCGCCCAGAGTCTGCGCCTGCTCAAGCATGCGAGCCTGCGCGTTGTCTCGCGCCTCTGATAGCATTTCGGTATACCCTCTAATTTCGCCACCAAAGATTGTTTTCAACCCAGCCATAATGTCGCGTCCAACATGTTTAGACTGAACGATATTCCCCGTCACCACGCCTAAATTTTCAACGATGGTATAACCACCAATATGCTCGGTTGTCGCAATAATCATGAGATGCCCCTATTCATTAATGGAGTATTTAATTTACCGCATTGCGAGCCAAAAACACCGAATCTTTTGTATCTTTTTATGTCCGTATGCTCATTCATTCTAGGCTACTATAAACCATCCATCAGCGGCTTTAGAGTAATGAACGTCCATAAAAAAGCCAGCCTCGCAGCTGGCTTTACCGGTGTTTAAAGTCGCGCTAAGGTCCCTTAGTGAAGTTTAAGCTTAGGTTTGAACACACGACTAATCTTGTCTGAAAACGTCACCATGGCTGTTTTAAAATAACCGTGCAACGCAACTTGGTGCATTCGATATAGTGAGATATAAACCATGCGTGCAATACGCCCTTCGACCATCATTGAGCCGTTGGTTAAATTGCCCATGAGACTACCCACGGTACTAAAGCGACTTAATGACACAAGAGAGCCATGATCTTTATAAACATAATCAGACTGAGCTTCACCATTAAGTTGAGCTCTAATATTTTTATAAGCATGACTGGCCATTTGATGCGCTGATTGCGCTCTAGGTGGCACAAACTTTCCATCACCCATTGGACAGCTTGCCGCGTCCCCAATCACGTAGATTGAATCGTCTCGCGAGGTTTGCAAGGTCGGTTTTACAACCAGTTGATTGTTTCGATTAGTTTCAAGGTCCGCAATATCTTTTAGAAAATCAGAGCCTTTAATTCCTGCAGCCCAAACCATTAAGTCAGCTTGTATCAAGTGACCGTCTTTGGTCATTAACCCTTCAGACGTAGCTTCGGTCACCATGGTTGCCGTAGACACCTTCACTCCAAGCTTGGTCAACTCTTGGTGAGCAGCCCCCGAAATACGAGGAGGTAAAGCGGGTAAAATTCGCTCTCCAGCCTCAACTAAGGAGACTTTAAGATTACTTTGGCTCACGTGGCGTACGCCATAACTTTTCATTTGCCGAGCAGCATTATGCAATTCAGCCGACAACTCGACTCCCGTTGCTCCACCGCCAACAATGGCAATTCGTAGCGGGTCACTCTCAGCTCCTTGAACATGCAGACGGAAGAATAAGTCGAGCATTTTACGATGAAAACGATGAGCCTGATCCGGACTATCCAAAAAGATACAGTGCTCTTTTACACCCAGCGTTCCGAAATCATTCGACACGCTACCGATGGCTATGACCAAATAATCATAGTCGATCGAACGCTGAGGAAGAACTTGCTCACCATCTTCGCCAAGCAGCGGAGCCATGATCAACTGCTTTTTATCGCGGTCAATACCCGACATGCTGCCAAGTTGAAAGTCGAAACCATGATTGGCTGCGTGCGCACGATAGCTCACAGCATCGGTACCGTCATCAAGCGCCCCAGTGGCAACTTCATGCAGTAAGGGTTTCCATAAGTGAGTACGATTTTTGTCAACAAGGGTGACTTCTGCTTTATTGCGCTTACCCAACTTATTACCCAGTCGAGTGGCGAGCTCAAGCCCGCCCGCGCCGCCGCCAACGATGACGATGCGAGATATAGTCATTTTGCCTCTACCTACCGCTAATACGCGGAATCAATTATAAATCCTGTTGTTTGAACTCTTGAATGGCCGGTAAATGAGCAGCAATTGATTTGAATTTATGAGTTTGCTGATCGTCCCATATGACCTTGTAGTAGGGTTCGAGTTCTTCCGCACTTGCTCTGTTATTCAGAGTCTCGTCTTGTGTGGAAAGGATACAGAGGCATTTTTCTTTATTTTTTTCACGAAATGCACTGACACATTTAGTACCAATGTCTGCATATTCTTCAGGTCGGTCAATTTTGCCAACCATGTTGTCTTGTGGGTGCAAATTTGGATTAAATATCACCGAGCGAATACCGCTTAAAAAAGCAACTCGTTCACTCCAGTAACCACCTAACCCGACTCCAACCAGTAACGGAGACTTGTCATTGCTGTTGTCTAACTCTCGCTTTATTTCTTTGAGAATATGACTCATATCATGCTTCGGGTGACGCGTGCTATATGTGACAAAACGGACGTCAGGATCAATAAATTTAAGCTGTAATATTTTTTCGTGATTACCGGGGCTGGTTGAATCGAATCCGTGTAAATAAATGATCATGACGTCTGCTCCACTATTCCTTGATGGCGATTGAGGGAATTGCCGAAAGCAACTGAGTATAGCGTTCGCAAGAGTGCAAATAATCCCACTCAGTTGTTGTGGAGTTTAACAGAGTTTTGATTCTTTGCGAGTCTTCAAATCCATTTCGCCAAGCCGTATTAGCGAGTAGCTCATTCACGCCTTCACGATCGTTGCACAGCAAGACCATATCGCAACCCGCGTTCAATGCAGCTTGAGCCCGTTGTGGGTAACTGCCCATTGGTTCAGCGCCCTTCATAGCTAAATCATCCGAAAATATCACACCTTCAAAGCTTAAATCTTGGCGTAACCGATCGAGCCAAAATTTGGAAAACCCCGCAGGTTTATCGTCAAACTCAGGGTAAATCACATGGGCAGGCATAATGGCATCAATTTGATTCGCGTCAATCAATTCTCTAAAGACCTGCTCGTCGTTTTCCACACAGGCTTTGGAACGCTCGTCCACAGGTATAGCAATGTGTGAGTCTGCGGCCACACTGCCGTGCCCTGGGTAATGCTTACCAGTGCATTTCATGCCTGCATCATGCATACCTTCAATAAATGCATCTGCCAAGTCAATGACACGCTCTGATGTGGTACCAAACGAGCGATTGCCTATGACTTCACTGATCCCATTCAAATCTAATACAGGCGCAAAACTAATATCAATATCGCATGCCAACACTTCAGCTGCCATAAGCCAACCTAATTCGCGCGCGAGCCTTTTTTCATTCCAACCACAGTCAGCGGCGAGCACTGGAATATCAGCCATTGCTGGAATTGCGGAAAAGCCTGAACGAAAACGTTGAACACGTCCCCCTTCGTGGTCAACAGCTAATATCAAAGGTTTATTGGCTGCGGCTCTCACTTCGCTAATCAGCGAGATCAGCTGAGAGCGGCTTTCAAAATTTCGGGTAAAAAAGATAACACCACCCACAGCAGGATGTTGCAGTAATTTATGTTCATCCGCCTGCAGCTGCGTGCTGTTCAGGTCGAGCATCAGAGGGCCCATGGGTCAATTCCTTACTGTCATTAGTGATCGTATCGGGTTCATATTCATTCGCAACATCAATGAAATCTTGCTGCCAGTCGGCAAGCTCTCGGTCGAGATGTTGGCGTTGCTTTTTAGTCAATGAGGGGTGAAGGTCAGCATAAAGCTGAGCATAAGCCAACCGTACCTGTTTTAAATAAGTGGCGAATGTATCGGTGTGTGTCACCGGATCGTTCATAAAAATTTGCTGGAAAGTAAGCTCAGATTGATGCTCAGGTCGAGGTTTGAGTAACTGCTTCAACAAAGATCTCCAATGCAAACCTTGCTGCCGTACGATCTCATAATCATAGGGCCGTACGGCAGACCAATTCTCAATAAGCTGTTTTTGTTGAGAGGTGAGTCGCCCCAGCCATTTTTCTACTGTGTCTTCGGTTCTCTCTTGCCAATGCTCTGCCCACTCTTCGTCTGAGCGTTCTTCTGCCTCATCTAGGTAGTCATTAAAGCTTTCATCAACGTTTACAAGCAACTCATTGATTTGTTGTTCTGACAGAGACGTGATTATTTTTTTTAAACCTGGCGCTACAACCGCAAGCAGGCGTTGCTGATGAGATTGAATTCGGCTACGTTGCTCCAACCACTGTCGAGGGGTCCATGATTGAGTTGCGATTTGGCCACGAAACACTTCGATTTCTGCAGCGTATCGTTTTAATTCTTCGCGTTGATGCCAGTCGAGTACTAACGCCAGTTCGTGGTCAAGCACCGCTTCTTGCGACGCATTCAAAGAAACATAATCATCAACATACCAAGGCACAATCCAATCAAGCCATCCATATGTTGTTTTAAAGCTACACCCTGAGAGTAAAAGGATGGCAAAGACGATGGTTAGGGGCTTATACATTCATCACCAAGATTATGAATCGAACCACTGCAACTAAGATGGCCATAAAAACCCAAACTCTCAACAATTTTCGGTAGTCCACACACAAATAATACAGTTCGGACTCTTGGTCGTAGTCAAATTTCTGTTGCCACATTTGCAAAAGAAAGGTCTTCCACCCCGGAAAAATATAATCCGCATCATGGGCTTGAATGTTGGCAATCAGCTTTTTCGATTGGCGAACAATCATATATGTGAATACAAACCATAAGACCAACCATAGTAGCCATAAGGGGACGATTACCGACATGTGTTCACACCCATTCATTGCAGGCACTTGTCGTACCCATTGAAACAAGAAGTTACGGGAGTTTCCCGCTCAAGGTTAGAGCCGATTCAGCCCCCAGTTGCAAGGACAACTCTGATAGCATCGCCTGCCATTGCATACTTAAATTTAGACCTCGCCCCGACAAGGCCAACTGCCAACGAGACAGCCAAGGAGCCCAATCAGGGCACTGATGATCATACATAGCGGCGACACCTTGTAACTCAGTCCAATGATTAGCAAACACCAAATAGTCTTTGCTGGCACCCGCCATGACTTTTTGTACATCTAACAATAGAGCGCAAAGCCAAGCAAACGACTCAGGCGAGTCTGCCACCGCTTCATCAACCAACTCTTGAGCAGGAACTTGGCCTTTCAGCACACCCAGCATTCGCACTAGAAATGCATCGAGCCGAAGATGGTTACCATCAGACACAAATTTTTGAGTGACTAATGGAGCACCACAATTGAGCCGAAGGTGTGCTTCGGTTGCGTCACTCCCTTGTTGCTGCAACCATTCAAGCGCGATGTTTTCATCAGGCACAGGTACAACATAGTTTTGGCATCGGCTGGTGATTGTTGCCATCAGCTGACTCGCGCTTGGGCTAGTGAGCAAAAGAAAGCTTTGCCGGCCTGGCTCTTCAAGCGTTTTAAGCAATGCGTTAGACGCAGATTCCGTCATGTTTTGAGCGTGTTCGATGATCACCACTCGCGCTCCTTGCTGATGTGCAGTTTCACTCAAGCTGGTGATGGCTTGTCGAATTAAGTCGACGCCGATGCTGGCTTTGTCACTTTCAATTTGAATTAAATCAGGGTGACTGCCAGCTTTGAGCAGCAAGCAACTTCGGCAAACACCACAAGCACCTTGAGACGTTGGCTGATGGCACAATAAGCGATGAGCCAGCCACTCAACGAGTCTTCCTTTACCAATACCATGAGTGCCGCTAAATAACATTGCATGAGGGAGCCTATCAGATGCAATCAGTTGCAATAGATAGTTTTGACTCGTCGCTTGCCATGGAAATAACTCAGTCATGGCTGAGCCAAGATGAAATACGCGCGTTCACAGCATCCGCAATATCAGCCTCTACTTTTTCCAGAGATTGACTAGCATCAATGGTCACAATGGAAGCATCCCCCTCAGCGAGTTCAAGATATCGTGCGCGTGTGCGATGAAAAAAGTCGAGCGACTCTTGTTCTATGCGGTCAAGCGCGCCTCGTCGACCGGCTCGTTCCAAACCAATCACAGGATCAATGTCCATGTAGATGGTTAGATCAGGCCTAAAGTCACCCAACACTAAGTCTCTCATTTGCGCAAGCATTGCTTGAGAGAGTTGGCGCCCTCCCCCCTGGTAGGCTTGTGACGATAAATCGTGGCGATCACCTAATACCCAACTGCCTTTGCCCAACGCAGGTTTGATCCGTGTTTCGACCAATTGAGCGCGGCTCGCGTACATCAGCAACAACTCTGCTTTAGCGCAAGGGCTATCTTCAAGATCTGGGCTTTTAACCAATTCACGTAGTGCTTCGCCCAAACCCGTTCCACCGGGCTCTCTGCATTGCTCTAGTGTAATGCCTCGCTGCATTAAGATATCTCGGACACAGTGGCTAGCAGTGGATTTACCTGCGCCTTCAAGGCCTTCAATAACAATGAACTTTCCGCTCAAAGCTTACTCCCGATTCAATATGTAGCGACGAACATTGGCATTATGTTCTTGCAACGTTTTAGAAAACACATGGCGCCCATTGCCTTGACTTACAAAGTATAAATAGTCTGTTTCAATCGGATTAATGGCCGCTTCTATGGCCTCAATACCGGGCATTGCAATAGGCGTTGGCGGTAACCCCCGAATAACATAAGTGTTGTAAGCAGTGGCCTCACGTAAATCAGCTTTGGTAATGTTGCCTTCGTACCGGTCGCCCATTCCATAAATAACGGTGGGGTCGGTTTGTAAACGCATTCGCAGATCAAAACGATTGTGAAACACTGATGCAATAGTGGGCCGCTCGTCAGGTTGACCCGTTTCTTTTTCAATAATTGACGCCAAAATCAGCGCTTCATAGGGTGTCTTGATATGATCATCGCTTTCTTGTTGACGCTTTGCCCAAGCCTCTTTAAGCATTTGCTTCATGCGATCATGTGCGCGCTCTACAATTGTTAATGAAGGCGTGCCTTGGGTATAGAAATATGTATCAGGGTAAAGCCATCCCTCAATGAGGGGGTGCTCAATACCTAAGTGTTGCAACAAGGCTTGCTGTTGATTCAATATTGGCGAGGAATTGAGCGTGTCGGCCTGCGCAAGCTGTGTTTGCCAATCGGCCCAACGGCTGCCCTCAACAAAGGTCATTGAATATTGATGCTCAGCCCCAGAAATCAAATGTTCTAAGCTTTGAAGCAAGCTCTGATCTGTTTCAATTTGATAGGTCCCCACTCGAATTTTGCCAAATTCAGGTTGGCGTTTTAGCAACCACCGCATGTAATTAGCGTTTTCAATCCAGCCATTTTGCTGCCAGTCACGCATCAATGACTTCACCGACTTGCCCGGTAAAACCTGGATGACTTGAGGTGAAGAAATAACAACGGGTTGAAGCAAAAATTGCTTCATTTGATATTGATAATATTGCCAAGCTGCACCGGCGACAAGCGCTGCAACCACAACGAATAAACCAATGAAACGTAACCATTTAGACATTGAGAGGATCCAATTCCTTTTGCAACAAACGACAGAAGAAGTGAGAAACAAACTGATGTTGTTGGAAATGAGTAATAGGGACTGGGCCCATAACTCCGTTGCAGATGAACATCTCATCGGCATCTTCAAGTTGTGCTGGATACACCGAAACTTCGTTCACAACAGTGTGATGTTCAGCGCAATATTGCAAAATGCGTTGACGACAAATTCCAGCAACGCCAGCTTGGTTTAAACGAGGCGTGAAAATCTCTGTTCCCTTGCGCCAAAACAAATTGGACGCGTTACATTCCACCACGTAACCATTACTGTCACAGAAAACGCCTTCAAGCGCTCCTTGCGCAATTAACTCCTGCTTACCGAGCACTTGTTCGAGTCGATTAAGGGTTTTGTGTCCGGCCAAAGCCGGTTGCACGCCAAGCTTTAGCGAGCCAAGAACCAATGCAATACCATGATGGCGCCATTCACTGACAAAGCTGGGGAAGTCAAATATACCGACGATTCGAGTTGGGCAAGTAACTTGTTCAGGACTATAACCACGTCCACCACAGCCCCGAGACACAATAGCTTTGCATACGCTATAGGTATCGGTTGAAGAAGCCGCCTGGTGCATTTCATGCTCAAGCAAAGCCCAATCAACACTCTTAATACTTAACGCATGACAGCCACGCTTTAATCGTTGAAGATGAAGTTCAAGATGTTCAATTTTGCCATGAACAACGCGACATGTTGTAAACACACCATCACCAAAACTAACCGATCGGTCAGTGGGATCTATCGAGGTGTTTAGTTGTCCGTTAATCCACATTGCTAATGTTCGCACACGTCATTAAATACAAAAAAGCCTGACAGCAAAAACTATCAGGCTTTCATCAGGATATAAAGCTTAAAGCGAGATTTAAACGCGCTTAAACAATAAGCTTCCATTGGTACCACCAAAGCCAAACGAGTTGCACAATGCGTATTCCATTGTGTGTTTCGCAGCTACATGAGGTACGTAATCCAAATCACAACCTTCATCTGGGTTATCCAGATTAATGGTAGGTGGGATCTCTTGGTCACACAGCGCTAAAATTGTAAAGATAGCTTCCACTGAACCCGCAGCACCTAATAGGTGTCCTGTCATCGATTTAGTAGAGCTCACTTTTAAATCATACGCATGTTGACCAAAAACAGATTTAACGGCGTTGGTCTCAGCAATATCACCTGCAGGCGTCGAAGTGCCATGAGCGTTGATATAACCAACTACCTCTGGCGACACATCAGCGTCGTTCAATGCATTTTGCATTGAAGCCGCGGCACCAGAACCATCAGCCGGTGGAGAGGTCATATGAAATGCATCACCACTCATGCCAAAACCAGCTAATTCTGCATAAATCTTAGCGCCACGTGCTTTGGCATGCTCATACTCTTCGAGTACCATGACACCTGCACCATCACCCAAGACAAAACCATCTCGGTCTTTGTCCCATGGACGACTCGCCTTTTGCGGTTCGTCATTGCGAGTTGATAATGCACGTGCAGCACCAAAACCACCCATTCCCAAAGGTGTTGAAGCTTTCTCACATCCACCTGCAACCATCACATCAGCATCACCATAAGCAATCATGCGTGCGGCATGACCAATGTTATGAACGCCAGTAGTACAGGCTGTAGTAATCGCAATGTTTGGACCTTTCAGGCCATACATAATCGATAAATGCCCTGCTACCATATTGATGATGGTAGATGGAACGAAGAATGGAGAAATCTTACGAGGACCGTTTGCTTCTAAATTGCTGTGGTTTTGTTCAATTAAACCTAAACCACCAATGCCAGAACCAATTGCTGCACCAATACGGTGAGCATTGTCTTCTGTCACTTCAATACCCGAGTCTTTGAGAGCTTGGATACCTGCGGCAATGCCATATTGAATAAAGTCATCCATTTTACGAGCATCTTTTTTAGAGATGTACTCTTCAATGTTGAAATCTTGAATCAATCCAGCGAAGCGTGTTGGAAATTGGGCCGCATCGAAATGTTCGATGTTTGTGATGCCACTCTTACCTGCCAATAGATTTGGCCAGGCCTCTTTTATGGAATTACCGACAGGCGATAAAACACCCATACCAGTAACAACAATACGACGTTTGGACACCATACCCTCCTGACTGTCTTATAAAAAATTAAGGCGGCTGAATAGCCGCCTTAATTAGAAACCTATTGGATTAGTCTTGGTGAGCCAAGATGTAATCTACGGCTGCTTGAACAGTAGTGATCTTCTCGGCTTCTTCATCCGGAATCTCTGTATCGAACTCTTCTTCAAGAGCCATTACTAGCTCAACTGTATCCAGAGAGTCAGCGCCCAAATCATCTACGAAAGAAGATTCTGACTTAACTTCTTCTTCTTTAACACCAAGTTGTTCGATGATGATCTTCTTAACGCGTTCTTCGATAGTGCTCATGATAGCTGTTTTCCTTTCTAGTAGCGCTTCGCGCAAATTTTTGTGTAGTTTATTCAATCGGCTACAAGATGCAAGATCCTGAACCCAATGATGCGCTGGTCGAACCACAAATTATACAAAAGAATAGCTGAGTTTCAGCTTTTTGTGGAACTGATGCGCGTTTTTTCGCTGCGTATTAAACCATATACATGCCACCGTTAACATGAATGGTTTCGCCAGTGATGTAACCTGCCACTGGAGAAGCCAAAAATGCAACAGTTGCAGCAATTTCTTTCGGCGATCCTAAACGATTCAGAGGTACTTGTCCCATAATCGCGTCTTTTTGTCCATCATCTAGAGCATGGGTCATGTCTGTCTCGATGAAGCCTGGCGCTACAGCGTTGACTGTGATGTTGCGAGAAGCAAGCTCTCGTCCCAAGGCTTTGGTAAAGCCAATCAAACCCGCTTTAGCAGCAGCATAGTTCGCCTGCCCTGCGTTACCCATGGTACCAACCACCGAACCAATGTTGATAATTCGGCCCGCACGCTTTTTCATCATGCCGCGCACAACTGCTTTAGAAAGACGAAACAGCGACGTGAGATTGGTATCAATCACATCTTCCCATTCGTCATCTTTCATGCGCATGAAAATGTTGTCACGGGTAATACCGGCATTATTGACTAAGATATCAATGTCACCTTTAAGTTCCTTGATCGTCTTAAAAACTTCTGCAACTGACTCTGAATCTGTCACATTAAGTTTTAAACCATGACCTTGGTCACCTAAGTAGTCGCTAATCGCTTGCGCACCATTGTCGCTTGTCGCAGTGCCAAAAACAAATGCGCCTTGCTCCGCTAACAATTCTGCTGTCGCACGGCCAATACCTCGGCTAGCACCTGTTACTAATACTACTTGTCCGGTTAAATCCGACATTTAATTTCCCTTACTCTTCGCCGTTCGCGAGCAATACAGCGGCTTCAGCTGTATTTACTGTTTTAATCGCAATACGCTTTTCGGCGCGTTTAATTAATCCTGTGAGAACCGCTCCTGGGCCGAACTCATATGCCTCTGTTACGCCATCGTCAGCCAACCAAGTGACTGTTTCAGACCAGCGAACAGGGCTGAACAATTGTCGTACAAGCGCACCAATGATTGCATCAGGCTCAGTTCGGATTGCCACATCTGCATTATTCACAACCGACACTTGAGGCAAATTGACATCAACATCGCCCAGAGCAACTTGCAATTGAGCTGCGGCAGGTTCCATCAAAGCACAATGAGATGGCACACTTACTGGCAACGGCACCACGCGTTTAGCACCAGCATCTTTACAGACCGCACTTGCTCGAACAACGGCCTCTGCTTGGCCTGCTATCACCGTTTGAATTGGAGAGTTAAAATTCACGGCAGACACGACTTCGCCATCTGCGGCTTCAGCACAACACTCCACAACTTTCTCAGCGGGCAAACCAATGATAGCAGCCATTCCACCGGTTCCCTCAGGAACAGCGGCTTGCATAAACTTGCCGCGTTGTTCTACCAGTTTAATACCCTGCGCGAAAGGAATCGCTTCAGCGCAGACTAATGCCGAATATTCGCCCAAACTGTGTCCGGCCATATAGTCAGGTACATCGCCGTCTTCTGCAATGTATGCACGATACAAAGCAACGCTTGTGGCTAGCAATGCTGGCTGCGCAACAAATGTTTTGTTCAGTTCTTCTGCTGGGCCGTTCTGAATAAGATCAGCCAGATCATAGCCAAGTACGGCTGATGCTTCATCAAAGGTCTGTTTAACAACAGGGTGTGTGGCCCATTCACCGAGCATGCCTACCGTTTGAGAGCCTTGGCCTGGGAATAAAAATACACGTTTAGATGTCATTTATGATTACCTGTATTGAATCAATATTTGATCAGGGCTGAGCCCCAAGTAAAACCACTACCGAACGCTTCTAACAACAGTGTTTGTCCACGTTGAATCCGCCCATCTCTGACCGCTTCATCTAAAGCCAAGGGCACTGATGCAGCAGAGGTATTGCCGTAGCGTTCTAAATTCACAACAACGTGATCCATGCTCATACTGAGCTTGCGAGCTGTTGCTGCAATAATCCGTAAGTTCGCTTGGTGTGGCACTAACCAATCGATTTGCTGTTTATCTAGCTCATTGGATTTGAGCGTCTCTGCGACAATTTCACTCAGTTTAGTAACGGCCACTTTAAAGACCTCATTGCCCTTCATAAACATGTAATCGTCTGGCCCCGATACTTCACCGTGGGCAGGAACAGAGGCTTTCAATAAGTCTGTATGACGACCATCAGCATGCAAATGGGTGGACAATATGCCAGTTTCTTCTGATGCTTCGAGCACCACAGCAGCCGCTGCATCTCCAAATAGAATAATAGTCGTGCGATCATTCGGTTCACACATTTTGCTCAATGTGTCTGCGCCGACGACCAAGATTCTTTTGGCAAAGCCCGTTTTGATATATTGATCCGCAACACTCAGTGCGTACACAAAGCCCGAACAGGCTGCGGCCACATCAAATGCAGGAATAGAATTTACGCCTAGTGCAGATTGCAACTGACAGGCAACACTAGGAAAAGCAAGTGCATTACTTGCTGTAGCAACGATGATCATGTCTAGACCATCGGCATCAATACCAGCCGCTTCAAGTGCATTTACAGATGCGTGACGGGCTAAATCAGTAATGCTCTCATCGTTACCAATAATACGTCGTTCTGCAATGCCGGTCCGTTCAAGGATCCATTCATTGCTAGTTTCAACCATTGCTTCTAAGTCGGCATTGGTACGAACCGTAGACGGAGCGTAGCTGCCTGTTCCAATTATTCTTGCGTACATGAAAACTCGGTTTTATTTGCCCATAAGGGCGGATTCCAGAGTGTCGGCAATCCGCTCAGGGACTTGCCGTTCGATCTCGATGACAGCTTCGCCAATCGCTGTAGCCATTGCGTTTTCGTCAGCATTACCATGGCTCTTGACCACAATTCCACGCAATCCTAACAAACTTGCCCCATTGTACTGGTCGGGGTTCATCGCATCTTTCAGTTTAATCACTTCAGGAAAAACCTTGCGAATCAACCACTTTTTCCATGCTGGTGTGCGTTGCGCTGAAAATAACCGCGACAGTAATAAGCTTGTCAGTCCTTCACAGGTTTTAAGACAAATATTTCCAACAAAACCATCACAAACAACAACATCCGCTTGCCCTGTAAACAAAGCATTTCCCTCGATATAGCCGGTGTAATTAATATCACCGCTATTATGAAGTAGCTGCGCAGTCTGTTTAATTTGATCGTTGCCTTTGATCTCTTCTTCACCAATATTAAGCAAAGCGACGCGAGGGCGCGAAATGCCTTCAACAACGCGCGTCATAGCTGAGCCCATTAAGGCAAATTGAAACAGAGTGTCAGAGTCACAATCGACATTTGCGCCCAAATCCAACATATGTACGCGACCGCCATTGAGTGTCGGCAAAGCCGCAATAAGCGCAGGCCGTTCGATGCCCGGCAGCATTTTCAACACCATTCGTGAAATAGCCATCAATGCCCCCGTATTGCCTGCACTCACGCATGCTTGTGCCTGACCATTGGCCACAGCGTCTAACGCAAGTCTCATGGATGATTGGCGTTTATTTCGAAGCGCAGACACAGGACGTTCGTCCATTTCGATGACTTGCTCGGAATGAATCACTGAGCAGCGTTTCTGGATATCACTGGATTGGGAATATAACCAAGATTGGATCGTATCTGACTGCCCGACCAATAATAGATAAAGATTGGGGTATAAGGAGAGTGCTTGAGAAGCAGCTGATAAAGTAATGGAGGGGCCGAAATCGCCCCCCATTACATCTAACGCGACGGTTAGATTACGCAAGGTATGAACCTTACTTTACTTTACGACCTTTGTAGTAGCCGTCAGCTGTAACGTGGTGACGAAGGTGAGTTTCACCAGACGTCGCGTCTACAGACAAAGTTGGACCACTTAAAGAATCGTGTGAACGACGCATGCCGCGTCGTGAACGAGTTACCTTGCTCTTTTGAACAGCCATGGCTATTACTCCTCACTGCTTTTTAATTTATTAAGCACCGCAAAAGGATTGGGTTTATCCTCTTGGGCATCATCAGTTTTACCCCAACTGGTGTGACTTTCTTGCTTACATTCACTGGGTAAATGCATCGGTACATAAGGTACCGCCAACAAGATTTCGTCCTCAATCAATTGGTGTAAATTCAAATTATCCGCTTCAGGCAGAATGACCGCTTCATATTCAGCGGGTAACTGCTCTGCTGCAGCATCATCTTTGACCGGGCTATATATAACGTTTATGCCTATATCATGAAGAAAAGGCTCGTTACAGCGCTGACATTCCAACTTCAACTGAGTGTTTATAGTGACAGTCAGCGTGGCCAGATGCTGTTCATCGCGGTCACATGCTATCGCGACATCCACACCACCGTCTTCAACAGAAACATCTGAGAGACGTTGTAAAACTCGTTGTGGGATGACTCCATCAAAACACTGCTGTTTTGTTGCAGAACGGCCCGGATCGAGATGTACAGGAATATTCACTTTTTGCATAGGGCGCGAATGATAAAGATGGAATGCTTGTTAGTCAAAGGAAATATTGATCAAAACAGTGTTTTACGCGAAGAATTAGCAACTGACATTTAGTACTCGCCCGCTTAAACTGTCGTTATTCACCTGATTATAGGCCAAAGTGATGACATTACCTATTGTTTTGGGCAGCACATCGCCCTTTAGAAAAGCGATTCTAGAAAAGCTACAAATCCCCTTCCAGTGCAGTGCCCCGAATATTGATGAAAACGCACAACCCGATGAAAATCCAAAAGATTTAGTGGCAAGACTCGCCTTTGAAAAAGCCACAGAAGTTGCCAAGGTTCATGACAGCTCACTCATTATCGGTTCCGATCAGGTAGCGGTTGTGGGCAACCAAATACTGGGTAAGCCTCATACGCACGACAATGCTGTTCAACAATTACAAAATAGCAGCGGCCAAGTGGTCACTTTTTTAACCGGCCTATGCTTGTATAACAGTCACAATCATACTTCTGAAACGATTGTAGAGCCGTTTGAAGTTCACTTTAAAGATTTAAGTACCGAAGAAATTGAAAATTACCTCCAATTAGAAACTCCCTATAAGTGTGCTGGAAGCTTTAAAAGTGAAGCGGCAGGTATTGCCTTGTTTGAAAAGTTATCGGGTGACGACCCCAATACACTGATTGGGTTACCGCTAATTCAATTGATTAAAATGCTCAAGAAGCAAGGCTTGGACGTACTCTCCCTCGCCCGCCAATCTTGATCCCTAAAAGCGAATGCCCAAGCGCTGATACAAAAAATGCATGAGCCAAGCAGGACCAATTAATAAGAACAAGAAGTCATCAAAAAATGAGGGCTTCTTTCCTTCGATGTGATGTCCAATAAATTGCCCTACCCAAGCCACCACAAAAATACTTAAAGCCAATTGCCACAATGGTATAGTGGCATTGGCTTGCAGCCAAAAACTTAACCAAGCGCATATTCCGCTAAACAATAGCATTCCAAATGCCATCATTATCGATAGTCTGACGTAATAAAACAGCGCCAATGCCAAGGCAATGGTTGCCCAATTAAGCCACGCACCTGCCTCAGCAAATAGGGAAGGCACGGGTATGCTCCACACGAGTGCCACCACACTGAAAAATATCGCAGGCACGCATATCCAGTGAATCAGTTTATTTGTTTTGTTCTGGTGACTTTCACCATATTTATCGAGTAGTTGATGCAACGATGCATTTGGCATAAAAAGATTCCTTCACAGATCGGATCTGATAAAGATTCTCATTAAATTAAAGTCAATGCTTGGCTTGCAACTACTTTTGCTACTAACCGCACACTATTGACTGGCTACTCAATAGAACATCAAACCGAAATCATCGGGCCCAGTGGTTGACCGCCCACAAGGTGCATATGAATGTGATAAACCTCTTGGCCCCCATGGCTATTACAATTAACAATGAGACGATAGCCG
Source organism: Echinimonas agarilytica (assembly GCF_023703465.1). NCBI lineage: Bacteria > Pseudomonadati > Pseudomonadota > Gammaproteobacteria > Alteromonadales > Echinimonadaceae > Echinimonas > Echinimonas agarilytica. The sequence continues at coordinate 458,751 of NZ_JAMQGP010000003.1, read as the reverse complement.
TCTTCGGCAATGCCAAATTGTTGGGCTAACTTCGCCGCAACCGTAAACAAACGTCCCAACGCTAGCTCGTCAGATTGAGTCACATCATTGATTGTTGGGATCTGGTGGTTGGGTACAATCAGAACGTGTGTGGGCGCACGCGGTGCAATATCTCTAAACGCAGTGACCAGTTCATCTTGGTACAAAATGTCGGCCGGGATCTCTTTACTGATAATTTTTGAAAAAATGGTAGGTTCAGCCATGTCATTTCCTTCTCGCTGAATGCAGTTTCGATTAGCATATGTCACCTGCCTCTACGAATCCATAAGCAAGCGGAGCATTCAATTATATGCCTACACACTCGAACCATGACCCTATCTGTTATGACATTACTTTTAAAGATGCTGTTTCTCACTACTACGACGTGGAGCTAACAACACTATTGCCCCACAAAGAATCGTTAAAAGTAACGCTTCCAGCATGGTTACCGGGTTCTTATATGATTCGAGACTTTGCCCGACATATTGTCAGTATCCACGCCGTTACAGAATCGATGGAGCTGGAAGTCACGCAAACAGACAAGCAAAGTTGGACCGTCGAGCCTGCCGCCGGAGAAATAAAGATTCGCTATCGCGTTTATGCATGGGACTTATCAGTGAGAGCCGCTCATCTCGACCAAACACATGGATTTTTTAATCCGAGCAGTGTTTGTTTAAAAGTGATTGGTTCAGAGCGCTGTCCTCATCAATTAACCGTGATTGCCAATGATATCGCTCGCACCAACGACTGGTGTGTTGCCACCGGCATGACAGCCAAAGCCGTAAATAGCTTCGGCTTTGGTACATATATCGCCGAAAACTATGATGATCTTCTCGATTACCCATTTGAAATGGGCACCTTTAGCGAAGTTGGCTTTGAGTCTGCTGGGGTTCAGCACCGTATGATCTATACAGGCGCAAACCAAGGCGCATTAGGGCGAATTGCCGCTGATGTTAAACAAATCTGTGATTATCAAACTGAGTTTTTTGGTGGCGCTCCTTTTGATGGCTATCTGTTTATGACCATGGTGGTAGGTAAAGGTTATGGCGGGCTGGAACATAAAAACTCGACGGCTTTAATGTGTTCTCGAAACTCGCTAATCACAACAGATATTGCACCTCAAACAGATGAGTATCGGGATTTTTTAGGCCTTTGCAGCCATGAATACTTCCATAGCTGGAACGTGAAGCGTATTAAACCCATTGATTTCACCCCTTTCGATTTAAGCCAAGAACAATACACTCAGCAGCTATGGGCGTATGAAGGCATCACCAGTTACTACGACGAATTATTTTTGTGTCGCAGCGGTGTTATTTCAACAGCAGACTACCTCAACATGTTGGCTAAAAGCCTCTCTCGGGTCGCTAGAGGCAGCGGTAAAGAACGCCAAACCGTCACAGAATCTAGCTTTAACGCATGGACTAAGTTTTACAAACAAGACGAAAATGCCCCCAACGCCATCGTGTCTTACTATACAAAAGGTGGAGAAATAGCCTTGTGTTTGGACTTGTTGCTGCGGCTTCATTCGAATCACCAAATCACACTTGATGATGTCATGCGGCTTTTGTGGGAGCGTCACGGAGTCACAGGTCAAGGCACGTCTGATAATACGATCCAAACCTACTGCGTTGAACTACTCTCGCCTTATCAACCTGATGCACGCGCTTTAATGGCTGTGTTTTTCCATACCGCTTTAGACACCACAGACGATCTGCCCACGGCTGATTTACTGGAATGGGTCGGGGTGAATTACATTCTGCGTCCGCAATTCAACAAGGATGACAAAGGCGGTAAACCCAATGCTAAAAACCCCGGCAATCATTTAGGAGCCCTAACCCAAGCCGAACAAGCTGGCGTTAAACTATCTGTTGTTTACGACAACGAACCTGCACAACGCGCAGGGCTGTCAGCAGGCGATGTTATTGTGGCTATTGGCAACACAAGGGTTTGCCAGGCAAGTATTCAATCTGTATTAAATGAGTTTGCCCCAGCCCAACAAGTCACGGTGCACGCATTTCGTCACGATCAACTCATGACATTTAAGCTCGACGTACAAGTTTCTGACAACTGTGTTGTTCAATTGGAATTGTTCGACGAGGTGCTAGCTGAAGCTTGGCTCACAGGCGTCACTCAGGCGCATTAACCCCCTTCATGTCCTCTGCATTCGCAGAGGGCCTGCTTTCACCCTGGAAAGACTACAATCATGACTCAAGGGTTACGTATTCCGATTAATGTTGCCTATGCCGAAGCAGGTTACTGCGCCACTATTCAGGTGGGTTCGCATGGGCGAAATGCTCGCGTTATTTTAGACACAGGCTCGGCCACTTTAGCCATCAAAGACGATATTTGCGAGCCAGAGAACGATGCGCATTTAACAACGACCTCGCTTGCCCAAGACATTATTTACGGCATTGGCGCTTGGGCAGGGCCAGTGGTTCATACCACTGTGCGAGTGGCAAATGGACAGCGTTCTGTGGAATTAAATGGCGCAGCAATGGCTATCATGGAATCTGAAATTTCTGAGACTTTTGCGCATGCCGATGGCATTTGGGGTCTTGCCTACAGTGACTTAAACCCGGCATACAATATTCAAGGTTACTTGGACGAAAACACATTGAAAGCGAGCTATCCTTGGCCTTTTAGACTTGGGGCAAGCATTGATGACTATCGTCAGCTTAGAACCATGCTTAAGCAATACCCCAAACAATATGTGACCCCATTCTTTACGGATATGGAGCAACACGGTTTAGTTGCGAACAAGTTTGCTTTGTATACACAACGGGCTTTTCGGTTTGAACCTTGCGAACTGTCACAAGCCCAATATGCAGATTTGGATGAAAACAAGGGTTTTCTAATTCTCGGAGGTGGTGAAGAACAAACGGATTTGTATGAAGGCGATTTTCAAACCATCGAAGTCGTTCACGATAAGCATTACAACGTTCACCTTAAATCGTTACAAATAGGTGATCAGCCCGCCATTGCAGCCAATAATGTAGACCCCAAATTCAAACATTGTGTCAGCAATGCTGTTGTTGATTCAGGCTGTACTTATATCATCTTAGAGCAAATGTTATTTGAACAGTTGCGTGCAACACTCGCATCATTACTGCCCACACAACACCGCCTCATCGATGAGTTTTATGACATTGCAGCAGAACAAACCAACGCGCATTTTGACGATTTACGGGGCATCGCAATAGACAAACTAGATTTGGCAGTTTGGCCCACTTTAAAGTTTATTTTTCAAGGCGATATTGAATCCAACGCAAAAGCAGATTCAAGCATTGAAGTGCCGCCTGAAAGTTACTGGCAATGTCATTCACCGGCACCAAACGAGGCATTTTTTGCCATCATTCCTCAATTTGACGGATGGCCAAATCAAACAAATTTTGGGCTGCCGATGCTTAACAATTACTTCGCTGTATTCGATAGAAGTGCCGATATGAACGGCGAATTAAGATTGGCCAAACGTCGTCAATGGCATGCCATTGATTCAGCCTCATAGCAACAACCCAAGCCATGCTTGTTAGAGCCCCGCTTTTTAGGGAGCGTCCATTGCAGGCACCAGCAGTTGAGGGTCAACACGGACCGAACGCCAATTCATTCGCCAATCTAAATGAGCGCCCGTCACACGACCGGTAGCACCAACAAGGGCCACCGGTTGGCCCTGGCTAACCACATCTCCCTGTTTAACCAATGCCCCAGACAAGTGAAGAAACGTTGAGCTTACACCAAAGCCATGATCGATGATCATGGTACCGCCAGAATAGAACATATCTGGCACCCACAACGTCACTTGACCATCTGCGGGCGATACAATTTCGGTCCCTGTGGGGACGGCAACATCAACACCATAATGAGGACGTTTAGGAACACCATTAAAGACCCGTTGACTGCCGTACACACCGGAAATAGGGCCTTTCACTGGCCATATAAAATCTTGAGTGAAGTCAAGTTCATCAGTGATTGGCGCACGCGCTGCCGCCACCATACGGTTATCTTTTTTTGAACGCTCAATCGCTTTCGGATCAGGGTTCATTATTTTCTTTGAAATGCCTTCAATTTTTTGAATATCGAATGTTCTGGGGTTAATTGCCAGTGTCCTTTCAATGCTATCGCCATTTGAGTAAGCGATTTGCAATAATTTACTTTGAGTTTCATCGCGCCCGATGCCAAATACAAACTCTCCAGCAGGGCCTACTTTCAAAGGCTTTCCGTCGAGTAAAATACTGGCTCCGGCTTCAGCCTGACCTCGGATCAAGCTACCTTGTGTCAGCTCTCCCTGCAGTTTGAGGTCTCGGAGGTTTTCGGCATTTGCCAGTCCGAGTCCAGCACAGAATAAAAGCACACCCAATATACAAAGTCGTTGGTTATTCATCTGTTGCAATCGCTCCCTTGCCAACACCCTCATATGCATGGACTCTCACATGCTCTGAGACCAGAAATTCACGCTTAACTGTTGCTAAAATATAATCAGCTAAACACTCCACAGTCGTATCTGTATCAATCAGTTCAACCGATGATTTAGGCATCGCTAATTCAAACAACCCTTGACCCGATACATAACTAAAGCAGTCGTGGCTCTCATCAGAAATGAGCTCCGCACCTTTTGAGCGATGTAATTGCTCAGGTGGCACTTTGTCTTCCACGCTCGCTAGATAGATATCACTCCATCGATTTGCCCAGCGCTGTTCTAACTCATGGTTACGAGTCGCATTGGTCCAGATTTCAATCATTGACCGATGCCCATGAGCAATACGCTGACAATTGCCATCATGCTTCTTCAGACCGTGGGTATATTGATAACTGGCACTATGAATGACTTCTTCTCTAAGTGTGAGTTGAAGGTGTGCAACGTTGGCTGGCAAGTAGCGCTTAATGATTTCACTGAGATATTGGGTCACGGTTTCAATCGTAATTGCTTCACCAGGAATTAAAGCAATGCCTTGCGAAGGGCTATAAAGGTGAATAGATCCTTTGTCTGTTTCAAAATCGAGCCAAAGCATCTCGTGATCGCCAGACGTGCATAATGTGTTTTCATGATCGCTGGGGACGAGTAACTTGTGATCAACTTCTTCGTCGATTATCGCTTTAATGCGTTTTTTTACTTGGCCAAAATCAAGCACCATGCTTTGCTCATCTAAATTACCAATGAGTACCACGTCCACTAGCCAACTATGCCCGACCATGCCGCGCTTTGGGCACAAATAAGACGCGTCAATGACGGTCAGATCTTTGACAAACAACTGCATAATAAACTCTCAAACTTGGTAATAATGAACGAATCGACATCGATAAGTATACGCGAATGGATGAAAGAGCTCGACGTTTTGCGCGCCACAAAACGCCGATAGTGATTGAGCAGACTAAAGCATGACTTCAAGCTGAGAATCTGATTTGCTTTCGTCAGATTTTCCCTGATAAACAACAACACGATTTCGGCCAGCGGCTTTCGCTGCATATAGAGCTTCATCAGCACGACGAATCAGCGTTTCAAGTGGTGTTTGTCCGTCCACACAGCTTGCAATTCCAAAACTGACCGTCACACCAATTTCTTGTGCAACCATTTCTTTAATGGCCAACATGTTTTCTCGGCAACGAGACACAATCGGTTTGGCCTGCTCTTCATTACTGCCCGGTAAAAAGAACGAGAACTCTTCTCCACCAGTACGGCCTACAATATCGCGTTTACGCATGGCTTTTTTGAATTGCGATGCAATAAGCTTCAACACATCGTCACCAACCGCATGGCCAAATGTATCGTTAATTTGTTTGAAATAGTCAACATCTGCCATTACCACACTAAATGGCTCATTCGCTTCTTGGCACTCTCGATAACGAATTTCAGCCAGTTCGTGAGAATGCCGGCGATTGTAAATACCGGTTAAGGCATCGATTTGAGACAACACGCGATAGTGCTTATGTTCTTTGCGAGAGCGAATCAACAGCACAAATAACAAACCACAGATAGCCACTACCGCAAACAGCCCTAACACCACCAACCAGCGATGCTTAAGTACGGCGTCCTCTCGAAGCTTGTTAATTTCATTTTCTTTCTTGAATAATGAAATTTTTTGCTTCTCTGCGGTGCTATTAAAGCGAACTTTAAGGTACGCCAATCGAATTTCGCGGCTGCTACTCAAAGCCGTTTCTGTCGCATCATGCAACAAGCGCTCATAACTGAGGGCGTCATCTAAATCCCCTAATCGTTCGGATGCTTCAGCGGCAAAACGGTATGCATCGGTCAACTCTTTCCACTGACCTAACTGAATTCCTAGACGAATGGCTACAACAATTTCATTCATCGCAAACTGATATTCTTTCTCTTCCATTTTCAGCTCAGCCAATGCGATATGAGCACGAAGAATGCCGGCTTGGAACCTTGTACCAGTGAGAGTTTGCAAACCTTGCAACAATGATTTTTCGGCAGCTAATACGTTTCCGTTGCGAAGCAACGTCCGACCTAACCCTACTTCACCTACCCCTACATAAAGTACATCTCCGTTTTCACGACAGAGCTCTACTTGGTTACTAAACAACAACTGAGCTTTTTCAAATTGCTGTTGGGCATAATTCAACTTAGCGATCGCAAATGAGGCTGAACACATGGCTGATTTATCATTGATTGAGTGGGCCAACTCAAGTGCTTGAAAGGCTCTCAATTCAGCTTCGTCGTACACCCGAGCTTTGCTGAAAAGATCAACCGCGGCGGTCAATAGATACAACTTCTCAATGGATGCTGGCACAGTTTCGATCAGTGCCTCTCCTTTACCCAACAGTACGAAAGCCTCTTCATATTGGCCACGCAAATTAGCAAGTTGAGCCAGCAAAGTGTATGCCCGAATTTGTTGCTGAGGGTGCCGCTCAACCTGAGCAATGGCTGATACGATGCGTTCAGACTTTGAATAGTCGCCATCTAAAGCGAATTGCTCCGCTCGAACCAAATTCACGCGAAGCCGTTGCTGCAAACTTGCTTGGCCAAGGTTTGGGACAATCTGATTGAGCAACGAGGTGAGATCTTCACGGTCTTTCCATCGCAAAGATTCTAAAGTAGTAATTTGCTTCTCTATATTGTCATTATCTAACGCAATCGTCACAAAGGATGTAACAAACAACATTAAACTGACAATCAATCGTTTCATTAACAGCAATATTATTCTTCTAATTTAGACAAAATTCAGACTTAATCAGCTCGAACCATAGTTTTACAACATCTATACGTCGGCATCTCATCTCTAACCTAGCGAAATTCAACATTGCGCTCAAGTTTTTGTAAACCGTATTCTGTCATATAACCCGCCTTGAGTCCTACAAATTTAATTTTGAAAACATTGCCTTGGTTAATCTAGTTCAAGATGGCTAATACATAAAATAGGGGTCGTCAAAAGGTGATTATTTATCCTGATGATTACAGACGCATTATTTACACCACCGGTAGAGCACAGACACAAAAAAGCCGACTCTAAAGTCGGCTTTCAACAGTTCGCAAACACCAATTACTATGAGATTTTGGTCGTTGTATATCTCGCTAAACGCGGAAATGCTTGTTCATCAGCATCGAACAGATAACAAGCGTCTGCAGGTAAACAAATGGTGTATTTGTCACCAGCATGTGCCGTTGTTTCAGCTTCTGCTTTTACAGTGAAGTCTTCACCGTTAACGGTCATATAGATAAATGACTCTGCACCTAAATGCTCAGCCACCATCACATCACCGGTCACAGAGCTATCCGCATGAGGGTGATCCGCTTCAACCAAATGCTCAGGGCGAACCCCAAGTTCAACCTTATCGCCAACCGCAGCTCGGGTGGCATCAACTGAAGCTTTAATGACATCGCCAGACTCAATCTTCACCATGCAATGGTCAGGATTAATTTCCACCAACTCACCTTTCAAAAAGTTCATCTTAGGTGAGCCAATGAACCCAGCAACGAAACGGTTTGCTGGCGCATGATAGAGCTCCAATGGCGAACCGAATTGCTCCAAATTAGAAGGCGCATTTTTGTTTAATGGGCTCAACACAACAATTTTGTCGGCTAACGTCATGGCCTCAACTTGATCATGAGTCACGTAGATGATTGTCGACTGCAACTCTTTGTGCAATTTTGCAATTTCAATACGCATCTTCACGCGCAAAGCAGCATCGAGGTTAGACAGTGGTTCATCGAACAAGAACACCGCTGGTTGCTGAACAATACAGCGACCAATTGCAACACGCTGGCGTTGCCCCCCAGAAAGTGCTTTAGGCTTACGATCAAGCAAAGGTGTTAATCCCAAAATGTCAGAGGCAGCATCGACACGCTTCTTGATTTCAGCCTTATCAACTTTTTTTAGTTTTAAACCAAACGCCATGTTTTCGTACAGGTCCATATGCGGATACAAAGCATATGACTGGAACACCATACCGACATTGCGCTCTACAGGCGGCTTGTCGTTCATATACGTGCCGCCAATCTCCAAGTCTCCAGAAGTAATATCTTCCAGACCTGCGACCATGCGCAACAGCGTTGACTTACCACACCCAGATGGCCCAACAAATACAATAAACTCGCCTTCTTTAATATGAAGGTTAATTTCTCTGAGCGTGTCCTGATGGACAGCCGGATCGTAGTTCTTACGAACATTTTTTAATACAACTTCAGCCATTATTTGACTCCGAAATTCTTATAGCTCTTGCTAAAATCTTGGTTCAAAGGGTTACCCCTTCACTCCGCCTGCTGTCAATCCGCCTACCAGCCAACGCTGAGCGAGTAAGAACACGACGGTAATAGGGAAACCGGATAACACTGCTGCTGCAGCAAAATCACCCCAGAGATAGTTTTGTTCGTACAGATACTGCTGTGCACCCACTGCCAATGTATATTTATCGACATCGGTGAGTAACAGCGATGCTACCGGCACTTCTGTAATTGCTCCAATGAAGGACAGGATAAATACAACGGCAAGAATCGGCACCGACAGCGGCAATAAGACCAATCGGAATGCTTGCCAAGGGGTTGCACCGTCAATCGCGGCAGCTTCCTCAAGCGACGCATCAATTGTCTCGAAGTACCCTTTGATGGTCCAAACATGCAATGCAATACCGGACAGGTAGATAAAAATTAAACCTGCGTGAGTATTCAAACCCAATGCTGGGAAATGTTGACCGATTTTGTCGAACATTGCATAAATAGCCACCAACGCCAGTACAGCTGGGAACATTTGGAAAATCAACATTCCGTTTAAGATAGTTTGCTTACCTGCAAACTTCATACGCGCAAAGGCGTAGGCACAAGTCGTTGACAACACCACAATCAGAGCCGCGGTGATGCCTGCAACTTTAATAGAGTTCCACAACCAAGTTAACACTGGAAATGGTGGTGGCTTGATCGTGCCATCAGGCAAAATAACCGGAATCCCAAGCGCTAACTTCCAGTGCTCCAACGATGGATTTTCTGGAATAATACTGCCGATCGCAAAGTTACCCTCGCGAAATGAAATCGCAATAATCATTAGAAGCGGGAACACCACAAGCATTAGAAAAAACAGCAAGAATGCATGTGTGCCCAAGATGCGGTACTTAATCGAACTAGGTTGAACAATAGCCATGAGTATCGCCTCCTTAGTGATCTGCTTTAGACAGTTTGAGATTGAGGATAGCCAATGCTCCGACCATCAAGAAAATGAGCGTTGCAATCGCACTTGCCAAACCGTAATCCTGCCCTGAACCTTCGAACGCAATTCGATAGGTATAACTCACCAACAAGTCGGTATGACCGGCCGGAGTTGTGGCTCCAATAATATCTGGGTCACCATTTGTGAGGAGCAAAATTAACACGAAGTTATTAAAGTTAAATGCAAATGAGGCAATTAACAGCGGCGTAAGCGGCTTCATCAATAGCGGCACAGTAATCTTGAAGAAATTACCTACCGGGCCAGAGCCATCCATCGCAGATGCTTCATAAAGATCTTCAGGAATAGACTTCAACAGACCCATACACAAAATCATCATGTACGGATAACCGAGCCAAGTATTCACAATTAGAATCATGAGCTTCGCTAGGACAGGGTCGGTATACCATTCCGGTTTAATGCCAAAAATACTCTCAAGCGCTAAGTTGATCTCACCAAAGTTCTGGTTAAACAATCCCTTGAACACAAGGATAGAGATAAATGCAGGTACCGCATACGGGAGAATCAGAAACACGCGGTAAAGTGCGCGCCCTTTCAAATGCTCCCATTGAACTAAGCAAGCCATGATCATACCAATCATCAGGGTAATACCCACTGATGCACCAGCAAACACAACCGTCCAAACAAAGATTTGAAGGAACGGGCCTTGAATGCCTTTGTCGGTCATGACGCGAAGGTAGTTTTTCCAACCCACTCCGACTGTAAAGCCAGGAGGAATTCGCTCACCAACAAACTGACCATTATTATCTACGTATTGGTAGTAGCCCGAATTCATGTTGGGACGTAACAACTCACCAGAGCGGTTATCTCTGAGCGTATTGCTGTCAGATATGATAATCTGATCGGCAATGATAGCGCCCTGGTCAAGCAAGGTGTAAACAGGTTTAAGCGCCGAGAATTTGCGTAAACCATTCATGCTTAGTACATCACCATCAGGCAAATTCAGTTTCAGTGCCGACAAGTGATCACGTGTTTGCACGATCGTCCGAATAGCTTCTGCTGGCGTAGTTGGTAAGGCTGTTGCCGGAACCAACTCAACTCCATTTTCAACCATCGGCCAATCTGCTTTGCGCATACGCGCTGCCGTAATTTCTTTTTTCGTTAGAATTTCAACACTATGAGAAACATATATTTTGCTCTCGTCCTGTTCAGATTTTAACGCCAGAATGTAACGTCCCTCTGAGTCAGTTGGGTGCATTGAAAACTCGAATGAACCACCATCAGCTTGATAAGTAAGCGCTCTCAAGTAGTTTTGAGCTCGCTCTAGGCTAAGTAGGTTGACACCCGAATAGTTGGTAAAAGAAATAAAGACCGTGTATGCCATAGGAAACACGATGAAGATTGCCATTCCGGCAACCCCAGGAAAAATATATCGGTGCGCGTATGTACGAGGATTCGTAAAAACATAAACACCTAAAGAAATGAGCAGCAGCGTGACAATCGCAAATGCATATTCGCCGCTGGCGTACATGGCTATGACCGAATAACCGCCGAACAGTATCACTACTGCTAACAACGCGATTTTCAGCCACAAACCACCAGCAGAGCCCTTTGCAGGTGAATTTGCATCCATATTACAACCTTAGATTAACCTTCGCTTTGATGTATGAGAGGAGGAAGCAATGGCTTCCTCCAATCTCGTTATGTGTTGGTATATAACTTATTTACCAACGATACGCTTTGCAGCTGTATCTAATGCAGCATCAACTTCTTGACGACCAGAAGTGATGTTTTTCAGAGCTGATTCCATCGCTGACCAGAATTTACCCATGGCAGCAACGTTTGGCATTGGCTCACCCGCTTGCGCATTGGCAAAGGTTGCAGCAATGTTTGGATTTGTTGCAAGCTCTTTCATGTATTCTTTATGCGGAACCGCACCCAATGGTACGTCAGCATTAACTGCCGATAGACCTTCTTTATTTAACAAATAGTTTTCTAAAAACTCTTTTGCCAAATCTTTGTTAGGTGAAGCAGCGTTTAATGCACCTGCAACAACACCTACGAATGGTTTCGCGGGGCTGCCGCCTACACTTGGAATGAAAGTAACGCCGTAGTTAATACCGCTCTTTTCAACGTTGCCCCAAGCCCAAGGACCGTTGATCATCATGGCAACTTCGCCTGAGTTAAACTTAGACTCCATCACAGAGTAGTTTGCACCCGTTGGCATCATTCCGTCATCAATCATTTTTTTGATAACAGCAGCGCCTTGCTTCGCACCTTTGTTGTTCACTCCGGTGTCATTCACATCGTAACTACCGTTTTCATTTTTAAACGCGTAGCCGCCGTTTGCAGCCAATAATGGCCATGTGAAGTAAGTATTTGCGTAATCCCATAGGATCGCATGCTTGCCTTGCTTCTGAAGTTCTTTGTCAAGCGCAGGCATTTCTTCAAACGACTTAGGTGGGTTTGGTACTAAATCTTTGTTGTAGATAAGACCAACAGCTTCAACAGAAAGCGGGTAACCATAAAGTTTACCGTTTACTGTCACTGCGTCCCATGCAAAATCTTCGATTGAACTTTTTGTGGATGCACTTGGCTCAACTGGCGCCAAAAGACCCGCACTTACCCAGTCACCAAAACGGTCATGTGCCCAGAAGAAGATATCTGGACCATCGCCTGTAGAAGCAGCCTGTTGGAATTTATCAGTCGCACCTTCAGGATGCTGAACCACAACCTGAACGCCTAAATCCTTTTCAAAACGTTTGCCGACTTCGGCAAGACCGTTGTAGCCTTTGTCACCATTGATCCAAATCACTAGTTTACCTTCCTCTAGCGCTGCAACAGATGCAGACATACCCAGGGAAGCAACAGCTACGGCAGTAGCCAACAATGAATTTTTCATTATGCCTTTTCCTTTATCAGGTTATATGAGCTTTAAGCTCTGATATTTTTATTTTGGAGGGAGTCCCCCCACCTAGCCGCGGCAAGTGTAGTTCATGCCTTACTAACATCACATGACCTAACTCAAATTTTTGAAATTGACTTTCAAAACAAGACAAAAATCGCACACTTTTTAACCGTTTTTACTGAAAAAATGCTTAGAATTTTTGGAAGCACTAATTCAGAACAACCAAGAAACCGATTTCATAACAAAAGTTTAGTCGGAATCGCGCTCAAAATTGAAGCAATGACAACATCTCGTAAGTTGTAATGAAATTTTGTTACCGGTTTCTTAAGAATTAGAACGGCAAATCACTTCACCGTTCTCATAGAATAGAAGTATGGCTGGCGGTTGTTAAAACGCAAACAAGCAGTTAAAAGTAACCCTAATCAGATTGCAATTGTTTTAAAATTTGCTCTTTTAAATTGGGCGGAATTTCATCAATTGTCAGTCGATCATAAGTTGCATCGTAGCGCACTCGTCCCCCCATTAACGCAGCATCAAAACTGATTGATACGCCTTTACCTGTTCCAGAAAAACGCGTCATTCTTTGCAGCGTCTTAATTTCTGGTTCAATCGCGTCGGGTAATTGCGATTCTGAGCCTGAAATAAAATCAGAAAAACTCACTTCGGCAGGCCCTGAGATCGCGTGAGAAAGCTCCCCTACATTGACCTGTTCACCTGCCACCTGTTGTTCTTTGCAAAAGCTCACCACTTCTTTTTTCAATTCAGCTTGCACATCTTTTTGTTCAACATGTTGTGAACAGTAGTCATTGACCACTTGCGCTAGCTCTTCAGCCTGAGCTTTGCGATCCACTGCTTCTTCAATGGCCAAAGAGTCTAGAAAGAAATCAGCGACTTTTCGCCCTGCCCTACCTTTGATGAATACCGCATAATTGCTTTCATCATTTGATTCGAGAGCCATAAGATCCAACCTCACAGCAAGCTGCATCGCATCAGCATCTAAAAATCGAAGTCGCGATAACTCAAGTGAATCACTACAGGTGACTTTTTCTTTAATAGGCAGTTCAGCGATCAATAAGAATCTCTGCGCAACATATTGATATTCAGCCATCAATACATAGCAATCATTGGCCAAACCATACTCATGCATTTTTTCGCCAATGGCTCGAATAGTCTGTTGTGAAAAACCTACATATGACTCTGGGTATTCTTGCCATTGTGCAAGTTGCTCTACAAACTGAGACTCTGATTGTTCAGCAAAACGGCCAATGCCTTTACTCGGCTTTGCATTGAAACGAATGTGTAGCTCTTCTATAAGCTGATTAGCCGCGTCACTTTGAGGCAACTCTTCTTCTTGAAACACACACACAAATTGATCTTGGGAATTATGTTTCAGCCCATGAATGATGAAATGATTGAGGTTAATCGACATAATAATGAAAGGTCAGCAATGATTAATAACACGCTATGTTACACTAGCGGAAGCAATAACAAAGTGAATATCGTCAATGCCAATTCAATCTAAATACACAACAGAACACGTCGAAGAACTCATGTCGGAAATCCAACACGTGTTCTTAAAACACGAATCCCCAGTCGATTTACAGCTCATGGTACTGGGTAATACAGTCAGTCAACTACTAATGGAACGCGTCAGTGCGAATCAAAGAGCCGGTATTGCAGAGCAATTCGGGCAAGTATTGCAACGTGCAGTGAACGAATCTCACTAAACACAGACTACAAATCTTAGTTACAATACAAACAAAAGAGTAAAGCACATTGCGTGTTTATTTCTCCAAAGGTGCAGGAAAGTAAATTGCAAACGAATTACAGGGAAAACGTCTCTAAAATTGTTGGATGGGGACACTGGTTTACGTTTTGTAACGTTCTGATCGGTGTGTTCGTAGGTTTCAGGTATGCATGGGCGGGGGGCTGGCCAACCGGCATTATCGACAATGCGTTTTTAGCAACCTACACGGTTGGGCATTTTGCTTTTCTGTTTTTTGCAGGTTTTATTGTACTGCTTTTTCCTCTCGCCTTTATCTTACCTTGGTGGCGCCTATATCGAACCGTCGCCATTATTGTTGCTACCGCAGCACAGTCCTTATTGTTGTTAGATAGTCAGTTTTACACCAGCCTTGGTATGCACTCCAATGCACTGTTGTTTGAACTTTTGTTTCATGCTGATTCAGAGCAGCAGATTAGCATGGCTTGGTGGAAACTAGGCGGGACCGTCTTACTGTTGTTAGCGCTGGAAATTGCGTTAGCAAATTGGCTTAGCTTATGGCGCGAAAGCCGCTCACGAAGAGTCTTTGGTAAACGGGTCACTCAGGTGTTTTTCGCCTGCTTCTTTGCATACAACTTTGCCTATGCAATTGCCGATGTAAATGGCCATCGCGGTATTACTCGTCAACAAGAATTCTACCCTATCTCGTTCCCACTGACCGCAAAAACAACGCTTTCAAAGTGGGGCGTCACATCTTCAACAGAAACATCTGAAGACGGCTTAAATGTGCGTTTTCATTATCCGCTAGCGCCGATAGCTGCATCTCCAAATACCAATACAAATGTGGTTGTGGTGGTTGTATCGTCGTTAAGAGCAGACATGCTCAACCCCACCAATATGCCTTATACCACCAAGCTGGCTCGCCAAAGCTTATGGAGCAGTCGTTATTACAGCAGCGGGAAAGAGCACGACTCTGCAATGTTCGGTCTACTTTATGGCATTCCGGCGACATATTCCCGCGCTGCTGAATACTCGTTAACGCCACCTGCAATGACTCATTGGTTGAAACAGAATGGCTATGATTTATCGCTCTTTTCAACGCGTCCAACCGAGCAGCCCACGCTGTATTCTGATTTCGAGACTCAATATAGTCCTGAACAGCGTGTCAATGCGGCGATTGCCGACACTGCTACGCTGCATCATTGGCAAAAATATTACGAACAAACCCAAGATCAAGCAGGTTTCTACCTGATCAATCTAACGGGTGTGCAACGCTACGCAACCCCTCCGGGATTTAGCAACCCTTTCCAGCCGGATCTGGAAGGCGTTTTGTTACTCGACAACAACGTACAGATGGATGACGACGGACTCGTCAATCGATATAAAAATGCTGTGCTACACGTAGATCAACTTATCAATTTGGTAAGCGAGCATATCAATTTTGACAATACCATCTTAGTGATTACGTCCGATCACGGTGTTAATTTCAACAATACGGAGTCAGCTAAACATCAGCATGATTTCAGCCCTGCCAATGTTCAAATCCCATTCTTAATGATGGGGGCAGGAATATCACCTCAGGTAGTCGATGGCTTAACCACCCACTACGACTTCTCAGCCACCTTAGTGCAAATGCTGACCGACAAATACGTGAGCACTCGAAACTTTAGTAGCGGCATTAATCTAGCTGACGTACAACGCACCGCGCACCATTGGTTACTCCTAGGGCAGCGAAATGATTTTGCATTGATTGAGCCCGACCGTTTAACGCAAGTCATGAAATTTGGTGACTACCAAATCTATGACAATCTAATGGAAGCTCAAGACAAGGCAAAACTCAGAGTCGCTCCAATGCTTGAAGCAGTACGAGAAATGCAACGATTCTCGCGCGATTAAGGCCCGAATTAGAAATATTGTTCAAAGAATAATCAAACGGTTAAAGCAATGTGTTTGGTGTATTGCAATTCAGCAGTGAATCGCTAATATAGCTCAACTTCTCCACGTAGCGCAGCCTGGTAGCGCACCGTCATGGGGTGTCGGGGGTCGCAGGTTCAAATCCTGCCGTGGAGACCATACAATTAAAAAAGGCTTAGCAATCATATTGTTAAGCCTTTTTTATTATCTAAATAACGACGGTCCTCATTGAGCCATAAAAAAACCGCATACGAACGATGCGGTTTAGTTGGATATGAATCTCAATTAAAACGGCATTTTCATACCTGGTGGTAAATTCATGCCACCGGTCACGTCTGCCATGCGAGTTTTAGTTGTTTCATCAACACGGCGCGCTGCATCATTGCACGCAGCAGCAATGAGGTCTTCAAGCATTTCTTTGTCGTCGTCCATCAAACTTTCGTCAATTTGTACGGCTCGAACGCTATGACTCCCTGTCATTGTTATTTTAACCAAGCCAGCTCCCGCTTCACCGGTCACTTCCAGTTTTGCGATCTCCTCTTGGGCTTTTGCCATGCGATCTTGCATTTGCTGGGCCTGTTTCATCAGGTTACCCATTCCGCCTTTAAACATACTTTTCTCTCATTGTCGTGACAAATTCTAGGCCAGTGCCGCGCATCATTATATCGGTGTAATTGTATCGTGATCAACGGTGGCATCAAAAGCTTCCGTTAACTCATGCACCACAGGATCACTTTGAATTGTAGCAATCGCGTGTTCCAGTCGCTCTTCAACCCGCCGGCCCTGTGCTTGACGCGGTGTTTCAGCTTCGATTTCAGCGCCATTAATGACCTCAATAGGCGTATTGACGCCCACGTATCCATGAATTTTGTTGACCAACTCATTGATGTTGGCCTCACTCGCCAAATGACGTGCTTTGACTGGCACTTCCAATTGGTAGCCATCGCCCACCGGATTTAAATGACAATCCAAAGCCAGTTGACGCTTTAATGCATCGAAGCCTAGCGTATCGATCAGTTGCTCCCACCAAGCTTTTTGAACCACATAGGGCTCAGGGGGCACCACCATAATCTGTTCAGTCGGTTCTAGGTCTCCCTCTAATGCGGTGTCGGAGACTTCGCTTGAGGGCTGTTCTTGCTGAACGGCATCAAGTTCCAGTTCTGAATGATTGAGTTCAACGTCAGCAGGCACTGCAATGTCTGCTTCGTTGGCTTTTTCTGCCAAAGGTTGATCTTCCCATGGCGGAATGTCATTGGGCTCTAGCGTTGTACTTAATTGCGATCTTTCAGGCTCAGGGTCTGCGGGCTCGTCGGGAAGCTCATCAGACGGTTGCTTAGCATCCGTTTGGTTAATTTGCTTGGCAATTGCAGAAATACGAGATACATCGGTAGCACCCGCATTGGCATCGGCACTTCTGTGCTGATTCTCAATATTCTTTATTTGGCTTCTGAGTTTATTGCGCGTTTGTAATAAACCATCAATAGGCGTTGCAGGTTTGGCCGGAACCGACACCGTTTGCTCGCTCTCTGGACTTGGGCGAGTGCTCTCTGTTTCTTGAAGCTGAGCAGAGATAGGGGCAACTGAAGGCGCATCAGAGTTCATCATTTCAGGCTGTTCAATGGCCACTTTTCGGCTCGCGTCGGCTTGAGTTTCTGGCACAAAGCCTTCAGGTGAAAAGCCCTGAGATTCAGCCATCGACATGATTAGATCTTGTTGAGCTTCCAATGTAGCCTGCGTGTTGTCTTGCTCTTGCATTGCCATGAGTTCATTGGGATCGAATCCGTCGGTTGCAGATTGGGGGCCACTCATCGCAGGTGACTCGGGCATTCGTTCCGCCACAACTGGTTCCTGCTTAAATTCAGAAGGTGGCGCTACGTCATCGGATTGCTGCTGGGATTGGGGGACGGCAACAGGCTCTGCAGTCGTCGGTTCAATGATAGGTTGCTCAATACTATGCTCTTGCTCTGCAGGAGGGCTGATTTCAACAGGTCCATCTGGTTCTTTTTTTGGCGCCCCCAAATCAGCTTTAGCAATATCTGACGTTAGACTCGCCTCAGGTTTCAATCCTGCTTCCGCAACTAAGTCTTCAGGTGCAGGTACGGAAGGAGCATGACGTTCGAATGATGCATCCATTTTTGGCAAATCTGTCTGCTGCATGGGGCGGAACATCAAGATCCGCATCAATGTCATCTCTAAACCGCTTCGCGGATCGGGTGCAAATGATAAATCTCGCCGTCCCTGAACGAGTATTTGATAGGCCAATTGGATTTGCTCTGGAACCCATTGCTCGCAGAGCTGAATGAGTAGATCTCGTTCTGGTTCTTGTTCTGACAAAGCACTCGGAGCCATCGCTGCTAGTGTTGCTCTGTGAAGTAAGCTCTGCAATTCAGCAATGATCTTGTCATAGTCGGGTGCAAATGACGCTATGGCAGACACTTTAGCCATCAGCTGATCTGCGCTACCGGAAAGAAGTCCCTGAACCAAGCCTTTCAAGTGGTCGCGATCGAGCAAGCCCAGCATCGACGTGACACTCACATCTGTAAGTTGACCTTGCCCGTGAGCAATCGCCTGATCTGTCAAACTCAGAGCATCACGCATGCTCCCTTGAGCTGCGCGAGCAAGCTGACCTATTGCCAGTGCCTCATATGGCACAGACTCTTGTTGTAGAATATTTTCGAGCTGACCACCGATTTGATCAACGGTCATGGCCTTCAGGTTAAACTGCAAGCAACGCGAAAGAATGGTGACTGGCAGCTTTTGTGGATCCGTTGTGGCTAACAGGAATTTAACGTGCGGCGGCGGCTCTTCAAGCGTTTTTAACAAAGCGTTAAATGAATGACGAGACAACATATGTACTTCATCAATCAAATAGACCTTGTATCGTCCCCGCGTCGGTCTGTACTGAACGTTATCAAGAATTTCGCGAGTATCTTCAACCTTAGTGCGCGATGCAGCATCGATTTCAATGAGGTCAACAAAGCGTCCTTCATCAATTTCAACACAGCTGCTGCACACACCACATGGTTCTGCTGCCGGCCCTTGCTCGCAATTTAAGCTTTTAGAGAGTATTCGCCCAAGCGTCGTTTTCCCAACTCCACGAGTACCAGTGAATAAATACGCGTGATGAAGCCTGCCTGTTTGCATCGCATTCGTGAGTGCCTGCACAACATGGCTTTGACCAATGACTTCAGAAAACTTTGCAGGGCGCCATTTTCGCGCCAGCACCTGATAACTCATGTCAAATCCTTATGGAGTAATTAGTCGCCGTTGTATTCGCATAGATAGTGACTTTCAATGCCGAGTTTTTGCAATCGTTCGATACCGCCCAAATCGGGCAAAGCCACAACAAAGGCTGCATCGGTCACTTCGCCTCCAAGTTGACGAACCAACTTGGCTGTGGCCTCGATAGTACCACCTGTTGCGAGCAAATCATCGATTAACAATACTTTATCGCCAGGGCTAATGGAGTCTTTGTGAATTTCAAGCGTATCCTCACCATATTCCAATTCGTAACTTTCCGACAAGGTTTGACGGGGCAGTTTTCCGGGCTTACGCACAGGCACAAAACCAAGGCCTAGTTCTAAGGCAACCGGCGCGCCAAATAAAAAGCCACGAGCTTCTGTTCCTACAACTTTGGTGTAACCTCGATCGCGAAATGGCTTCGCCAAAAGATCCACTGACTGGTGAAAAGCTGCGGGGTTTTCAAGCAAACTAGTTACATCTCGAAACATGATGCCAGGCTTGGGATAATCGGCAACGGCTTTGATACTGGATTTTATGAAAGGATATTGTTCGCTCATAGAAGATGGATTCAACTTAAGAATTGGTAAAAATTGAGAGCGGCAATGGTCGCATGTTTCAATCAACAGGCCAAGACGAAGGGTAAAATTCTATGACAAAACATCCACAAAAAAGGTGACCCTAAGGTCACCTTTCAAGCGTATCAACCGCCAGTCGCAATGCGCGTCCAGCTGATCAACATTGGTAATGTTGGCATTGCCAAAATAGCAATGAAACCCAAGAAATACCATATGTTGTAGGGTTCTTTAAAATTCTCTGAGCCCATGTTTATTTCCAGCATTAATGTTATAAAAATTTTAAGCGGCAGATGCTAATCTAAACTTGAGTATTTTACTAGGTTTTTTGAGCATGAGCTTAACTCTAGGGTTGAACTCGCGCTCTCACAATACCCCGAAGTGCCAACTGTTGAAGTACCTGTAAAGCTCCAGAAGCCACCTGTTCTGCTGGATAGGCAGGCATAAAGTCGCACATAGGCTGTTGTAACTGAGTTAAATTAATTCCTGGCGATGCTAATATCAACTCCAGAAGTTTGGCAGTCACAGCATTAATCTCGAGGAATTGAATGTCATCTTCAAAATCGCGGTACACCACCAAGTAGACTCCGTGCTCAGTCGGTTGCTCCGGTTGAAAATCAACTTTAAGCTGATGCACTGGAAACTGGTATTGCAATGCGATTGCAGTATCAGAAACCCTGAGGCAGGTATTTTCAACCAGCTGCTCTGCTTCAATTGGTTTGTCTAACGTAACGCAATGTTTCACCGACACACTGAGCTCAATCCACTCATAGTGAGCTAACTCAATCATAAAGGCTGGATCGGTCGGTTTTGCCTCTCTCTCCGATATTAAATAGTCTAAAAACTCTTTTGATATATCGATGAAATAAGGAGAATGGCTTGAATGCGCCGCCCAAAAACCTTTCACCTCATGAAGCCAAGCTTCCTCTCCCATGATCGAATGAAGAACGGGAAATGCTTGATCAATAAAACCTTTAACGTTGTTAAAAAACAAATCGCGATAAATGCCCATGCGCCGATCTTCAACCCCCTCTGGCACGGGTCGACTTTCGGGGTTGCGCAAATGCTCGGCAAATAAATGTTGATGCGCCTGAAAACTCAGAATCTGACTCATGCCGATTGCTCCATACCACCCAATTCATGTTGATACGAACGAATGCGCTCTACTTCTTGAGTCAATATTGACATCTCGGGAATATTGAAATCGCGCTCAAGTAAGGTTGGAAATACACCATGAAAGCGATACGCCTGCTCTAGCAGCTCCCACACAGGGGCAGCAACGTCTGCGCCATGGGTATCAACGATCAAATCTTCTGCCTCGTTGAAGTGACCGGCAATATGCCCATATATAATTCGTTCGGTCGGCAATGCCTTTAGGTAGTCTAAAGCGTCATATCCGTGATTAATGGAATTCACATAGATGTTATTCACATCCAGTAACAAACCACAGTTTGACTCTTCAAGCACCGCCTTAGTAAATTCTATTTCGCTGAGTTGTTGACCTGGAGCCGCATAGTAAGAGACGTTTTCGAGTACCAAAGGCCGCTCAATAATATCTTGAACTTGCTTAACCCGATCTGCCACGTAGTTGACGGCTTCCGATGTGAAAGGAATTGGCATTAAGTCATACATATGGCCACCGGCACTGCAGTAACTCAGATGCTCGGAGTAAACTTTGATATTGTGTTCATCGAGAAACAGCTTCACTTTTTTTACAAATTCAATATCGAGCGGATCAGGACTACCAATGGACAGTGACAGTCCGTGAGTCACAAACTGATATTGCTCAGTCAGAGACTTCAATTGCTTGGCGAGCTTGCCACCAAATGGAATCCAGTTTTCAGGCGCCACCTCAAAAAAGTCGACATTCGATGGTTTTTTTTGCAGCATTTCGCCCAGCATCTCACGTCGCAGGCCCAGGCCAGAGCCACTTGGCATTTGCAGAGAATTCATTTGAAGTACCTCAGAAACAATGTAGCCAGCTAACGCTGGCTACAGAATAACAATATTTATGTGCGATTAATTATGCTGCGCCACCGCATTTTCCTTCGCCACACTTGCCTTCTTTCTTGGCTTTGTCGCCACCGCATTTTCCTTCGCCACACTTGCCTTCTTTCTTAGCTTTGTCGCCGCCGCATTTGCCTTCGCCACACTTGCCTTCTTTCTTGGCTTTGTCGCCGCCGCATTTGCCTTCGCCACACTTGCCTTCTTTCTTGGCTTTGTCGCCGCCGCATTTGCCTTCGCCACACTTGCCTTCTTTCTTAGCTTTGTCGCCGCCGCATTTACCTTCGCCACACTTGCCTTCTGCTTGATCAACTTGATAACCAGAAACCAAATCAGTTAAAGCAAATGGAGATGTCTCTGCATGCGCAGGAGCCATCATAACGGTCCCCACAGCAACAGCACCAACAGCAGCAGCGATCGTAGATTTATTTAAAGTTTTCATAGTCAGTTCCTACATTATAGATTGTGGTTATTTAAACTGGCTACCGGACGGTTCCGTCACAGCGCCTCTCCAGCTATTAAACAAGACCTTACCGATCTGAAATTTATTTCACAAAATTTTGATTAAAGTTAATAAAACGTTCAAAACATCCATAAGAGAATAGCAAAAGAAAAACATGTGAGCGTCTTTCGCACACTTCTATTGATGTGCGTCATCCTACTTTAGCTGGGAGATTCATATACTTGGTTTTATAAGAAAGGTTTGAACCACAGCGGGTACGCAAACATTGTCTCAGTTAGAACGTTTTAAATCGCGACTTATCTCTGAACGAGAGTTGCAACTTGCAACCCTACAAATGACGCTGTCTAAAGAACACGATGCTGAAGTTAGAAAACTAGCTTGTAACATCTTTACAATGGAAGCCGACGAATTAGATGAAGTAATTTCTAAACTAGAGCTTAGCTACGTTTCAAAGTTTAGAAAAACACTTCAAGCCATTGATGCTAGCTTGTGCCAAATAGAAATTGGACTCTATGGGTTTTGTGCCGACTGCGAGCAAGCAATCGAAGCTGAACTCCTCAAACGAGATCCCACGACGCAAAGGTGCAAACGTTGTAACAGTTTGCACCATCAGCATGACACCGACAACCGACGCGTTCTACTTTAGACCCACCTGAGAATCGACCCAGTTTTTCACTGACGTGGTTAATACCGGCATACTCATTGAGCCATTCTTGAGCACTTGTTGATGGAACTCGGACAACACAAACTGATCTCCGAGCTCTGTCTCAGCATAACGTCGCAGTTCAAGTATGGTTTGCTCACCGAGCTTGTAACTCACAGCCTGCCCTGGTATTGCCATATAACGTTCAACCTCTGCAACAACATCCGAGGGTGCGAGTGGTGAATTGTCTTGCATGTATTGAATGGCTTGCTCTCTTGTCCAGCCTTTATCATGTAGCCCTGTATCAACCACCAAACGCATTGCTCTGAGCAATTCATCACTGAGTTTGCCAAAATAGTCAAGAGGCTCATCGAGCAGCCCCATTTCAATTCCAAGATACTCTGCGTACAAGGCCCAACCTTCGTCAAAAGCGGTATTGCTCGAATACCGAAGATATTCAGAAATCATCGGCAGACTCAACTGTTGCGCAATTTGAAAGTGGTGTCCCGGTGCTGCCTCATGAAGTGATAAAGTCACCATTCCCCACTTGGGTTGTGCGCGGAGATTATACGCATTAATGTAAAAAATTCCTGGCCTTCCGCTGCTGGGCGGCGCAGATTGATAACTTGCCCCAGCTTCATTGGCCTCGCGGTAAGGTTCCACACGACGGACTTCATAAGGTTGTTCTGGAATCGATGCAAAATACTGAGGTAAAACTGGGTCAATTGTTGATTTCAGATCTTCGTAGCCGGCTACCAAAGCTTCAGGTGTCTCATAATAATACGTTGGATCGGTCGTGAGCTGGCGGAACAAGATCGGTAAGTCAGTCGAGAGCTGAAGCGCCTTCCCTACTTTTTTCATTTCTTCATGTATGCGTGCAACTTCGCTGATACCCAACTGATGAATTTGTTCTAGCGAACGTTGATCATCCACATATGAGTTTACATAATGCTTGTACCATAGACGCCCATTGGGAAGCCCCCAATAGCCATCTGACGCCCTAGAATTTTGCATGTATTCGCTTTTCAAAAACTGATTTAAGCGCTCTAAAGCTGGCCACACCCACACTTCGATACTACGCTGATGAATTTGCGCTGCTTTTGCTATGTCTGCGCCTTGCAATGTCTTCGATGCGTTGTGCTTGGGGTTCATCAGTATCGATTGTTCCATCGGTGTATTAAGAACACCATCTAACTGATCGACGATTCGCTGAGAGAGTACTCTCGGCAAAACCACCTCGCTTTCGATCCCCTCTTTCATTCGTTCGATTGCCAAGTCTACCCACTGTGAAAATTCTGAGGATCGGCCTTGGAAATTTTGATACGCCCACAACGTATCAAACCGTTGCGCTGATTCACCACTGGCATATTGAATCAGAGTGTTCACTGGGCTATAAAATTGATTGATTGGCAAGAAACGCTCTGGAAAAGTTTCACTCACCAAATCCAATTGTCGGCTGCGAATAAAATCTTGATAGGCTGCTTGCTCAGATGCTGATAAACATGATGAGTCCATGTTCTGAGCTCGCGACAACGATTCAGTGTTCAACTCATTTCTCTGCTTGAGCCAACTGTCAGAAATCCCGTCACCAAATTTATCATCATATGCGTCGTGCCCTGCAGCAGTTGCAAACAAAGGATGTAACGAAAGGTATTGCTCGAAGTGATGATCTAACAGCGTTTTAAATGCGTCTTGAGAACACTCCAACGAAGGCTTTTCGGATGATTCTGAAGACGGTTGACACCCAATGATAAGAAGTGCTGAGCAAGCAAGTAGAGAACGTAACAACATGGATAATCTCGATTAAATAAACCACGTTAAGAATACAGTAAAATAGGACTCATAGCCGATGAAATAAATCAAACTGCGCCATAAAAAAAGGCCTCCGGAGAGGCCTTTTGTACACATAGTCAACTAAGTCGTTAGCTTAAAGAGCAATGCCTTTTTGCTGTGCTTTGGTCGCAATGTAACCAGACCAACCTTCCGCCATTTTGCGAGTTGTTGGATCTTTAGCCGCGCGAACTGCGTATTTATGCGCATCTTTCAAGTTCTTTTGATAAAGGTGAGCTTCAGCAATCATCATGTTTGCTGAACCCTTCTTTTTCAAACCGACTTTCAGTGCATTTTTAGCAGCTTTAATTGCGGAGTTATATTGCTCCAGCATTAAATACATGCTCGCCTGCTTGCGATATAGCTCGCCATCATTTTTAAGACGTGCGGCTTCACCATAATACTTGGCAGCTTTGTCGAACTCTTTGGCACTGCGATAAGCGTTTGCCATCAAAGTAACCATTTTATCGTCACTTTTCAGATCGCCCTTCGCAATATGTTTCTCGACAATTTTTGCAGCTTTGTATGGCACGCTATTGTTGTAGTACAACTGAGCTAAAGCTTTGAACTGACTTTCCTTAGTGAACAAGTTTTTCTTGTACGCTAAGCTCATCGTTGCCAACGCTTTGTCATAGTCGTCAATCAACATGTAGAACATGCCAAGTTGCGCCCACCATTTTTCGTCTTCAGGGAACAAACGAACCAACTCTTCAAGAACCTTTACAGAATTCTTGTATTGCTTACGCTCGTAGTAAGAAGACAATTTCAAAATGTATGGGTTTTTGTCTGGTTTATCAGACAATTGAATCGCTTTATCAGCAAGCGGAATCATTGCGGCATATTTGCCAATTTCATAATTCGCTTGCGCCATACGAACATAGATAGTTTTGTCTTGAAAAGACGTGTAATCCATCCATGATTTGTATGAAGCAATCGCATCTTTATACTGCTTTTCTTGCATTTGAAGGTCGCCAACAATGCGAATACCTTCTGCCTGCTCTTTTGGGTTCAATACATTGAGCGCCACAGCAGACTTAAGATATTTCATTGCTTCTTTAACTTGGCCATCTTCACCAGCAAGAATACTACCAATCAAACGGTCGACATAAGCCTTATCAAAATCTTTCTTCGTGTTGATATCCTTCAGAACCTGAATGGCTTCTTTAGGTTTATCTTCAGAATAGAGATCAAACGCTTCAATTACTTTTTTACCGACTTTAGGTGAAGCAACTTTGGTCTTATGACCTTTATACTTCACGGCCAAAGCTTGGTCGACAGTTTTTGGAGCGGCCGTAGGCTCAGCAGCAAAAGCCGCTGAAGCTACGAATTGAGATGACAAGGTTACGCAGGCACATAAAATACCGGTCAATAATATTTTTTGACGTTTCATTGTCTGCGTCCTTATTTCTCGAGGCTAAAGTCTAAGCGAACAGTCAAACCGAATTGTTTCATGGCTTTGCCTTCAACAACTTTAGGTTTGTACTTCCACTTACGCAAAGCACGCTTTGCTTCTTTATCGAATACACGTTTAGGTTGAGCTTCAATCACTTCAATGTCGTCAACACCACCGAGTTCGTTAATAGTAAAGCGCATAATTACATACCCTTCTTTACCATCACGAGCCGCCTTAATTGGATACTTAGGCTCGATTCGAACAATTGGTTGTGCATCACCATCTCGGTTAATTGCTGCTGGACCACTAAACCCGCTGGTGCCACCTGTTTCAATCACTGGTGCAGTCAAGCTAATGCTTGGTGCATCGCTAACTACCGGCTCTGGCTCCACGGGTGGAGTCTTTGGTGGCGTTGGCGGTGGCGGTGGTGGCGGTGGCGGAGTCTTCCGCACGTTTGGCTTGGCCTCATTTGCCTTCACTACCAGGTCAATAACTACTGGTGGACTTGGTTCCTCAGGAGGACGCCCACTGTTTGCAATTAACTCGGCCATAAACACAAACAGGCCAAACGTAACGGCGATGCCCAGCAAGATTGATATGAGCAATCGCAACATATTAGCCCCCTGTAGCAGCGGCAATGGAGATCTTATCGATTCCGGCTTCTTTGATCTGGTCCATGACCTTCACAACTACGCCGTGCTTCGCTTCTTTATCCGCCTGAACTACAACAGTATCAGTAGGTTGTTCAGCAAGCATACGCTCGATGTTAGCTCCGACACGCTCAATATCTACCTGGCGGCGATCCATGTGGATCTCGCCATTCTCTTTAATTGCGATAAAGATATTCGCGCTTTTCTCTTTGCTAGTGTTATTAGCTTTAGGTTTATTAACCTGAATACCAGCCTCTTTCACGAAAGAGGTGGTTACGATGAAGAAGATCAGCATGATAAACACGATGTCGAGCATCGGTGTCATATCAATTGTTGCTTCTTCTTCTTCACGTTTGATTCTACGTGCCATTTGAAACTCTCTCTTTAGTGATGTGGCAAGCTGTCGACCAGCGAGGCCTTAGCCATTTTCACTTTCGCTTCCAGACGTGAACTAAAGAACACTCCTGATAGCGCTGCTACCATTCCCGCCATTGTAGGGATTGTGGCCATTGAGATACCTGAGGCCATTAGACGCGGGTTACCTGTACCCTGTACTGCCATGATTTCAAATACTGCAATCATGCCGGTCACGGTACCTAACAGTCCAATTAACGGACACATAGCTACCAACGTTCTAATGATAATCATACGAGCCGACAAGTTATCGTTTGCTTCAGCAATCCAGTAATCTCGGATTCTGTGAGCAGTCCATGAAGTTGTGTCGGTTCGCGCATCCCACTTCGCGATAATTGCTTTTCGCTCAGTTGGGAATACCCAGGATAAATACCAGTAGCGCTCAATCATTAATATCCACATTAACAAGAGCGCTCCTGCAACGACGAATAAAACATCGCCGCCAGTCGCCACGAAATCCCTGACGGTTTCCCAAAGGTCCATCAGGTATAACATTAGGCTTTCTCCTGCTCTGCGTGAGCGGCTACGATACCAGCACTACGCTCATCTAAAGTAGACAAGATAGTCTTAGCACGACCAGCAGCAAGGCTGTGAGCAAGAATCAATGGCAATGCAGCGATCAAACCTTGAGCCGTTGTCACCAACGCCATCGAGATTGAACCAGCCATAATCTTAGGATCACCAGTACCGAACAGAGTAATCGATTGGAATGTACCAATCATACCTGTCACCGTACCCAAGAGACCCAAGAGAGGTGCAATAGCAGCAAAGATCTTAATGAGAGATACACCGCGTTCAATCTTAGGCAATTCACGAAGAACAGCTTCATCGAGTTTCAGCTCAAGTGTTTCAACATCAGCATCTTTATTTTCTTGGCCAACTTTCAAGATACGACCCAATGGGTTCTTGTCACTTGGATTAGAAAGATTCTTCAATTGAGCTCGGATTTTGCCACCCATAAGAGTCAGAACGATAATACGCTCCAGAGCAATCAACAAACCAATGAACAACACAGCTGTGATGATATAACCCACAACGCCACCTTCATGGTAACGCTCAGTCAACGTTGCTTTTTGAGTCAAAAGACCCAAGATTTGGCCACGTGATGGATCAATGTATAGCGGAGCTAAGCCAGACTGTACGTCTAAGAAAGACTTAGTTGAGCTAACCATGTGAGAGTCAGGTTGACGACCCAATGGTTGCACTTGCTCATTCTCAGCATCGTAACGAAGGAAACCTTCTTCACCAATTAGACCGAAAGAACCAATACGAATAATTTCTTCGCTCACGACGTTACCGTCGAGTTTGGTCACATCAGTTTTAAAACGAACAACTTTGCCCGACTCAGTCATTTCAGTTTGCAGAGCAAACCAAAGATCTTCGAGTTCAACAAGGCTAGGAAGCTTCTTCGCTTCAGAGAGTTTCTCAAGCAGTTGAGTACGGTTTGGATATTGAGCACTTACAACGGAAGTTGAGATGCGACCTACGGCTTCGCCAGAAGCTTGACGAACAACACCAAACATTTCGCCCAAAGTACCCTTCGCATTTTCAAGCTCAGTTTCTTTGTCGACGATTGTTTGCTCATTTGCAGAGAAAGCTGCTTTGAGGTCTTCGCCACGT
Source organism: Echinimonas agarilytica (assembly GCF_023703465.1). NCBI lineage: Bacteria > Pseudomonadati > Pseudomonadota > Gammaproteobacteria > Alteromonadales > Echinimonadaceae > Echinimonas > Echinimonas agarilytica. The sequence goes on along the minus strand of NZ_JAMQGP010000003.1, from coordinate 429,745 downwards.
TGAACAGAAGCAGCAAGATCACTTTCTGATTTGTTCAAACGGCTTTGCATTTTGCTGCGATCACTTAAGAACTCAGCTTCACGCTTTTTGTTTACTTTCTTTTCAGAAATACGATCTTTCTTCACTTGTTGAAGAAGTTGATCCAATGTTTGAGCATTGTCAGCCATCACTGGCATTGCTGCACCTGCAGACACTGTCAACGCAGCAGCAAACATGATCGATTTAGTTAGTTGCTTCATTGTACGTTCTCCGCAGCTTGAATTGGCAATTTAACCAGATCGAATGGCGCTTGTTTACGAGCCATACGAATAGCAGTGGTAATTGGACGAATGAACTCATCATCCAGCTTCACCCATTTGCGGTCTTTGTTATCCCAAGCCCAAACATTTTTGAGGTCGAGAGACTGAGCAACAAATGCGATACGGCCGAGGTGGAAGAAATCAACAGTGATGTTTGTTCCTTCGTACTCTAATTCACCAGTGTATGCGCGGATTTTCGTACCGTACTCATTTTCAACCATGTACGCTTCGAGCACCAAACGATATTGCTCTGAAGTCGTTACATTAGACTGACTCATCACTTCGCGTAGTTTTGCAATACGCTTTAGACGCTCGTCCATGTTGATTGGAATATCCAATGCAACAAATTGCTCCAGTACATCAATCATTTGATACATCAATGGCACAACACCGCGTTTGGTGTTTTCAATACCATCGATCTGAGTTTGCAGAGAAGAAATTGAATCTTCTTGGTCTGCAACGAGACGAGATACGTGATCGTTATAAATTTCTTGATTCTCGATTTCATCGAGCGTAGTGCGATATTCGTCAAGTAAAACTTGAGTCTGATCTACCACATTATCAATCTTAGCCTGTGACTTAGCTGCGTCAGTATTAATAGAAGCGCTAGCTTTTTGCACGTCGGTAAGAGGGTCAGACATGACCGTGCCTGACATAGCCATGGCGCCTGCAAGGGCAGTTGCTACCAGGCTTCTCTTGATCAATTTGGACATAGTTCCCAACCAACAATCGAATTGAACGGCACTCTCGGTAGCTATTGTAAACACCGGAGTATGAAGCTTTATATAATAAATTATCACCTTGTTAATAAGGTAATAATGGCCATGAATAGTCCCTGATTTAGTAATGCATGTCAACGGAGATAAGGCCTTCAGACGCAGCGAAGTGAAAGTTTATTGACAACCATCAAGATAACAATCAGCTATTTTTATGTTTTAAGTCTATTTTTCATAAAAAACATTAACTTAATGAGTAATTTAATAAAAATGAAACCGGTTTTCAGGGTAATTAGTAAGCAATTTAATTAGATAGATAAACTTTGTGACAAACCAAAGTTGCATTAAGCACCAATGATTAAATTTGAATGTGTGATCTTAATCCCAATAAATTAACGCGTAACATTTCAGCAACAATCGAACACGTCAAACAAGCGTTACATGTTGAGGATATGTATTGGCTGTTTATTGGACCAAACAACATTAGTCAACTTTCGATATTTAAAATTAGCAATCAAAAAAGTATCTGTAAGTTAAACAGGACCCAGCTCTGAACGATTTTTCACTTTCTTACCCTTCCCTTAAGACGCCGCCCATACTCTGAAATAAAAGCCATTAACACCAGTGTGCTGCCACCAGCTTCCAAATTCAGTGTGCCGCTACACAGTGTGAATAGGACATGTAAGAGTAAGTACGTACAAAAGTGCTCTTGACTTACAATAAGATAAAATTTTTCGATTTGATAAGAGAGTAGAGATCTTGCCTCGAAATTTTAAGGAATAAGTAGAATTTAGCGCGTCACTACCATGCGCAATATGAAGCATAAAAAAATCCAGTGGCACGAATGACACTGGATTTTTTAATTTTCTATAATTGGCAGTTAACTATTCTGACTGCCTCTAATAGCGATCCCAAGCAGGCTTAGAATTTTGCTGTTACGCCAGCATAGAAGTAACGGCCAGTTACGTCATAAGCTTCTGAAGCGGTGTTAATACCAGTAGAACCGTTAGAGGTACCTTGCGGTAAGACGTTTGGCTGCTTATCGAAAAGGTTACGAACACCAGCATTCAACTCAATACCATTGTCGAAGTAGTAACCACCACTTAGATCATGATACGTCACTGAGCCCAGCTCGTTACCTTTACCCTCTGCCAAGATCTCACCGGTGTAAAAGTTAACATTATCGCCACTTACAGAATCTACAGAGTGATCCCAGTATCGAGCACGCCATGCAACTGAGATATTGTCCATTGTATAAGCAAGGTTCAAGTTAGCACGATGACGCGGGTTCAATACTTCTCCCACGTAATCAATTGATGAACCAGATTCAATCTCTGTCTCAACGTATTCACGTGTATAAGTCCAGATTGCTTGCGTAGACAAAGTACCTGGGCCAATATCGATGCTGTGATTAGCTTCAAAGTCGATACCTGAAGTATCTAAGTTGTTCTCATTTGATGTACCAGAATTCACTTCAATGAGAGCGCCTTGCGCGTCACGAATAGCATTGCCGTTACAGTTCTGAGAGAAATCAGCACTTGAAAGAGCGAAACAACGGTCTAATACGGTTGTACGTGGTGTTGTAAGAATTGCATCTTCAATCGAGTAGTCCCAGTAATCAACGGTAAATGCTAGGTTATCCATTGCCTGCCATATAAAACCTACAGACCAGCTATCAGATGTTTCTTCTTGAACTTCTTCATTACCACCAATGAAACCACCAGTGCCTTGAAGTTCAGCTTGAGTTAATTCGAAAACACCTTCACGTGCAACACGATCAGCAACTTCTGGAATAGACAAACAGTTGACAGCGACTTGACCTGTATCGCCAGCTTTCAGACCACTACAAGGATCTGTGACGCCAGCAAAAGTCTCTCCACGTCCACCAAACAACTCAGAGATATTTGGAGTTCGAATGGCTGTTGCAGCAGAAGCACGGATTTTCAACGAGTCAATTGGCGTGTATTCTACGCCCGCATTCCAAGTCACGTTACCGCCAACGATGCTGTGATCAGAATAGCGTGCAGCCAAATCAACACTCAAATTGTCGAGAATTGGCATTGCTACTTCACCGTAAATATCGGTGGTATCAAAACGGCCATCTGTTGGTTCAGATTTGTTCGTCGAAGAAGCACCTGTCTGAGCTAAGTCACCTGGGTTGAAGCTACCCTTCTCTTCGCGCCACTCAATACCCGCAGCGACAGCAACTAAACCACCAGACAACTCAAACGGCAAGTCACCGGCAATACCCGTTGCTACGACTGTTTGTTCAACTTGGCCAGATACTTTTGCTGGAACTTGAATATAGTCAACTGCAGCATCTGAAACCGTACCTTCACCGAAGTAGTTAAGAGGCACACAACCTTGAAGGCGAGCGTGCTCATCAGCACAGATTAAATTACCATCAGCATCTTCAATCACATCTAAAGCAAGAGCTGCACGTTCGACGTTGACTTGGCCGCCATTCTCTTGAACTTGGTCAGTCTTACCCCAAGTCACGTAAGTAGATGAAATCCAGTTGCCGTCGATATCCCAATCTAAACCAGTCGCTAAACGAATCGTATCGCGTTCTAAATTAGTTGAACGAGCTCCGAATTCTAACTGACGACGAACAAACGTTGTTTCATTTAAGTTGGTAATGCCATCTAGCATAAGCTGGTCACGCAGTGTATCGGGGAGTAACGGAGAGTTCACGTCCATGCCACCGGTACCATTACGGTCTTTCAGCCAAACATCATTCACAACGTCTAAAGGCGTTGGTTCAATCGTAGAATCTGTAGTTTTTGCATTGTTGTAGTTGAGTTCTGTGAACACACTAACATTTGGGCTGATGTCTAAATTAATGCCCGCCGCTGCATATTTACGCTCGAGAGGCGTGATCAATTGGCGATACTCAGCACGGTTAAATCGATTATCAAATGGAGTACCATCACCATTCAAACTAACAGATACCATTCTAGGTGTACCGTCTTCGTTGAACGCTGGATCGCCATTCGCATCGGTTGCTTGACGAGTTTTACTTGTGTAGCTAACTCGGCCTTGAGGAGGATATGAAGAGAAAAGATCGACAATCGCTTCGTTACCTTCGTCATCCAGACCCCAAGCAATATCTTTTTTAGAAAAGTCGCGGTCAGTTGATTTTAATCCATCATCTTCATCGTACCCCAAAGACACCCAGGCATTACCTGTATCCCAACGGCCACCAGTAACGATGTTGAAAGAACCTGTATCTCGGTCACCTTCGCCAGATGTACCGGCTTGCACATTCACTTCAACGCCTTCGAAATCTTGTCGAGTGATAATGTTCACAACACCGGCAACGGCATCTGAACCATAGACTGCCGAAGAGGCACTTTTAAGGATATCGATACGTTCTACCATTGATGCAGGAATAGCGTTTAAGTCAACCGCATAACCCACAGAAGGAGAAACACCAGATACGAAGCGGCGTCCATTAACAAGTACCAATGTACGCTCTTCACCCAATCCGCGCAGTTCAGTTGTATTCAAACCTACTGAGGAGTTAGTGAAAGCTGAGTTAGAACTATCAGTACCCGCGATAGTCACTGGAGATGTTTTTAAGATATCGGCAACATTTAAAGCACCGAGTTGTACAATATCGTCTCGAGAAATCGTAGTGACAGGAACTGGCGTTTCCATGTCAGTACGTTTAATTCGAGAGCCTGTTACCTGAATACGTTCAGCGTTAACATCTGCTCCATCTTGAGCGAATGAAGCTGGAGCGACTACCATTGCAGAAGCCGCAGCCCCTGAAATTACGGCAAAACGCACCGCTTTAGCGAGTTTGTTGCTAGCAAACATAGTTTATTTTCTCCCTGGACCACGTCATTGCGTGGCTTAATTTTAATAACCAGTAACCCAGTCTCTAATGTACCGGTGCTCTAGTTTCGTAGTGCCAAGTCGAAAAAACGACCTGATCTGTCACGGTCGATATAACCATAACGAGATTCCAAAGGTCAATATTTTTTTTAAAATAAACACAACAAAAATGTCACGTTAAGTAACAATTAATAGCTTATGGGCAATTTACATATGTATACAGACCAATTTCCATAAATATCATAAACTTAAAAAGAAGGAACCAACAATTATGCCCCAACTTATTAAATATATATATACAAATAGTGAATAGTTATTCACATTCGATTTAAAACCGCTGTTGAAAATTCAAGCATTTGTTAAATAAATTGAGCCGTGCCTCGATCTTGTGACTCTGCTAAAATCAAGTCTTATCAATATTTTGGAGCATTCAATTGGATTTGATCACGGCGGACATTTGGATCTTGCTGGGACTTGCAGCTTTTCTGGCAGGTTTTATTGATGCGATCGCCGGTGGTGGAGGCTTACTCACGATACCCGCATTATTAACCGTTGGAATGCCACCTCATCTAACGTTAGGCACAAACAAGCTAGCAGCTACGTTTGGCAGCTTTACCGCTTCTATGACATTTTATCGTCAAAAGTTATTTCAACCACAATATTGGTTAACGTCGATTTGCTGTACGGCGATTGGAGCCATGATAGGAACGTTTGCAGTCAGTATTGTGAATGCCGATGTACTCGAAAAAACTTTGCCTGCAATCGTATTAGCAACAGCTATTTACTCATATTTGGCCCCCATGGATACAACTCATGACAATACATCGGGCAGAAGCTCAAGAAACCGCTGGATAAAGGCTACACAAGGCATCACACTGGGGTTTTATGATGGTCTGGCAGGCCCAGGAACTGGTGCATTCTGGACATTATCAACACTTAAACTCCATCGTTTAAATTTATTGTTTGCATCGGGTGTAGCCCGAAGCATGAACTTCATTAGCAATGGGGTCAGTTTAGTCGTGTTCATATACTTGGGGTATGTCAATTGGCTTATTGGGCTAACAATGGGGGTTTGCATAATGGCTGGTGCCTTTATTGGTGCTCGTTCAGCGATTAAATTTGGCAGTCGTTTTATCAGACCTGTGTTTATTTTTATGGTGTCTGCCATGGCAGCCAAACTTTGCTGGGAAGCTTGGTTGTGATGCAAAATAGAGACGAACTCAAACCATTGTTAGACCTGTTATCACGGATAGAGTCGGAGCTTTGTGACATGTCATCTTCCGGCGTTACAGAACGCTATAGTAGCTACTACACAAGGCTACATATTAAGGCAGGCATATCGCATCAAACATCACTCGAAGATCTACAAAAACAGCTTTCGAAGCTCAAAGATAGAGTCAAAAACCTGCGTATAATGCATACAAACACCTCAAGTGGAAATATATCGTTACACGAACTTGAATTATTAAGTGATGATATCGAAGCTTTAGTGAAAGCGGTTTTATTAAAAAAACAACGCTCTAACCCCCAAAAAAGTAGCAACGCTAAAAATAGTGCAAATTATAAAATCAACTATGCCAACTCAGCCAATGAGCTCACCAAATTAAGGGGTTACGAAAAAAAATTAGAACAAAAACTCAACATTTTGATAGACAGTCACGCTAAAACCCATGAGCTCTCATTTGCCCGAACAAGGTTGCAGCGCTGTCGAGATGCTATTGGTCAATTACTGATTCACATACAAACAACTGAAAACAAATGAAACTTAAACACGCAAAACGAACATTATTTAATCTAGTCGGCATTTTTCTGATTGCAAGCACTGCTACCAATGTTTGGGCAAATCAATTGAACACGCCAGAACACATTGAAGTCTTAACCATTAACAATGAAAAGCAGTCATGGTATTTGTTTCAAGACTCGCGCGCCATTGAACTTCCTTTGGGTGTCGTCAAACTGGAGGTACGTTACAAAGACTTAATCGAAGATGACAATGACGACACCCACCAGACCATCACCTCATCTAAAATCACAATGACGTTTGAGACGCGTCCTAACGAAGTATATCAACTCAAAGCCAAGCGACCGGAAACAGAAAAAGAAGCGCGCCAATTTGCAAAGAAGCCCGTCATTACCATTCACAGTAGCGCCGGTGTTGTGGAAGAATTGAATCCAGTTTACATTCCAACGGCCAATGTCGTAGTTGAAACACCTAAAAGTGAGCCGCCAACGAATGATGTCTCAGCAAAGATGCTACGCTACTGGTGGAGTCAGGCCGACGAAACAACAAAAGCTGAGTTTATTCGTGAAATAAGCGAGACTAAATCACGTTGATTCAAAAAGTAATTTGGCAGCTTTAGCCACTTTGTGTTTTTCTAATAGTATATCGAGACCCATTTCAGGAGAGCAGCATGATCCTTGACAATTTGTATAACTATTACGAACGATTAATCGCCGACTACATCAATCGTCACGGATTGGTGGATACTAAAGAACCCGAGTACCTTGCCGACTTATGTTGTTTAGCACTCAATCAGCTCCCTGCCCGCTACATTCGACATGAGGTTGATATGGCGTTTTATCTTCATCAATCAGAACGATTAACAATGGAAATGAATGTGAATGAAGCAATGGAGAAATCCATGGCCTTTTTAGAAAAAGATGAATCTGTTCGATAACCGCAAACACGCTGAACTGTCGTGACAATCTTTAAGGCTGTCACGCTTATTGTGCGAGCAAATATATGCGAGTCCCCATCGTGGCAAGTCCTATATTTTTAGAACAACCAACATTTACACCTCAAAACCGAAGGTTTCTGGTCGTTCAACAGGCCTGATATCAACGAAGGATTAACATCTAGAAGGGTTGATGTTTGCATCAAAAGCTTGCATAGCGCGACTCTTTGAATCAATAAGTTACACTCAAATTTGCAGCATAAGTTTGCATAAAATTGCAGCGAAAGTCTGTCATACAACCAAACTGCCATAGTAAATTTACAACGCCCCGCATCGCAATTTTGCTAGCTGTTAGCGAACCGTAGATTCCCCCGGGTAAACCCGGGGTACTTACTCAGGCGAACCTTGTTTGGCTTTCTCCAAAAAGTTAGGTTTCAGCAAACGGCGTAACGCGTTTATGGACACAAATGAGTTACTGTTAGCTACTCTTATTAGGAATTTTATTAGCTCTTCTTTTTCCCGACCCAGCGCCCAACCTTTCCAGCGTAATCCGTGTAGCATTGCCCAAATTTTCTGCCGAGAAAACGCTCTTCTGGGATAACCTGAAACTGAGTGATGTAGGCCATGAAGACAAATACAAGTCCAAGAGCAATCAAATTGCAAAGATAGAATGCCCATCCAACCAAACATAGAGCCATCCCAAGGTACATTGGATTGCGTGTATAGCCATATATGTCTGACACCACCAAATGGCTTGAAGCATCTGGAACGCGTGGATCGACTGTTGTTTGGTGGTGCCGAAATACTTGCACACCACGTCCAATGACAATCAATCCAGCAATAGCGAAAAACCAACCTAAACCTTGAGTTGCTGGTACATCAAAAGAGAGCGGCTCAGTAACTTCCGATGATAACAACATGAGACTGGCTGTCAGTAGGAGCACAATGATTGGCGGGACCTTTAGCTCCAAGCTTGATAAATAAGACATGCTGCATCCTCGATTGAACATATATTTGAAACCTTTTAACGCTGCTCGTTAGTGGAGTCTCAAATGGTTGTAAAAAAGCAGGCAAAGCGCCGTGGTCATCGCAATGAAAGTATGCGCCGAGCACCATTTGCCACGACTAGCCCGATAACAACGCCAATCACCAAATCAGGAATTTGCGAGCCTGTCACTGCAACAAGAAGACCAGCGAGAATGACTCCAGCATTGGCTATCACGTCATTGGCTGAGAAAATCATGCTGGCTTTCATGTGGGAGCCATTGTCTCGAACCTTGAAAATCAGCATAAGGCATATCACGTTTGCTACTAAGGCAACGCCACCAATCGCCATCATCAGCAATGATACGGGCTCACTTCCCATAGAGGCTCGCCTAGCGACCTCCATCAACAATCCAACAGCTAAGATTAACTGCAACCAGCCAGACACGTGCGCAGCTTTTAGCTTGGCTTCAGCGGCTTTTCCAACTGCATACAGTGCCACTAAGTAAACAGCTGCATCAGCAAACATATCCAAAGAGTCCGCAATAAGGCCCGCAGATTGCGCAACAATGCCCACTGTAAACTCAATAAAAAACATCACTGCATTGATACCAAGCAGCCATTTCAATACCCAAGCTTCTCGTGAGTCGTTGTACTTAGCCTCTTCTAATATCTTCTTGGCACTTTCTGCATCGACATGTTCGAGCGATAGTCGCTGAGCACCAAGCCCAACCGACTTGATGGTTGCTTCCACCTTTTCAGGCGAGTCGGCGTGATACACATGCACTTTCCGATTCGGTATATCGAAATCGAAGGAGATCGCTCCGCCAAAGTTCGCAAATGCTGTTCTGATCAGATTTTCTTCCGAAGGACAATCCATCTTTGGCACGCTGAACACACTAACCAAATTTAACTCTGTCAAATTGAGATCGGATTGTGGAAACTCATTTGAAGGCGATGCATCAACCTTGTTGCTTTTGCAACCACAGCATTGTGAGGGATCAGATGTCATAACTAGGCCTTGAAGTTACTATTTCTCTAAGCCTACACTCTATAGTTACTATAGAGTCAATAAGGAGCTTTCATACAAGATGAAAATAGGTGAATTGGCAAAACGCAGTGGGTGCTCTGTCCAGACCATTCGTTACTACGAAAAAGAAGGGTTGATTTCTGCGCCAGCCAGGACGGGTGGAAACTTTCGTGTGTATGACTCTCCGGCTCTGGATAAGTTAACTTTCATCAAAAATTGTCGAACTCTGGGTTTGACTTTGGATGAAATTAAACAATTGATAATGCTTCAGGACTCTCCAGGAAGACCTTGTGAGAAAGTAAACGGCATGATTGATGAACACATAGGTATTGTGAAGTCTCGTATTATTGATCTGCAAAAGCTTCACGATGATTTAAAGGTACTGCGTCAAAAATGTGGACAAGCTCGCACCATTGAGCAGTGTGGAATTTTGGATGAGCTATCACCTAAATCATCCATCTGAAATTGAAAATTAAGCTTGTGTAGCAATCTTGGACAATTTGGCCGGTGTGTCATTGCCTACCGCTTCGAGCTGAAGCGGTAGGCTACTTAGTTATGAAGTTTCCTGTAATTTGCCTTTTGAAAACCAAGTGAATAGCACTGGTAGTACAAAGAGTGTTAGCAGCGTTGCTGTTACCAACCCTCCGACAATAACGGTAGCCAGTGGTTTTTGGATCTCAGCGCCAACACCATTTGAGAGTAACATCGGGATGAGCCCCAGTGCCGAGGTCATTGCGGTCATTAGTACCGGCCTGAGCCTTGAGAGCGCCCCATCAAACACGGCGCTTTCAGCAGGAGAACCATCTTTAATGCGTTGATTGATGCTTTCAACCATCACTACACCGTTCAACACCGCGACGCCAAACAGCGTAATGAAGCCAACAGAACTTGGCACTGATAAGTATTGGCCAGATAGCCACAAAGCGAACACGCCACCAATTACAGCTAATGGAACATTCACAAGGATCAACATCGCCTGCCCAACGGAAGCAAATGTGAAATACAATAGCAGTGCAATTAAACCAAGAGATAACGGCACTACGAGTGACAACCGTTGCTGTGCCCGCTGCTGGTTTTCGTACTGCCCCCCGATATCCACTGAATAGCCGGGAGGTAAATCAACCTTCTTGGCAATCGCCTCCTGAATATCAGCCACCACGCTGCCCATATCTCTGCCATGGACGTTGGCTTGAACAACAATCCTGCGTTGAACATCATCCCGGCGCACTTGCGGTGGCCCAGACTCTACCGACACCTCTGCTACATCCCCCAAGCGCACCCATGCACCAGAAGGAGAGCGTAAACGAAGCTCTGCGATTTGTTCTCTGTCTTGACGGAACGACTCTGCTATTCGCACATAGATGTCATAGCGTTCATTACCGTTAATGATCTGACCCGCACTTACCCCTCCCATTCCGTCACGAACCAATGACATTACATCTTCAACATCTAAGCCATATCGGGAAAGTGCACGACGATTAGGTTTCACTACCAATTGAGATTCGCCAGCGATTTGCTCCATGGCGACATCACGCGCACCAGCTACATCCTTTACTGCGGACTCTATCGCTTGCCCTTTCTGCGCCAAAACAGTTAGATCAGGTCCAAAAAGTTTAATTGCGAGCTGAGCTTTAACCCCCGAGAGTAGCTCATCGACCCGAGTTGCAATAGGCTGAGAGAAATTGAATAGCAGGCCCGGATGCTGCTCAAGCTTGTGCTCCATAAGCTCTTGCAACTTGTAGCGGCTGTTTGCACTTGTCCATTCAGCAACGGGCTTTAAGCCAATGTAAATTTCTATGTTGTTAACAGGCTCAGGATCGCCACCAATTTCCGCCCTACCAATACGAGACATGGCATAGGTTACTTCGGGAAATTGCATCAAGATAGCTTCGAGCTTAGGCGCAACTTCCAGTGCTGTATTTAGGCTGGAAGATGGAGCCAATGTAACGCGTAGGTTAATCGTTCCTTCTTCAAGCTCTGGTACAAACTCAGTACCCAGACGAGGGACTACAGTAGCCGTCCCAATGACCAGCAAAACAGCGACACTTACTACAACCCGACTGTGATTCAGGCTCCAGAGCAGTCCTGCTCTATATGCTCGCTCAAGAGGTTGAAGCACAAAGCTATGCCTTACTCTGATGCCATTTCTGAACAAATATGTCGCAAGCGCAGGTACGATCAACAGAGCGACAACCACAGCAGCTAGCATTGCCAACATGATACTCACGGCCATGGGTTGAAACAGTTTTGCTTCCACTCCCTCGAAGCTAAACAGAGGCATGAATACAACCAGAATAATTGCGGTTGCAAAAAAGATAGGTCGCGCCACTTCCCGGCCTGCGAGTTGAAGCCTAAGTGCAATGCTACTTTTGTTAGGAGAACCACTCCTAAGAACGCTGGCCGAGTGTGCTGCTCTGGCAGAGCTTTGTTCATCATGTTCAGCATCAAAGTGACTTAAGTGCTTAAACATGTTTTCTACCATCACCACCGAGCCATCAACGAGCATACCAATCGCAACGGCGATGCCTCCCAATGACATCAGATTAGCCGAGATACCGAACCAGGCCATCACCATTAGGGCGATACCAATGGAAATGGGAATGGAAAGCAAAACCAGCAATGTTGCTCTGAGGTTCATCAGAAACAGTGCCAATATCACCACGATCAGCGCGAAGGCCAGTAACAGCGCATTGACTACCGTCTGCACCGCTTGCGAAATCAGATCTGCCTGGTCATAGAAAGCTTCAAAGTGAACCCCTTCTGGCAATGCTTGATTAATACGCTCAACCCTGCTGTTGATCCCATCAATGGTTGCTTTGGTATTTGCTCCCATACGCTTAAGAACGATGCCAGAGACAACCTCGCCAAGGGGGTCGATAGTGCCATCTTCGGCCCTTCGGCTCATGGTTACCGCACCTTGACGGATCTCCCCTCCCAACGAGACATCAGCAACGTTGGCAACAGTGACAGTAACACCATCAATAGTTCTAACTGGAACCTGCCCAAGTTGCTTCAACCCAAGATCTCCCGAGGCTACCCAGCCAGTTCCTCTGATCACGAGTTGTTCTTGGCCTCTATTCATATACCAACCGCCAACATTGGTATTATTTCGTTCCAGAGCAGCAATTACATCGTTCTGAGAGAGCTCGTATGCCAATAATAGCGAAGGATTTAGGTTGACTTGATACTGGCGTACCTCACCACCGAATGAGAGCACATCGGTCACCCCTTCTGCTGGAATAAGCAGCAGCTTCACAACCCAATCATTAAGGCTGCGTAAGGCCATTGCATCAAATCCAGAATCGGGTTCAGCGACCAAAAGGTACTGATAGACCTGACCCAAACCTGACGTATTTGGCCCCATTTCTGGCGTACCTACGCCCTCAGGAATTAGCTCTTTAGCAGCTTGAAGCCTTTCAAACACCAATTGTCGGGCAAAGTATATGTCGGTGCCTTCTTCGAATACGACCGTCACACCCGACAAGCCTGTCTTTGATATAGAGCGTACTTCCTTCACATCGGGTAGCGCATACATAACCGCTTCAATCGGATAGGTAATAAGCTGCTCAACCTCTTCGGCAGCAAGCCCAGGTGCTTCGGTATTCACTGAGACCTGAACGTTGGTGACGTCAGGGAATGCGTCCAAATTTAGTCTAGGGATCAGAAACGTAGAACTAACAATAATGACAACGAGGGCTATCAGTACCAACAACCTGTTGGCCACAGCCCAATCAATAATTCGATTAAACATTGGGACTCCAGTTACTTAGTGGTTGTGGGGGTCAAAACCGCCTTTGGCGATTTGTGAAGCAACGAAAAATGCCCCCTTAGTCACAACCCGCGTCCCCGGTTTCATGCCCCGAATTTCGCGAACTTGCCCATAGGAATCTCCCAACTTGACTTCCATAGGAATAAATTCCCCTGGATGATCTTCAACAAAAACAGTCCAATCACCATGTTCATCTCGAATTAACGCCGACTCTGGTACTGCAATCACTGAATGTTTAGTGCGAAAGTTAAAAAACACTTCGGCAAATTGACCTGGATGAAGTTGATGAGCAGCATTATCAACGACCAGCCGCACGAGGCGTGTGCGCGTAACCGGGTCGATGGTATGGGCTTCTTGAGATACAGCGGCTTCGACCCTTTTACCTGCGCTTACCACTTCGGCTTTTGAGCCAGCTTCCAATGACATATCGAAGTTCGGTGATAAGTGAGCCTCTACCCAGAGCTGCTTTTCATCGGCAATGAGGATGAGTGGTGCACCAGCCTCAATACGTTGCCCTTGCTCAAATCCATCGGATAGAACCGAGCCATCAATTTCAGCTCTCAATGTATACTCACCCAAAGATGGTGCGCTCTGCTTTTTCAAGCTTTCTAAATCACTGAATGACAACCCATACGCCAGCAAGGTCGCTTGAGCCGCTTCAAGGTTCGACTTTGCTTCAACATAGCGTTGAGCGCCAACCGTTTGTTGGCCCAACGATTTGACTCTTTGCCATTCAGGCCATGCGGTACGAAACTGAGATTGAGCTATGGCGACACTTTCGCTAAAAAGCGTGACTAGCTTTTGTCCTTTTGCAACATGCTCTCCGAGAGCCACGTGGCGATTTAAAATCACAGAAGGAACGCGGGGAGAGACCCGATAGCTTGTGTAGCCATTGGTTAGGATCTCCCCCGGAGCATACAGCTGATAATCAATTTGTTGGAATTGAAGTGGCTCGACAGCAATGTCAGCAAGAGCCATTTGCTCTGGACTTAGTGTTACCGCACCTTTCGCATCATGCTCGCCCTCTACAATTTGGGGTTCACCTTTCCCTTTGAGGTCATCGTGCTCTTCATGTGCATGTTCACTGTGGCCGTGCTGACCATGCTCCTCATTTTCTTCCTCTTGGTGCTCATGAGGTTCTTGATGCGGTTCGTGGCTATCAGTTCGAGAGGCCGCATGAGCATGCTCTGTCACAGATGCCAATGTAGCCGATGAACTGAGCAATCCGGCAATTAAAATAGTCATAAATTTCATGTTCATTGATACCGTCCTACGCTTAGTTCATCGGTTGAATGAGAGTGGCCAATTGCCCGGATTGGTAGAGTGCTTCTGTTAATGCAAGCAATGCTTGTTTTTCAAGCTCGATACCTGCCAATAGACTCTCTGTGCGCTGGTTTAAAGCTAATAAATAATTGGGGGTTGATAGGTCGCCGCTTTGCCATTGACGCTCTAGCAGTTGTTCGCTGTTGTTTACTCTATTGCCTAGTAGAGACTGCCAAGAGTTAAGGTGGTACTCATATCGTTGCCAACTGCTACGTGCAGCCCGCCAATTAACCCGCTGTTTACGAAAGGTCGCTATCCATTGCGCTTCAGCTTCAAGTTCTAGGCTTTGTGCCTCACGACTCTCTGCATCAAAGTTATTTCGCACATGAAGTGGAACGGATACTGTGAGCCCAACTAAGCTATCGCCACCATCCCGGCCAGCATTTATGCCAAATGTGGGGTCGGGTTTCGCCGCCCGACGAACAGATTCAGCATGCTCTATTTTTGAACGCCACATTGCTTCAGAGCTTGCGACCAGTGGGTATTGACTAAGATTTTCGTCGGTAGCTTCGACAATTGAGGATGGCCAAAAGTCGTCGGGAAGACCACCTCTTGATTGTGACCATTCGGGCAGAAGCTCCTGAAGTTGAACCTCGGCCCGAACCAAGCTTGCCTCAATGTCTGCGACTTGGGCGATTTGCTGCGATAACGACAACAATGTTAGCTGCGCATCAACAGCCCCGATATCGCCAGTCTTTTGTTGAGCATCGACCAATTGAAGTAATGAAGTGAGCTGCACCTTCTGTGATTGAGCAATATCGGCTGCCTGACTAGCGGTTTTCCATTCAACTAAGGCCGCAACAACCTCCGCAGTTTTATTCAGCACTTGCTGCTTGTACATGTGCATGGCAGCTGTTTTTAGGAATGTCGCTTGCTTGGTATTCACTGATCTTCTATCCCAAAGGTCAATAGTTTGCTCTAGACCCACCGCATAATTGTTTTCATCGCCATTGCGATCCGCCCCAACAGACAGTGCGGGGTTGTAAATAGGCTGACCCATTGCTTCAGCATTGGCATTCATCCCCTGCCAGCGCTCCTTTGCTGCAAGTACATCTGGGTGCTGATTAATCTGCGTGGCTAGCCAGCTATTCCAGTCGCCAGCTAGTGCTTGTGATTGAAGAAATGAGGCACAAACTACGCCAAGCGGAAAGCACCATATTGCGCCAGTCAGGCGCTTCAAAAAAAGATTTGTCATTGTTTCGACCAAACATTGAATATCGTTAGATACACAAAGGCACGTTGCCTCTGCGAGCTTAAGAAAAGAAAGAGTCGATTACGCTATTGGAGGACGGAACAACGAGATAGGTAAGTAATTTGTTTTGCTGGATAAAAAATCTAGCGGAGCTTCCGCCGAAGGTACGAATGACGCTGAAGCATTGAAAACGACAAGAGCAGCCGATGCATGCCCATGGCAATGTCCACATTGGTGGCAATCGTTTGCTGGTATATCTGTGCTTGCCAAATGCGAGTCTGAGTCACCATGACCAAAGGGTGCATCAGCATCTGCAGCATGTTTATGAGAGTGGCTAGTTTGGTAGTGTTTTAAGCCAGATTGGTGCGGTTCATAAGTGGAGGCAACAGCAAACCATGATTGCAGAGCAATCATGAGAGTAAGCAATAATGTAAAACGGCTGCCAAGCACCAAGTTATTATTCCGAAAACACTAAACTGGAGTCACGAAATTATCAGAGACAGATTACATGGGCAAGTGGCGCGCTTGTAATAGCTCAGACCTGTTAGCACGTTGTTGGGAGCTTCTATTTCTTGTCTTCTTTAAGGCAAGAACAAATTGAGCCAGAAAGCTTTGATACTTTGCATCGTTACTAAGCTTGGGTTTTGTTTCAATCACTTCAACCAAACACAACAAACGAGACCACTGCGACAATGACCGCTATTGCCCATAGTACTGGGTTTCCCCAATTCTCGTTTTTTCCGACTAGGTATTTGGTCAACGGCTTCTTGTTAAGAATAACGTGAAACAGAACCAAGGCAATGCTTAGGAACCCCAAATACAAATGGATATCTTTGTATTGATGCTTCGTCAAACCAATCCAAGCCCACTGACTTGAGCCGGGGCCATGAGGAGCAACAAATAGGATCAGCCCAGTCACCATCAGAACAGTAAACGAGAAAGCCAAAATAACCGCCGTATATGGCCTTAAACGATTCAAATTCATTCTGTATCTACCCCAGTTATGGAGAACTTAATAAGTTCGCTCATCTGAATAGAGTGAAACCTAGAGCCTATGAAACTAAGTCGAGCGTCTACAGGGTGGCCGAGCTAGAAACTCTTCTGCACTGATGAACCCATCTTGGTCTAAATCGTATTGCTCGAACAATTTTGAAGAGTCGGCTGCATTTCTTTGTAACTTTGCTTGACCAACCCGCCTTAATTGACGATCTGAGTGAAAGGTTTCGAACTCATCTTTGGAAATCAAGCCATCGTTATTTGTATCAACGTTGATAAATTCAGGTTGTTGCTGCCTACCACCGAAACCTCGGCTATCGACTTGCGGGGCAATAGAAATAGCGAGCATACCTACGATTATTGCAAGGGCTAACCTGTTCATTTTCATTTGCCTTACAGAGAGTACACATCTAGGTATAGAGCACCATAACCACTCTAAACGTAAGGTTTTGTAAACTTAACTGCTGATACTGCAATTACCCTGTGACTCAAGGCTCACTGCGTATAATCATCACAACCGCTGAAATGCTGTACCAAGGGTTATCGACCCGAACTGAAGTCATCTTTAAATATTAGCTCAGAGGGAACGCCACTGTTGATGAGGATATTCTCAACCTCAATCATCATCTTACTTGGGCCACATAAATAAAATTCAGTAACCTCCCCATTTAGCCAATGTTTGATTTGCCCTAATATGACCTGCTGAACGTAACCTTGCTTTCCTTTCCAATTACAGGAAGGACTTGACAGAGTGGGTAGATAAAAAAAGTTACCCATCTCTTCCGATAATGTCTCGAACTCTTCACTGTAAGCAAGTTCATCTTCATTTCTTGCGCCTTGAATGAGCCAGGTTTCATGACGATCAGAACCGAGCTCAACCTGCTCCCAAATTATTGCTCTCAATGGTGCCAATCCCGATCCCGCTCCAATTAAAACTCTTCGAACCACTTCATTCTCAGACGCAAAAAAATCAGAAAATGGACCGCTTGCGATAACTTTATCCCCGACATTGAGAGCTCCCAAATAGCTGGAACCCAAGCCTGCTGCTGACTCATGAAGTTGCCACCTAACATTGAATATCAGCTTGTTATCGAGCGAGTCATAGGTTGCCAACGAATAATGCCGAACACCTCCTTGATGAGTGAATGTACCACTAGGAACCTGTTGCCAATATCTCTCATAGTGTTGAGGCAAATCCTTAGGTCTGATGAAATTTGTACCGCCAGGAATGATAAAGCTCATATACGCCCCAGCGCGGTATGGAATTCTCTTTCCTCCAGCGGCGGTAAATTTTATCTCCTTTATAAATGGTGTAATAAACTTGGTCTCCACCGTTGTTAACTCATAGGTCTGAACCTCTTGAGGGGCATCAATTTCTATCTGTTCTATGCCCGAAACAAAATGTTGGCATGCAAGCCTGTATCCTCGATTTAGTTGCTCTGGCGAGAGGAGATCTTGATCTGCCGTTGTTTGGGGAAGGTTTTTACTCGACTTAAACTTGCACGTCCCGCATGTTCCCCCTCCGCCGCAACGAGATTGAAGAAATACTCCTGCTTCCACCAACCCGTTCAAAATCGTATCTGCTTTGGGTAAGGCTAAATCTGAAGTCGTACCTGAAGGTAAATGCCGAACAGATAAGTGCTTTCTACTTTTAGCAAGAGGGACTCTTAGCAGTCCGCTTTTAAATAAAAAGATGAGCCAGACGCCCCCTGTAACCGATAGAGCTAAAGTCAATCCAGCAGCCGAAACTATGAGCCAATGATTGAAACTTCCTGAATTTCCATAATCCATGAAGTGCAGCCTAAACATAAGATCACGCAAGCGCCGATCATCGTCAATATGGCTGATGACTCGTCCAGAATTTTTGTCAATGTAAACATTGGTGTGACTGGGATCATCGAATGATACCTTCCAAACAGCATTTTCTTCTCTCGGCAACTCGCGAACAGGGGGCTTTACCAAAGACACAGCAATAACATTTGCAGTTCCGGTGTAGGAACGATTTGCTATCTTTTTTACAAAAGGTTCTGTTAGAACAAAAAGCTCTCCAGAATAGGCATCGAAGAGTTGCACATAATGCTTCTGGTAACGGTGTTCGGGTTTCGTATGTATAACCTGATAGTAAGGCTGCTCCAATATCCACAGTAGTTTTACGCTCTCAGCACTTTGCTCAGTTAAGTTCATCCACGGTATAAGTGGCTTTGTTTTAACTCCTTGGTGGTTAACCGAGGTTTTACTGGCATTTCCTCCCGCTACATGATGATCGACTAGAGCAAAGTAGCCTCCCGTTCCTATCCAAACAATTACTTGGAGCCCTACGGCGACAGAAACCCATTTATGTATCGATTTAGTGAAGCCAAGGAGGCTCATAAACCCTCCTTGGCGAAGGAGGATCGCAACCGCAATACCAATAATATGATGCCAGTCAATGCTGCTGCTAAGGCCGTAGTTGCGCTTAAGATGAACAACAAATTTGAAACATTTTCTCCTTCGGTATAGTCCATAATGTGAAGCCGCCACATCCAATCAAAAATTCTCCATGGGCTATGACGTTTAGTCACAATCTCGCCAGTATATTCACTGACATAAAAAGTCGGAGCCGAATAGTGATCAAATGTCACTTGCCACACAGGAAGGTGTCTAGCAGATATTTCTGAAGGCTTAAGAGACGCATCTGATATGAGTTTTACGTGACTGATTTCGTCATTACCTGCGTAACTGTATTTCGCAATCTGCCTTGCTTGATATTCTTCAACTGGAGGAATTCTTTCACCAGTATTTGCATCCACCGCAGCTCCGTGACCTTGGGGGGTTACAAATCGATAGATAGGATGCCCTGAACTCATTGTTAGCTCGACATTGATAGCTTCTGGGTTGTCTCTAACTAATGAATCAAATGAGTAAGTTACCTCCACGCCCTTTATCTCTTCTCTAGAATCAACTGAAAGAAATTCACCATGAACATAGTGAATATTCATCAGCACCATGTATAAGCCACTGATGGCCCACAACAGAAACTGCGCTCCCACGACTACCATCAACCACTTGTGGATTGCTCTTATGACTCTAATCATTTCTTAACCATATCGGTAATTAAGATTCGAAGGCATTACACACTAACTCAAACTAGCTAATGAACGGAGCAAGAGGGTCTCTTCCCCTCATGCTCCGAAGTCAAAGCTAGTGAGCTGCCGTAGATTTCACATCAATAACGTGTTGCTCCAATATGTTCTGACGAGCCAACAAATGTTCAAGCAGCGTCACCACCATAATCAATTGAGTATCCTGGTGGCTTTCTAATTGATAACAGGTCTGCTCATCTGCTGTTTGCTGCTCTAAACATTCAGCATTGGCTATGCGCTTTGCGCGGACCATTTCAGTCAATTGCTCAATACCCGTTGCCATTGCCTCTCGGTGTTCCTTCATAACCCCTTGATTTGGAACTGTGGTGCCATTCACCAGAGTATTTTCTAATAACGAATTCATCGACTTTATCGTCTGATGCATCTTTTCTTGGTGTTGATACATAGATACAGAAGTATCGTTGGCCATTACAGCCATAGAAGGAGCCGTTAGTAGCAAGGCAACAATGAGTTTTTTAGCAAAAATTTTCATGGTGAGATTCTCTATTTGAGTGAGTTCGAGTCATAAACGGAAAGTTATATGGGCTAAGAATCTCTATTCTCTAAACACTTCAAACAAGAGGAAAATAGGCGTCTTACGTTGGGCACTTGGCCTTATCAGCGAGCAGGCATATCTCCTTTGCCGCTCAAAATTTCGCAGCAGTTGCATGCAAGAGTCACTATGAGCAACATCAAATTTTCGCTTTGATTGCGACTCTAGAGCCTGCGCAGCCCTGCAACTTGACAATTCACAACAATCAGTTCGTTCGGCAGAGCTCACTTTTACTGAATGGCAGCCTATCTTTTGCATACCATCATGTTGATCTACTTGGGGGGGCGAGAAGGATTCAGCACAGGAGCTTAAAAAGCTCATCGCGGATAGCAGCCCAAGCAATAAAATCGAGGCAAGTAACTTGGCTTTACAACTAGCAAACCTACCGTAGTTGCCATACATCAAGGCACTCATCATACGTTCCAGCTCGGTGCTTCCGCTCTACGGCTCCTCACCGCTAAGGATTGAGCGCTATAATTCATGTGAACGTCCTCGAAAATAGCAATGGGTCTGCCCAAACAAGCTTCAAACACAGTTGAGCTGACGAATAACCGAATCGCAATATGTGGCTAAAGAGGCGACTAGAAGTCGCCTCTTGGCTATCAGTGGTAATGACTAAATTGCGAAGTTTGTCCATCGTGATGAACAGCAATCACGCTGTAAGCATCTTTACGATTCCCTTCCATTCCAGGTGAGCCCATCGGCATGCCGGGCACTGCGATGCCTTTAATATTTGGGCGCTCATCCAACAATCGCTGAACATCTTTAGCGGGAACGTGACCTTCAATAAAATAACCACCAACAAAAGCGGTATGGCAAGAAGCTGCCGCTGGTGTCACTCCGGCTTGCTCCTTTAACTTGCTGAGATTGTTTTGAATAACAACATTCAACTCAAACCCTTGCTGTTGCATGTAGTCCACCCACTTCTGACAGCAGCCGCAATATTCAGACTTGTACACTTCAATCGTCTCAGATGCAGTGGCAGCCCCGATACTGAGCAAGATACTTGCTACTAAAGCTAACTTTTTCATTTTCACTCTCCGCTATTCTTGCTCGACATCCGGTGGTGCTCGCTATGGTCCATACTCTGATGGTGACTATGATCCATACTCTGATGTTGGTTATGTTCACTTTTTCGATGTGGGCACTGCTTGTGCTCCTCTTTTCCAGAGTGAGCAGCCCCTTGTTCTAGGTGAGGACACTGTTTTTTGTCTTCATGTGTGCAGTCGCCAGAGTAGTGGTGAGGACACTTTGTCTGCTCTTGGTGCATACCTTGATGTTGGCTGTGATCCATACCATTCATCTTGGAGTGTTTCGCCATAGATGTTTCAGCAGCATTAAGGCTCAAAGAAATAGAAGCTGTAGCAAAGAATGCGGCGAATAGAATGTTTTTTAGAGTTAACGTTTTCACTTTATTTTCCTTTCAAATAAGGTTTGATTGTCTGTTTGCACCACAGGTAATACACAGCAGGCACAAGCAATAGCGTAAGTAAGATGGAAGAGACCATGCCGCCAACCATTGGGGCAGCAATGCGTTGCATGACTTCGGAACCAGTTCCTGTTCCGTACATGATGGGTAATAGGCCGACGATAATAGTGGCTGCAGTCATTACTTTGGGGCGTAAACGTAATGCCGCGCCTTCGATCATTGCATCCTTCAGTCCGCTCAAGGTAATTGGTTTTTCTGCTTGCTGACATTCATCGAGCCAGTCATCAAAAGCGTGCCGAAGGTAGAGAAGCATTAGCACACTCGTTTCCACAGCAACCCCAGCCAAAGCAATGAACCCAACGCCAACGGCAACCGAAAAATTAAAGCCTTGCCAATAAATCAACCAGATCCCGCCAATCAAAGCCAACGGAAGCGTCCCCATGATGATCAGCACGTCACTAAACCGACGGTGGCTCAAATAAAGCAGTACCACAATGATCGCCAGTGTTAATGGAATCACATAGGAGAGCTTCTCTTTAGCCCGAAGCATGTACTCATATTGGCCGGACCAAGTAATCGAGTAGCCCGGAGGCAAAGCAAGCTCTGAAGCAACGATTTCACTTGCCTGCTCGACATAGCTACCAATATCTACATCTTCCAAGTCAACGTAGGTCCAGCCATTCAGTCGGGCATTTTCACTTTTGATTCCTGGAGGACCATCTTCGATATAAACATCGGCAACATCACTCAGAGCGATCCGTTGATTAGACGGGGTTACGATCGGCAGCAGAGCAATGCTTTCGGGTGAATCACGATAGGTTTGGGGGTAGCGCAAATTGACCGGGTAGCGCTCAAGTCCTTCAACGGTTTGAGTCACGTTCATCCCGCCGATTGCTGTCGCTACGACTTGTTGCACATCAGCAATGTTTAATCCATAGCGAGCAGCCTGCGCCCTATCAATATCAACTTTGATATAGCGCCCTCCCGCGACCCGCTCGGAATAAGCAGATGCAGTGCCAGGCACATCTTTAAGTATTTGTTCTAACTGTTGGCCAATGGTTTGGATTGTATTTAGTTCCGGTCCCGCGATTTTAATGCCAACGGGTGTCTTGATGCCTGTCGCTAACATATCGATGCGAGTTTTGATGGGCATGACCCACGCATTTGTTAACCCAGGGAACTGAACTAAGCTATCGAGCTCTTGTTTAAGAACATCGGTTGTTACTCCTTCTCGCCACTCTTCTTTCGGTTTCAACTGAATAAAGGTTTCAACCATCGTCAAAGGAGCAGGATCTGTAGCAGTATCAGCACGACCAACCTTACCAAAGACATTCTGCACTTCGGGAATAGTTCGAATCAGTTTATCGGTTTGCTGTAGCAGCTCTCTTGCTTTGCCAATCGAGACCCCCGCGTAAGTGGTTGGCATGTACATTAGATCGCCTTCATCCAGAGGAGGAATGAATTCCGTGCCAATTTTATTGACCGGCCAAAAGCCTATAGCGGTGATCAAAATCGAAACTGCGATGGTCGATTTGGGGTATTTCAGTACGCCGTTTAAAAGCGGCATATACAAAGCCATCAGGATACGGTTAACTGGGTTTTTGTTCTCAGCAACAATTTTGCCGCGAATGAAATAGCCCATCAGTACCGGAACCAAGGTAATGGCCAGAGCAGCAGAAGCTGCCATTGCGTAAGTTTTTGTAAAGGCCAATGGAGAAAACATCCGCCCCTCTTGCGCTTCAAGAGTAAATACCGGAAGGAAGCTAACGGTAATAATCAATAGCGAAAAGAACAGTGACGGGCCAACTTCAATTGCAGCCTTGGAGACAACTTGCCAACGGTTCTCATCTGTCACCTTCTCTTTTTCCATGTGTTTGTGCATGTTTTCAATCATCACGATCGCGCCATCGACCATTGCGCCAATTGCAATTGCAATGCCTCCTAACGACATGATGTTGGCGTTCAAGCCCTGTAAATGCATCACAACAAAAGCGGCTAATATGCCCACTGGGATAGTAATAATGCCCACCAATGACGAGCGCACATGAAAGAGAAAGATCAGGCAAACCAATGCGACAACAATGAATTCTTCCAGTAGCTTGTGCCAAAGGTTGTCCACCGCTCGCTCTATTAACCCAGATCGATCATAAACAGGCACTATCTCTACACCTTGGGGGAGGCTGGGTTTGAGTTGCTCTAAACGACTTTTAACGGCCTCAATTGTTTTTTGTGCATTCTCGCCAAAGCGCATTACAATGACACCACCGACCGTTTCACCTTCGCCATTCAGCTCAGCAACCCCTCGTCGCATTTGTGGCCCTAATTGAATATCTGCAACATCTCTTAAAAGCAGTGGAGTGCCTTGCTGACTAACGCCCAACGGAATGTTGTTTAAGTCGTCAATGCTTTGAATATATCCGGTCGCCCGAACCATATACTCAGCTTCTGAATTCTCGATAACCGACGCGCCAACCTCCTGGTTTCCTCGTTGAATAGCGGTTTGAATCAGGCTAAGGGGAATACCAAAGGCACGGAGCTTATCGGGGTCAACTTTGACTTGGTACTGCTTAACCATGCCGCCGACAGTTGCTACTTCAGAGACCCCAGCAACAGTCTGTAGCTCATACTTTAGAAACCAGTCTTGGATGGAGCGAAGTTGTGATAAATCATGTTGACCGGAGCGGTCTATTAGCGAGTAGATGTAAACCCAGCCCACACCTGTTGCATCAGGACCAAGTTGCGGCTTAGCGGTACTTGGTAAGCTCGGAGCAACTTGACTCAAGTATTCTAAAACTCTACTTCTGGCCCAATACAAATCGGTATCATCGTCAAAGATCACGTATACATATGAGTCCCCAAAGAACGAAAAGCCTCTCACAGTTTCAGCACCAGGCACCGACAGCATGGCGGTTGTCAATGGGTAGGTAACTTGCTCTTCAACAACCTGCGGTGCTTGGCCTGGGTATGACGTTTTAATGATGACCTGAACATCAGAGAGATCAGGAATCGCGTCGATCGGTGTTTGCTTGATTGCCCACAGTCCTCCCACCACTAATATCAGCGTCATGAGCAGTACCATGAACCGGTTGTAAATCGACCATCGGATAATGGAAGCAATCATTGCTGTTCTCCACTCTTAGCCTTGTTGGAATTAGAAGCAGAACCTGAATGCTGACTATGATCCATGCCTTCATGCCCGCTGTGTTCCATGGTTTGATGCTGGCTACGATCCATGCCTTCGTGGTCACTGTGATTCATGGATTGGTGCTGGCTATGAGCCAAGCCTTCGTGGTCACTGTGATTCATGGTTTGATGCTGGCGATGATCCATGCCTTCGTGGTCACTGTGATTCATGGTTTGGTGCTGGCTATGATCCATTTCTTTGTGGCCATTGTGTTCCATGGTTTGATGCTGGCTATGATCCATTTCTTTGTGGCCGCTATGCTCTCCCGCAGAAGTCGAAGAGCGGTCTGGTCCCGAAGAAATAATGTGAATGCCCTGAATGCTGTATGCATTGTTGGCTTCGGCGATTTCGAAATGCAGGTGTGTCTCAGGCGTCAGCAATTCAATGTCTACTACCTCAGCAACACCGAACTTCATTGTCATAGCGGGCCACTGCCACGCATCAACAGGCTCGTGTTCAACCGTTACTTCTCTATCGAGAGGGTTAACCGACTTCACAACACCTTCAGCCCAAACCGTTTTCGCAAGTGCAGTATCAGCCGATGACATCCGTAAAAAATCTGAACTAATGCTGGATTCAGAATCGAGCAAAAACTGTGAAGAAGAGACGATGGAGTCTCCTTGCTGAACTCCGGCAATCAACTCCGCTTGCTCCGAGTCAATGCGGCCCACTTGAACTGCAACAGATTTGTATTTTCCTTCTCCCATAGCGAGAACAACTCGATCTTGCGAGCCTGTTCTTATGAGCGCTTCCCGAGGCACTATCAGGGTATCTTTGTCAGAATCTGCGTGAATGGCGACTTGAGCAAACATGTTCGGTTTTAACGTCTCGTTTTTATTAGCAAACCTGAGACGAACTCTGGCAGTTCGATTGTCTTGATCGAGCATTGGGTAGATGTAGTCGACACGCCCTTGCCACTCTCTTCCTGGCGCGTAGTCCAATGTCATCGAGACCTTGTCACCCACATTGACTAAGTTAGCTTGTCTTTCGAATAACTCTGCCGTAACCCAAATTTCATCCAGAGGCCCCACTGACAAAATTGTCTTGCCGGGCTTGACGAAGAACCCCTCATACACATCGAGATTGGCAATTACACCCGATTGAGGTGCCACAATTGTTACCGTCCGAGACACTGCTCTATTCTCGACAACAGCTTGTATTTGGGATTCGGGAACCTGCAATGCTCTCAGGCGCTCTTTAGCGGACTTGATGAGTTTTGTACTTTTTCTATCTAGAGCAAGAAGAAGTTCTTCTTGAGCATTGACGAGCTCTGGCGAATATATCGAAAATAGCGGATCCCCCTGAGTCACTCGCTCACCTTCAACTTTGACGAATAACGTCTCAAGCCAGCCTTCAACGCGAGGGTGAACGTGAATTAGCGCATCCTCGTTGAAGCCTACGTAGCCAACCGTGTTAATTTCCGAATGGAAAGGTTGGTGACTCACGTTGATTACTCTGACGCCTAGGTTGTTTTCAACTTCGGGAGAAATGGTCACTGTTCCGGGACTATTTGCACCTTCGCTGTCTGCATAAACAGGAATCAAATCCATTCCCATTGGAGACTTTCCTGGTTGATCTCTTCGGTAATTGGGGTCCATAGGCGCAACCCAATAGAGCGGTTCATCAGCCGCGCTTTGATGTTGAAGAGTTAGCGTCGGACTCAACACATGGTAACCAGCGGCACCTAACACAACACCCACGGTTATTGTTAGTGATGTTTTGACAAAAGTATTCATTAATTCAAATTCCCTTAAATAACTTCACCGGCTAGTAAGTAGTTGAGCTGCACAACCTTTTTCAAACGCTCGACTTGAATTTGGCTAGCTTCAATCTGAGTGTTGAGAACAGCAATGTATGCACGCATGACTTCTGCAAAGTCTCCACGATCAGCGGTGTAAGCATTCAAAGCTGAGTCGGCCTGCTGATTGGTTTGCTGCAACAACTTTTGGCTGTATTGAAGTTCACGTCGTTCTAATCGGTTGATTTGAGCAGTGAGCGATTCAAATTCGGCGCTCAACTTTCGCAATAGCAGTTGGCGTTCGGTTTCAACGGAGAGTGCTCGATAGCGAGCAGCATCGACTTGCTTGTCTTGGCGAGACTCGGTGAAAACAGGCAAATCAAAAGTGACCCCTACTGATAAAAAATCAGCGCGACTGTTGCCGTAAGGATCATCTTGACGATAACCATAGCTTGCGGTCAGTCCCCACTCTGGTTTGTAACTTTGCTTAGCTATTTCAACATCGGTATTTGCAATTTCTCGTTGTTGCTCAATACCTCTTACTGTTGGATGCTTGGCCAGCACTCGTGTCAACGCACTTAATTCTCCAGCTTTGAATACAGCTAGTGGTTCGATTTCAGGGGCGTCGATCGTTAGCGCATTTGCTATTGCTTCAGGTGGTAACCATTCCAATAGCAATTGGAGATTAGTGTCGAATTGTTGTCGAATTCTTAATACGCGCTCATCTAAACGAGCCAGCTCCAAGTCGGCTCTAATTAAGTCCTGCTGGCGAGTGTTGCCTGCAGCAGATGTGTACCCTTTTTCGGTTACATCAACCAATTGCTCGAACAAATATCGATTGTTTTCGATTAAATCTGCAATATGTTGAGCTAGCCATGCGTCTAGGTATATTTGACTGACGAGTGAAGTGACTTTGGCAGATCTAACTTTTGCAGCAATTAACGTAAGCTCATTTTTTTCTTTTCCCTGCTCACGTCGCAGCTGCAGTGTATCCCCTCGGGGAAACATTTGACTCACGCCAACTTTCAGCTGCGTCATACCTTCTTGGTCGAAGTTGAAAGTGTCCGTTGGAATATTTGCTGCGGAGATGTTTATTCTCGGATCAGGCAAAGAGCTTGCGGCAGTCGCCTCACTCAAAAATGCTTGCCCATTGAGTTTGTTTCCCTCTTGCCAAATATCGCCAGATAGCGCCAGATTGACAGCTTTAGCCAACGATAGTTTGGTTTCTTCAGCCCAAACTCCTGAGGTGTGAGCCAAGGGCAAAAATGAAGCAACTACCAGCGCACACAGGCGCAAGTTACGATTTCGGTTCATCATGTACGGGCCTCTATAAGCCAAATGATTAAATGTACAAATAGGGTTGTGCTGCACTCAAAGAGCACAGTTGATTGGGGTGTTCGGAACTATGTGGCTAATTCAGCAGGCGCTGAATTGTCAGGAAGATGGGGGGGTATCCCGATGTGGGTACTATATGACGCTTTGGTCGAAGGATTGGTTTAGGTCGCACGATGAATAGCGATAGCATTAGTGCCAATACAACAACAACGGCAAGCGTTTGGAAGTTATCTGTTTTAGAGTTAACCAGTTTGGTTATAGAAAAATCATCAGCATTGTCACCACAGCATCCGTGCTCCGAAGCAGCAGGGTCTTCCGTAGTCATGGGTTGGTGGCGCGCATGGGAATTTGCTTCTGTGAAAGCAATATGCTCGGAAGTGCTGACTTGAGAAACGGTATCATCATGAGCAAACAGATTTGAGCAAGTCACCGTGACACAAAATATAAACCACACAGACAGAAGCGCTGCCGTGCGATAGTTGTATTTTTGTAGACGCAATAGTGACATTGATCGGATTGCTAAAATGAACGTTATAAGATGCATCTTAGACCCTTCCCTAAGGGTAAGGTCAATAATAGTTTTAAATTTTTTCTAACGAAATGTTAATCCACTCACTTGGTCAATGAAGCTAAAATTGAGCATGTTGATTTTTCATTGTTCTCACATCGACTAGCCAACGCAATCAAGTGTTCTTTGATGTGTTCCAACTGAGCTTGTTGCTTTTCAATAGCTTCAACTTTTTGGCAAATAAGCTCATGTACGTCTGCACTATGACGTGCTGGGTTGTTGAACAGCTCAATCAACTCCCGACACTCGTCAACAGAAAAACCTGCGGCTCTTGACCGATGAATCAAGTTGAGGATCGGAAGCACTGAATCGTCATAGCTTCGATACCCGTTTTGCTGTCGAGCTGGCTTTGGGATTAAACCTACATTTTCATAATATCTGACGGCCTTAACCGTCAACCCTGCTTTTTCTGCCACTTCGGAAATTTTCATTGTACTGACTCAAACCTTGACCTTACTGCAAGGGTAAGGTTTAAGCTATTCAATAGCAACACTCATTAATAAAGGTCGTGATATGAAAATGTTTGCCACTTGTGCTCTGCTCGTAGCCATTGTTTTGCTGTACTTGAGCGCCGGTATCGTACCAATCGCCGCTTTAATCCTTGTTGCATTAATTGCGCTTGTTTTCATCAAAACAGCATCTCAGGGCCGCGACTGTTGTCAAACTAGCAGCTCAAAGTCCAACTGCTGTTCATCTAAGGAGGAGTTGTAATGTCCTTATCTCCAAGCCGGCCTAAAGCGGGTTCGACGCCCAACGGTGAAATTTGGTTATCGGTCACTGGGGCTAAATGTGCCAGTTGTGTCAGTAAAATTGAACAAGCCCTTATTCAAATCGAGGGTGTCAGCAATGCCCAAATGAACTTTGCTGACCGGACCGTTGCCGTAACCGGAAATGCTAGCGCAGAGCGGCTTATATCAACCATTGAACAAATCGGTTACCAAGCCAAGAAATTCGATGAAGATAATTTGTTAGATTCTCAATCAGCGCAGGAGCAACAAGACATATCTACGTACCGCAGCCGTTGGCGACATGCAATCCTGGCCCTAGGGCTTGGTTTCCCCCTGATGCTTTATGGACTGCTCGGTGGTGATATGTCGATTCAAACTCAGAGCCAGCAGTTCATTTGGTTGCTGATTGGGCTAGCGACCGGAGGAGTTCTTTTTGCCTCTGGCAAACACTTTTTTGTAGGTGCATGGAAATCGCTCCTCAATCATACGGCAAGTATGGATACCCTAATAGCATTGGGGACAGGAACGGCTTGGCTTTATTCCATGGTTGTTGTGCTTTTCCCTGACGCTATTCCGTTGGCCGCGCGCCATGTTTATTTCGAAGCTTCAGCCATGATCATTGGTCTAATCAACGTAGGCCTGGCGCTAGAACTTAAAGCTAGAGGCTCGGCCTCTTCTGCGATTAAAAAGTTGATCGGCTTGCAAGCGAAAACAGCAAGAGTCTTGCGCAAAGAGGTAGAGTTAGATATTCCCATAGAGCATGTTTTGGCTGGCGATCTGATCCGCATTAGGCCGGGAGAAAAGATTCCGGTCGATGGGAAAATCATAGACGGAAGATCTTCTATTGATGAGTCCATGCTGACCGGCGAGCCGATGCCTGTCAGCAAGGAGTCGGGCGATCGCGTATCTGCAGGCACTATTAACAAAAATGGGACGCTTGTTTTTCAAGCGACGCATGTTGGTAAAGAAACCGCTCTTGCGCGAATCATTCACATGGTTAAGCAAGCTCAAGCCTCTAAGCCTTCAATTGGTCGACTTGCCGACTCGATCTCATCGTATTTCGTGCCTGCCATCATGATCATCTCAATCGTCTCTGCGCTTGCTTGGCTCAATTGGGGGCCGGATGGAGCACTGAGTCTAGCCATTATCTCCGCTACAACTGTGCTTATTATTGCCTGCCCCTGCGCATTGGGTCTAGCAACTCCAATGTCGGTTATGGTTGGCGTTGGCAAAGCAGCAGAGTCCGGCGTTTTGATCCGCAACGGCGAAGCACTGCAAACAGCCTCACAATTAACCACCATGGTATTGGATAAAACCGGAACCATCACCGAAGGCAAACCGCAAGTGACGGATCTCAAATTGTTAGGTGACTTGGATGAATCGCAGGTTTTAACTCTATTGGCAAGCGTTGAGTCAGGTTCAGAACACCCTATTGCCGAGGCCATATTGAGCGCAGCTCAAGAAAAAGAGCTTTCTTTAAGCCCGGTCGACCAGTTTGACTCAATTGATGGGCATGGCGTGAGTGCCAAGTCTGTCGGTAAACATATTCTGATTGGCAACGATAAGCTGATGAATCGATTTTCCATCGAGTATGAGGCCCATGCGATAGCAACCAAAGAAATTGCACAACAGGCCAAGACCCCGATATTTGTTGCTATAGATGGAAAACTAGAAGCCTTAATCGCAATTTCAGACCCAGTAAAAGCAGACTCTCTAAGCGCAATTCAGCGTCTTAAAACTAGTGGTCTTAGGGTCATCATGATTACTGGTGATAACCAGCACACAGCTCAAGCGATAGCTTCTCAAGTCGGAATTGATGAAGTATTCGCTGAAGTTCTGCCAGAAGGAAAAGCACATGAAGTTCAAAAGCTACAGCAAGCCTTTGAGGTTGTAGGAATGACTGGAGATGGGATTAACGATGCTCCAGCCTTAGCACAAGCTGATGTTGGTTTTGCTATTGGTACAGGAACCGATATAGCAATCGAAAGCGCGGATATAGCACTGATGCAAGGCTCTTTGCACGGCCTCGCTGACGCCATTAATATCAGTAAAGCAACGCTCAAAAATATTAAGCAAAACCTATTTGGAGCATTCATCTATAACGCTGCGGGGGTTCCAATCGCCGCAGGTGTTTTGTATCCGTTTTGGGGAATACTGCTGAATCCAGTTATCGCGGGAGCGGCAATGGCTCTTTCATCTCTCACCGTGGTTAGCAATGCCAATCGCCTGCGTTGGCTTAAACGAAACATGAAGGGGGCTTAGCAGCATGACCACCATCAATATTATCGGGCTTGCTATCATCTTACTAATCGTTTGGTGGTTCTGGCTTTATCGTCCTAAGCCCGCTGTTAAATTACAAAGTAACCTAGTTATTACCGTCGAGAATGGGGTATACACACCAGCTTTTATTCAAATTAATGCGATGCAACAATCTCAACTCACTTTTCATCGTAAAGATCCGTCCCCATGTGCAAGCTCTATTGTTATTCCGGCAGCAGATTTTTCTGTTGAGCTTCCATTAAACAAGTCGGTGAGCTTAACATTACCGCCACTTGCAAAGGGGGAATATGAATTTCATTGTCCGATGAAGATGTATCTAGGAAAAATCCGAGCTGACTAGCCACCTATGGAAAAATAACCTCGCACTCCCAAACTTGAACTTGGGAAAAACAAACCAGTTCCCCTTTGGCCATTCAGCTGAATGGCCAAAGCCATTGATAAGCTCAAAACAAAGCAACAGCCCTAAAAAGAAACCCACCGAAATTGGTGGGTTCTTATTTTCTGCTTGTTCAGCAGGTTTGGTTGCTTTCTTCCTGACCTATTTTTAGCTGCCTATGCGGCAGGTCACATTGATAGCTCTTCCAGCGCGTGTCTTCGAGCTTTATTAGCTGCCTATGCGGCAGGTCACCTCCACAGGCTGGAAGCCCCATCGCTCATAATTTTATTAGCTGCCTATGCGGCAGGTCACATACCATGCCCGGATTGTTATCGTGAGGTATGCTTTTTAGCTGCCTATGCGGCAGGTCACTATGAAAATTAGTCAGCAAAGCCTTGAATATCAAGTTGTTTATTGAACAAAGGGTTAGAAAAAAAAATTGTTTGCAAGATCAAATAACACTCTGATTTAAAGGAACAAATTAATATCCTAAGAAAAAAGGGTTAAATCGATATTCGGTACGCTTCCCTGCCATCGCTGATTGGTTGCCAATCCATAAGAGTTGAAACCAGCGACGTTAACCTCAAGAGCATCTTGCTTTTGTACATGCAAAACAAACTCTTGTTGTGAGCATTTGCTTTCAATGGGTATGCAGTGAAAAAAATCGAACTCTCGCTCTTCTGAAGCTTTCGGTGTGTAACTATCGCTGCCACTCCGCTCAATAGCCCTGTTCATTCGCCTCCGCTTCGATGCAACAAAGGTTTTAGCAATAGTCTGGTTTCTCACAAAGCGTACTTCAGCCAACTGTTTTGGTAACTTTTTCACACTAGACATATTGAAAAGCCCTTCCTCTTTCATCATCGAGAAATACGGCTGGTAGCTTAGACCGACTAGTTCTTTCTCTGAAGGACCGACAAAAGCGATGGCTTTGCCAACCGACTGAATCCCCCAGAGCGGGAATGCAACACCAATGGAGTTTGCTGCGTTTTTATTCGCATTTAAGAAACCATGCAACGTTTTGATGCACCGGCCTGCAAGCAAATTGCAGTCGCCAGACTCAGGAATAAACTCAACTACAAAGCCGTAGCGGCAACTCATGCCTTCCCCTTAGCTGCGCCGTTGAATACGCCAGCTTTGACCAAAACAGCCATGATGAAATGCACTTCGTCTGGGATTTCATTTCCCTGTTCCAGTTGTTCAACCCAGCGCTCGGACCGCCCGACAAGCTGGTAAAAATCATTCCCATTTTTAGGGTGTCTGCGGGCAATCACATATTCTCTGTCAGCGCCGTACTCATTCACTCTCAAACGCTTATCCGCATTTGGCTGCCACCAGTCATCTATCATTTGCAACGCAGCGCCTATCTTTTGCGCATGAAAGGCAACGGTTTCTTGTCCGTTGAGCTGGGTCTTTGCCAACTGCTTTGTGGGCACACCATCTTGCTTTGAATCAACGAACTCTTGGCTGGGATAAATTTCATCACCTCCGCCTACTGCTAGTTTGGCGTTTACATCAAGGTAATAAAGAGACTTTGGATCGGTGAGGCCTTTTTCGATGAATGTTTTGAGGTTTTCTAGCGCGTCTTGTGCTTCCCCCTTCCAAGAGCTTGCCCATTGGAGGCTAAATGCGTTTGAGATTGTTATGACTCGGTCGTCGTTCGTCAAAACCTTAATATCTAGTGAGCGGCAGGTGCGATTACGCCACAGCCATGTTCCCATGAGTATGTTCTTCGCTATCCTCTTGGCTATCTGGCCGTAGCCTCCGCGCTGTTTATAGAGCTCAGCGAGAGCAGTTAAGGTTTGTCTAGTTTCATCAAGAGCACACACGTTGGGCTTCAGGGAATTAGCATTGATACGCAGTGAAAAGTCACAATAAATCTCAGAAACCCTTGGCGGCACATAACACTCTTCAATGAACTGCGGGTTCGAATAGGCCAGATCTTGCGGTGCCGTATCCTTAGGTTTCATGCCTTTGGGTTCAAAGCCCTCTGAAAAACCAGATTTTGGCGCTCTAATACGAGTTCGATCGACACCGATAGGCTGTTCTTTGCCATCAACGAGATAATAAAAATATGCCTTCCCCGGAGAGAGCGAGCGACAATAATTCAGCTGGGAGCACAATTCCATAGAAGCTTAGTCCTGATCCTTTTCTATAAGAATAGACTCATGGCTTGAGCTCATGCGCCAAAAAGCGCTGCTAAAAAAGTGAGACTGGCCAAGTAATCGCACTTCAATGGGATTAAACGCCTTCGCGATTCCCAGCAAGTTATCTGCGTAAGCATGCATCGAAGCAACGCTCCCGCTTCGTTCGCAGGGCGTATGCATATGTTGATAACCAGACGCCGTTGCGATGAAAGATTCATCCTGCTCTAACTCGTTTAACAGTTCGTAAAACGAATCCGTATGAAACCCTGCCGGGTAAACCCAACTTGCACTGCAATCGATTCCCTTAAGAAGAAAAAACAGCTCCGACCGGCAGCTAAAACTTCGAAGCCATAATGTGTTTTTTTTAAGCTCGGGCGGAAAGACAGTTCCCCCGGCCAGCGTTAAAGGAAGGTTCGCCTGAAGACTTTGATATCGCGTCGCTAAGTCGATATTTGTACGGACTTTGATAACAAGATCGAACTCTAAATCAGATCGCCAATTGCATCGAGTGGTAGGTCGCTTAGCCGCCGAAACCACTCGTTTTTTTGCAACGCTTTTGGGCTCAGCCAAGTTTGCAGCATTAAAAAGACGTTCTGAGCGCACGACCAAAGCGAAACTTATGAAGCTTAGCTCTTCACTTTCTTTAAGGCTTGCCCTCATGCCTCGTTCAAACTGATGCATAAAGCCCCAAAATGCAGTCAAACTTGGCAGGCCAACCACAAAAGGGCTGCTTTGTGCATTACAATCTTCTGCTCGCATTTCGGTTAGATAAATATACTGTTCAGTCGATGGCAACTCCGTTGACAACGTTTTTTGAAACTGTTTCAAAATCCAATTGATTTGAGTTCGAATGGGCTGGATCAATCGACCATGAAACGCAAATCGTTTGGAATACTTATTGTTCTGCAAAGTTAAGTGAGCCTGCTGGCTCAGCGCTTTGCCAAGCCTGGTGATCTCATCAGTAGGTAGCTGAATAAACGCCTTAGCAATAGGAGTAAGCTCCTCTGCATCAACAGTTGTCTCTTCGTATTGGTCCCTCAATTCAATCATTGGAAGTAACCACAGCGCCAAATGCTTGCGTAAAACTTTGACCTGACTTTTGCGGGCTCGCTGGTAATCTTGACGGGTAATTGCAGGTTCATAACCGCACAAATGAGCTAATACGTTGCAAATTCGCCGATTGGTGAGCTGATAATCATCAAAATACTTGACGGTGTTCTTTCGGCTTTGCAACAGGCTATGTTGGGGCTTATGCTCCGCCTGGAGCGGCGAGAAAAGTAGTCTGTGATTACCACCAATACAGGCGCTGAGATTGCCAACGCTAGCAGGATGTGGCAGTTCCGAACTCACAAAGCGATGGTCTGTTTGCATGCGACTTGCTCGCTCCGCTTGAACTTGCTGGGCATGGCTAACAACAGGTGTGACAGAAACATAACCCTGCTGATAAGGAAATTGAACCTGAGGTGAATATGGGTTTACTTCATCTGGGTACGATGGAATTCTTATACTTTCTCGGACTGTTTCCGTTAGCTTTTCTAACCGATCGTTGTTTAAGCCCAGTTTTTTGAGAGCCCTAAGCCACGCACGGGCCCCCTGCAGCACTTCCACCATCAAGGAAGTTTCTCTGCCTTCCCACAAAAAAGTGTTGAACAACCAGATCGTATGACGGTAGTAACCTGAGTTGTGTGCCCAGCCAAGCTCTAGCGGGTCGGTATGCTCAGCAATAATGCGCTGCCCATACACTCGCGAATCTGGATATTTAAGGTTGTGAGTATGCGCCCATACCAACTCGCCTAGAGCAATCTCAAAAAAGCTCTCGTGCTCAAAGTAACTTTTGGCACGTTTAACATCTAAATAGTCGTTGCAAACTGGTTTGCTTAGCGACAGGTTGAGTAAAACGACCAGCGCATTTAATTCGTCTCCGGTAACATCCACAGGCTCGGTATACAGCATGAATGCCCGCTTAATAACCTCTTGCTGCTTTGTCACAGGCTCAATTATGGTGAGCTCTCGTAATTGCTTCATAATCCACCTTGGCCGCAGTCATTAGTGGAACTATTGAGAGCAGTCCCCAACAAGGCGAGCCTCGTATCGAGGATCGAGCGAAGTGTAAAGGCGGGCTGATATGAGGGCAGCTTGCTATGCAGGCTAACTTTGGTTGCAAGCTTGAGCTCGCCTTGTTCATACAGTTGATAGATTCGATTGGTCGAGCAAGACAGCAACGCAGCGGCATCAAGTACACTCACTAAAACATCTCCAAGACCACCACTCTTCGAGGTTGGCACCGATACTGCAGAAAGTAGCTCATCAAACAAAACACTAAGCACGATATTACGTTTGAAATCTCGATACGGTAATCGCAAACAATCGCGTAAAGTTGCGCCCAATACATCATCGAGCGAAGTTTGTTGCCAGGGCTTCATCCGTGTTTGATCCGCTTTAGCTATGGCTTCTTTGAGCTCTGATCTGAAGTTTTTGGGCCATTCTCGGCAATAATCATAAAAACCGAGAATGTCGATATCAGATTCAGATCGGGAACGAAGAAACCATGACAAGAAGCCGAATCTTGCCGAGATATCTAAATCGTTCAAGCAATACCCCTCTGCTTCGGTTACCACCAATATGGTTGATAGCCACAGGCTAGCCTCATTTGCCGGCTTCGTTTGCGCATCGCGAAAGTCAAAACCACAATCGCAATGAGTTATATCCTCCGAGTATTTAAAGTCACAACTTTTGCCGCACTCTGGGCATCGGTGCAGCAACTCACATCCATGAATATGGCAGGCTGTGTATGGAAGCAACTCCCACCGCTGTCGGCTATAGGGGCTATGACGAAGGCATTGAGGGCATACAGGCGTGTTATTCGTACGGAGCACTGCTTGTGGGAAATCAACGCCCATTCGGTGAACGGCTCGTTGCTCTGGTGAGAAATGAGTATCCGAGCGTGTCAAAGCCAACTTGAGAATGGAAAAAGGCTCTAACTGCAAATCCGCTTCTAGTTGGCGCAGGACTCTAACTCGCAGTTGGTGACTGCTTTGGGCATGATATACATTGATGCGCTGTAGCTCTCTGGGTAATGCCCCCGAAACAGCTTCATTCTCTTCCAGAAAGCGACAAAGACACTCTTCGGCAAAGTGAGCAAAGCGATCATAGCCTTGATGCTGACCAAGGCGTAGCAAGCAGCTTTCCAGCGACTCATCAGGATATAGGGCGATATTGCGGTTTTCCATAACACACCAAAACTTAGGTTAACTAAGTTTTAGTGTGTATTAATTTACGACAATTACCATGCGACACTCTCTTAATTCATTGGGCTTGTGATGTCGGTCAATAATCCCTTTTGTCAGGTTAGGTTTGAGCAGCCCAAGTTAAATCACCGTATTTCAGAAAATACTTTAATCACTCGATGGTGAAAGTGACCAAAACTCAGCGTATCAAAATTTGGCTTGCTGGCATGAAGTGTCAACTCGTTATGACTCAAAGGAGTCGTGTCCAAGGTTTGCGGCGGTAGTGCTTTAGTTGATTCATGCTCGCAGTCTATCAGCACAGTATCAGGCAAGGTTTTGTTTTGAGGTTCAATGGTCACCAATGAGCAACTTTCTGGGAGGTCGTCTTGGACTCGTTGCGCATATTCAATTAAACGGCGCTCAGCAAACGTATACAGCCACGCTTCTTGGTTAGGAGCTTGATTCACTCGAAGGATTCGCCCCAGAACCTGTCTGAAATAGAGCTCCGTTCGTACTGTACTGACGTGGCAACAGACTTGTAGGCGCGGAATATCAGTGCCTTCGCTAATCATGCCAACGCTAACAATCCACTGCAGCTTGCTGTGGCGAAACGATTCGATTTGCTGGTGTGGACGCTCTTTTTGATACGTGACGACGCAAACTGACTGACCAAATTCGCTCGTGAGCAGGTGAGCAATTTCATTCGCATGAGCCACTGACGATGCCACGACCAGTCCGCCTGCATTTAGGGACTGTTGACGTATTCCTGCGAGCTTAAGGCACGCCAGTTTTAGCAAGTACTTTAACGCATTAGGCTCCTCAACAACACTGCGGTATGAGTGTTTGGTTTCTTTAAGCATCTGCTGCAGGCTGGAAAACTGCTTTACACCTTCATTTTGCGAGCGACTTTCAACCTGATTATCAACT
Organism: Echinimonas agarilytica; assembly: GCF_023703465.1. Taxonomy (NCBI): domain Bacteria; kingdom Pseudomonadati; phylum Pseudomonadota; class Gammaproteobacteria; order Alteromonadales; family Echinimonadaceae; genus Echinimonas; species Echinimonas agarilytica. The sequence goes on along the minus strand of NZ_JAMQGP010000003.1, from coordinate 391,310 downwards.
AAAACAATTTTAGGAATGCGGCACACTCCATCCGCAACGGCTTGTTTAAGACCATATTGGTAATCAACCACAAGTTCACCTTCCGGATTGGTGTATTTTGCCAATGCAATAGGAAGTTCATCTGAACGCCATGGCGTGCCTGACATGGCAAGAGTGTAACTTGCAAGGCTTTGCACTCGCCTCATGATCATTTGCCCCCACATATTGGCCTGTACCGAACCTGTTGAGCAATGATGGATTTCATCAAAAACCACAAATACCCGGTAGCGAGACAACGTCTGCCAGAAGCTTTCAGGAAGGAATTGTATGGCTTGATATGTAAGGCATTTTCCTAGCGTGCCGAGCCCGCCATCAAAGGAGCAACCTAGGTGTTTTGAGAATGTTGCAGTGATACCGTTGCAGACTTCTTTAGAAGGCGCAAAACAAAGCACTAAATCTATTTGGCGGTTCTGATGCAGCCGCTTAGCAACTTCTGCTGCAAGGAAGGTTTTGCCGCTGCCTGGCGTTGCCTGTAGGAAGAAATGAGCTTCATCATAGGTGAATTTTTGTTCTACACGTTGTGCACACTCTTGCTGCCAACCTCTTAGCACTTGGATTCACTCCGCAGCGACTTGATAGTAGCCGAAACAGCTTTGACTTTACCCAACAAATTTGCAGAGCGAATTTGTGCTTCGTGCAGTAATTTATTTAGCGATACACTAAGGCTTGGAAAGCGGCAGAGCAGGGATTGGTATTCCTCGATTTCGCCCAGCGTAATTTCAAGCTCGCCTTTGTGGCGGCTCAACTCTTCACCCAATACCTTTTTATCTTCATTTTGAATCGGTTGATTTGCTTTAGGCTGCTGATATTTGGCTTTGTGTGAGGCAAACGATTGCGCAAGAAATTCGTCTGAAACGACATAACGCTTGGCTCCATCCACCTCAGTCGAATTCAGCCAGCCTTTGCGCTGGAAGCTCAGAATTTGCCGGTATATTTTCTTTCTCGCCTCATTGGGGTCTTGCGGCAATAAGTCCGCTTCTAACGCTGCATTCCTCAATTCTACAACCGTAAAATTGTTCATCTCCTTTTCAATCAGCAGCTTAAACATGATGGCATTAATTTTTGGAACAGCTTTCACTAACGTCAAACACCTTGATAAAACTTAGGATTGCTAAGTATACAGAAATCAGCAAAACTTAGACAATCTAAGTTACCTAACGGTTGTTTGATGATGAATAAGTGTTCAACGAAAACCCGATCCCAGCGAGGCTCAAAGCCGCCCGTAAAAAAGCCAAGATTACTCAAAAGGAACTAGGGGTAAAAATTGGCATGGAGGAAAGCTCAGCAAGTGGCCGCATGAACCACTATGAAAAAGGCCGACACATGCCCGACATAGGAACTTTGCGGCGAATGGCACAAGAGCTCAATGTGCCGCTCAATTACTTTTTTTGCGATGATGACCTAAGCGCAGAATTAGCCTGTGCAATCGCTAAATTAAGCCCTCAACAACAAAGCAAGTTACTCGAAGATTTGACGAAACAATCAGGCTAGGCTTTAAGTGGCTTTTTGCTAAGTAGCGTGCTCAGTGACAGATGGTCACTAAACCGAGGTTTCAGAAGTTTGTCCTCATCATTCGTAGCCGTGATGTTATAGCTAGAACTGGCCTGAATTTGACTCAAGCCAAGATCGTCTAGCGATGTGGTAAAAGGGTTTTTATCTTGCTTAAACTTTTGCTCAAAAGCTATGGCCAGTATGGCTTTATCGAGTGGAGCGTCTTGTTGAAGGCTCAGCATCAACGCATATTGCAGGAAGTTCTTTAAAGCTCTCGGTTCGCCCTTCGACATTGCAAATAGCGGATAAAGAACGTCATTACTTGTCAGGTTTGGCTTATCCTCAAAGCCCATTCTTGACGCTAACCCAGCCACAAACATCGCAAAGTGGCGCTTTTTTTCTGTATCGATTCGATGCTCAATTTTTCCTGACTCTTCGAGCGTGTGTATCAGCTTGAAGTACTCCAACTCTCGCCGCCACGTTAGACGGGAATTCCATTGGGGCTCTTCCGCTATAATTTCTGCATACGGCATCCCTAAGAGCACAAAAGATACATTGGCCTCTTCACTGATGTACTTAAACGCATTCGCGATCTCCTGCCGCTGTTTAGGAGATGAATACTCAACCAATTCTTGAACTTCATTGAGGATGATTAACTCTACCGATTTACGTTTAAGCTGAACCACAAGGCCTTTGGCAAGCGCTATATCAATGCGACCTCTTGTAGGACGAAATCCCGTGTTTTGGCCTAAATCGATACACAATTGGACTAAGGAATTACGTTCGGATATTTTACTCGGAACACGGGATGACAAAACCGGCGTTTTCGCGAAGCTACCTGCGGAAGTTTTAAAGCGAGATAAGTAATTCGCTATTAGCGCTGACTTTCCTGAGCCAGCCTCACCAGTTAAAAGAAATGATTCCGCCTCAGCCCCTAGCGAATGTTGAAACCGAAGCTGATCAAATATGTCATATATTTCGGTTATTTGAGGGTACTCAATGTAGCAGTTGGCAAATGTAGATAACTGCTCAAGTTGCGAGGGACTTAGATTCTTCAATTTTAATAGCCCTCAATATCGCCAAGATCATCATCGAGAGAACTCGAAGGATGTTCGTGCGACGAGTTTGGGGTTTGAATGGCTTTAGAAACTATGGTCGTTGGCCCATCACTGCCAACATCCCGGATTTTGGCTAATTTGGATGTATTGCCAGTTTTGGTTCTGGAAGCTTTGTTCGTTTGTCGCTCCGCAATCCTTTTTGTGTCTTGTTGGATTCGTTGCTCTAGATACATTCTTGTATCAGCCAAATCCTCTTCGTCCACCATTGCTCTGGTGTTAGTCCGATTTACTTGTTGAATCACCTTGTGTTCAAAAAGAGATAGCTCTTTGGTGTAACCAGTGACATCTACAGCAGGAACCTTGATATAGCGCTCTTCTTGTTCTAGGTAGACATAAATCGCACTAATATCAGATGGATCGGTCTTGGTTTTTACCTGAAGGCTGCCGTTTAAAGCAGGCGTGTATTTTCGATAATTGTTTAACTCATCCGACTGATAGCGCAGCCCGTGTATATTGATGCCGTTTTGCCTGACGGTAGAAATGTTTAGCAAACCGAGTTCTATACTCAAACGGACGGCTTCTTCTTGATTGTATGTAATTGGAGGCCATTCAGAGCCTTTCCAAGTATGGTAAGGGATTGCGCGGACTCGGGCATCTGGCGTCATGTGGTAATGGTCGACAATCCATTTGTGAACAAGCTCCATAAACGTTGAGATTCGAATCACTGACTCTTTTTTGGGGTCGTAATCTTCGAGCTGCGTGGGGTTGGTGAACGTTTTCCCCGGCATTTCATTGATGAGCCCCTTGTTGAGTTGATCAAATAGTTTTTCAATGCCGGTTTTGCGCCAAGGTTTTGCTGCTTGGCTGTAGTGAATGTCAGTCACTAAGGGTTTAAGTGATTCTTCAAGGCTAGCACTCCAAAATTCAGCGCCATTATCAACAATTAAGTAGTCAATTTTACCGCAGCAAGGCCACTCATTTTTTATTGACGGATATTTTTTTCGCAGCCACGACTTATCAAGCAAGGTATTGAGCAGAGCTTTCCGGACTGAGTCATAACTAGGCTCTCTGAAATTAACGCTCAGACCAACAATACACTTACTGAAGCGATCATAGAGCATCGTCAGGTAAGGCCGTCCGAGAGAAACATCCAGCTCATCATCAATAAGAATTACAGGAACTGGAGTATGGTCAATTTCAACGTACTCCATTGGTTTAGTTGCAGGAATTTGCTGGCCAACGGTTCTAAACTCTCGATCCGCATAACGCTTACCAAACCTTGCTACAGCAACATCATACGGAGGAAGACTATTCACCCGCTGGTAAAACGCACGTTGGCTAAGAGGTTTGATTTTCCCCTCAACAATCGAGCGGTTTTCAATTATGACTCGACTCTTGTAATAACGGTAAGTCGCAGCAATAGAGACTCTTTCTCTGCTCAGATACTTCGTTCTAATTGCCTCATCAACCAGCCACTGTGAATCGCGCACCATTTGACGGTTTCCCTTGGAACGGTGCTTTGGAATTAATGCATCCACTGATTTGCCAGACTCAAAGTAAGCCTTTTTCCAATTTACAAGCGTCCGCCAACTTGGTGGAGATATATCTAACTGTTTTTCAACGAGCGTTAGTAATGGTTTGATGTTTTTTTCGGTCCAGCCGCCATCTAGGCGATTTGCAACAAAATGAATGATTTTCAGTCGTTGCATCGCTTCCTGTTGCAGGTTCGGGGGAATTGAATCAAAGCTTGGTTCAGAAAGTTTAGGCGGTGGGGCGATAACATTCGATGCTAACTCTGGTTGCGCATCAAATTGCTGTTCGCTGGCAGCCATCTCATCGATGAAGTCAAACATACCGCCATCACCCATATCAAGTTAACTCCACACAACGCTATCTAAGCCGAACGCAGTGTTGCGAATGTTGGTTTTTAGTGTGCCGTTAGAAATCCATGACAATGCTGAAATGAGGGTTTCACTCTCAGAAGTTCCTAGTGATAAAGCAACGTCCAACAAGGTCACGCGCTGATGTTTTCGCACGAACTTTAATATTGCTTTTTGTACCTCGGTGATTGTTTGCAGGCCCGAGTAGCGGTGCAACAACTTAAGGTTGCCGATCACTGGGTCTAGCCGGATTTGCTTTTCGGTTACGAGAATCAAACGCTTTCCATGCTCGCCTAACGAAATGCGCTGTTTTTCGGCAAATCTGGCCCGAAAGTCGGGTTTGAGAATTTGGCTTGAGTGTTTCACCTCAAAGAAAGCAGCTTCAGAGTTTCTGCTTTCTACAAGAAAATCTGGCGTGTAGCGACAAAGACGATTGTTGAAACGATATTGAAATCCGAAAGGCTGAGAGTGGTAGCGAGCGATATCTGAGTTGTATTCAAGGTGGAAGCAAAAATCAAACTCAAGGAGAGATTGGGTGCGCACAACAGCATCATTCTTCAAGCTCATAAACTTGCAGATGTTGTGGACATGAGAGGATTTTTTGGTTTGGTCGTACATGTCAGGCTACCGTTTTGTTGTAAACCTACAACAAAAAGTAGTTTATGCAGACTTAGTGTGCAAATTTGCAAACTTCTTTGCAATTTATGCAATCTTTTGATGCAAACATCAAGGGTGGCAGCCCAACAAGCCACACCCCGGCACTTGAGTCATTTGCTGTGGCTGCTTCCTTCCGGATCTGACCAGGTTCACAAACTATCAATGCGGGGGGACCCGAAGGGCCACCATAAAGCGGCGAGCATTATCACCAATACACGCCTCAGATGCAACAACTAAAGACCGCCTAAAAAGCCTCCGAGTTTTTCAGATAGTTTCTCTATCCCCTTCTCTTTTTCTTTTTCAAGCTTCTCTTCCAAATCACCTTTAAGTGCAGCTTCCATATCAAGGCCATATTTTAAGTCATCTGGAGTTCCTGAAATCTTCAGGGGTATTTTAATACCCGCTAAGTCATTAGCTTCTTTGCCACCTTGACCTTTTGATGTCGCAACCAATTCGGTGGTCGCTGCATAGTCGATATAGCTTTTAATAACGTCAAAAGTGCCCTTGCCGTCAACCCGCAATAATGGAGACGAGAGTTTCAAATCAGGATTGGTGACCAACCCTTTAGCAAGAGTAAAGCTACCACTGAGTTCACTAAAATCAGTTTTTTTGACTTCTGATTCGCCAGATTCTCCTTTGAGCATTGATTTGGCCGAGCGAATCATCTGCGCCACATTCACGCCATGAACCGCGCCATCGGCAAACCAGAATTTACCCGCTCCCGCACTCCCTGCTTTGAGCTTATTGGTCGACAACCCTTTGCCACGCACTGTCATTTCAAAGTTGGCATTGCCCGAAAGCATTTCAAATTCGGCCAAATCAGTGAGCATGGGTTGAGCCTCAACACCCTTGAGATTGACCCCAACCGTATAGGATGAAACTGGCGCTTGAGCATTTAATGTCACTTTGGAGTCCAATGTGCCTTGGTACAAATCAGCATGCAGCGGATTAGCCACCAACTTTCCATTCTTTAGATTGGCATGCAATTTCACATTCGACACGGTCAAACCAGCCGCTAGAACTTTACTGAAGGTTAGATCACCATCAACATTAAAACTGTTCAACACCGTAAGGTCTGGCTCAGCATCTGGGTTTGTTGGCTCTGATGACTGATTATCCGATTCTTTAGTTTTTGATGCAGAATCATCAACAAAATCATCAACATTGAGAGTGTCGAACGCTAAAGCAAATTGAATATCAGGAACAGCCGCCTGCTGAAGCTTAAACCACCCTGTCCCTTTAAGGCTTTCTACGTCTATCTCGATGTCTTTTAAATCAACACTCGGGCCGTTTAAATCAATAAGACCATGCCCTGCAATGCGCTTCACCATCTTACCATTTGGAATTGATGGACCTTGAAGTTGGGCTTGCAACTCAAGCGCATGTAACTCAATCACATCAAATGCTTTGGCAATGGTAATCGCGGCATCTGTTTCTACATTTACCTGAGTACCATCGGCTACGATCTGCAATTTCATAGACGCGTCCGAACGTTCTCCGGGCACAAATTTAGATAAAACCAGTTGCTCTAACGTAATTTTCTGCTCAGTTCCTGCTTGCTGATTTGAAATTTTCACATCAACGTTGTTGATGGTGATTTTGCCAAGTTCAATCGAATTCAAAGGGCTTGATGCAGCTTTCTCTGTATTTTCTGCGTTTTCTTCGGCGCCATCACTTTGAGTCAAATCAGATAAATTATTCGTACCGTCTTTGAGGGTGATCAGATTCAGGTTCACATCATCCAGTGACACCGAATCGACTTTAAGGTTGCCACTCAACAGTGGCATGACGGCCACAGACACTGAAAGCGAATTCAGCGTTGCCATTTCTGGTTGGCTGAAGCCTTCTGGATTTGACAAAGAAACCTGGGACAACGCGAGGCCAAATGATGGAAATATTTTCCAACCGATATCCCCAGCAATAGTCAAATCACGACCTGTTGCATCTTTAACCGCACCACTAATTTGGGGCTTGTATTCATTGGGATCAAACGTTGAAATAAAAATGGCTCCAGCCACGACTATCACAACAATCAACCCACCTAAAACGTAGAGTAGTTTTTTCACTGCGCGCTTCCTTTGTTAGCAGACTCAACAGATGTAACTAAGAATAGTTGCAAATTATGATAACTCATTGTCTAGTGTGTTATTAATTTAAGACAAAGGGATTCGTTGAAGTGATGAATAATAAGCTTATCGTCGCAGTGGCCACTTTACTCTTTTCAACCACAAGTTTTGCCATGACTGAGCAGCAATGCGCCGACTCGATCGACCGGTATGTGGGTCTTCATCAACATATAAGTTCAGAGCAAAGTGCTAACGCTGTGCCCAGCTTTACGCTTGGTATAACGCCCAGTAGACTCGCTCAACTTAGAACGGAGCATGGCCAATGCCATACGTGGCAGCAACTCCTGACAACACTCCAACAGCAACACTCCGCTATACTCGATAAAACAGAGGCAAAAACAGGGCTTGCAAGCCCTAAACGATAAAAGGCTGCACAAGGCAGCCTTTTGATACACACGTGAGGCACATTAACGAATGGCTGCGCGAGCTTCCTTGATGTGCTCTGCAATCAAAAATGCCAACTCAAGCGCTTGGTCTGCATTCAAGCGAGGATCACAATGGGTATGATAGCGCTCCGCGAGATCATGCTCAGTAATATCAAACGCACCTCCCACACACTCAGTCACATCTCGTCCAGTCATTTCAAAATGAACACCGCCCGGATAAGTGCCTTCTGAACCATGAATTTGGAAGAATTGCGTTACTTCTCGTAAGATCGCATCAACTCGTCGCGTCTTATAGCCAGTATCCGCTTTTATCGTATTGCCGTGCATTGGGTCACTGCTCCAAACAACGCTATAACCCTCTTTTTTGACAGTACGGATAATCTCAGGCAGGTGATCTGCAACTTTGTCAGCCCCCATTCGGACAATTAAGTTCAATCGACCTTCCTCATTTTCAGGGTTTAAGATATCGACTAAACGTCTCAAGTCATCCATTTGCGTGGTTGGTCCTACTTTAAGACCGATGGGGTTTTTCACGCCACGGCAAAACTCGACGTGAGCGCCGTCTGGCTGTCGAGTACGATCACCAATCCACAGCATATGAGCAGAGCAGTCGTACCACTCGCCAGTTAAGCTATCGCAACGAGTCAACGCTTGCTCATAAGGCAACAATAACGCTTCATGCGACGTATAAAGGGTCGTTTCATGCAACTGCGGTGTGTTCGATGAGTTTAAGCCACACGCATTCATGAAGGCTAACGATTCATCAATGCGATGAGCGAGGTTTTGATAACGTTCGCTTAACGGGCTCTTCGCTACAAAATCCAAATTCCATTTATGAATTTGATGCAAATCGGCTAAACCGCCTTGAGCGAATGCGCGAAGTAAATTAAGCGTCGAGGTCGATTGATTGTATGCTGCTACCATACGCTCAGGGTCAGGGATGCGGCTCGATTCGGTGAAAGCGATATCATTAATAATATCGCCGCGATATGACGGCAAAGAAACACCATCGATTTGCTCTAGATCAGCCGAGCGCGGCTTAGCAAATTGACCAGCAATTCTACCAATCTTAACCACTGGGCTTTGACCCGCAAAGGTCAAGGCCACTGCCATTTGCAGCATAACTTTAAACGTATCACGAATATGACTGGTTCTAAATTCAGTGAAGCTTTCGGCACAGTCCCCACCTTGCAACAGAAATGCTTCGCCACGCGATACACGTGCTAAATCATTTTTCAAAGCTCGAGCCTCACCCGCAAAGACTAACGGGGGTTGGTTGGCTAAATGTTGCTCAACTGCATTAAGTTTTGATAGGTCTGGGTAATTAGGCAGCTGCATCGCCTGCTTTGTACGCCAGCTCTCGGGGCTCCATTGACTCATAATTATTGTACCGACTAGTAATTTAGAACGTTCATTATACGGATTAACAAGTGAAGTACAGCTTAGCTGTAAAATATGACATGCATAGCCCAAGCGTAAATTTGGTGCGTATATTTGACACATCTAACATTTGCATCACTCGTTGGTTTACAAATTGAGCAACCGCAAAGCTGCCCTATCGCACACAACAACCTTGAGACTGCAAGCCAGCAGACGGTACTTTTAGGGCTTATTGAAAACTATCTGGTCAAAATAACAATAAGTCCTACCCTCAAATTTGGCAGATATAAAAATCATCTAAATGTCACTCATTAGTGACTTCAAAGCAACCTCACATACTAGCCCACAAAGCCAAAAATCAAAGATTATTGCTTAAAAATAAGTAATTAGCCGCAATAACGACATTATTGACGCCTGTCACAAATTTGACGCATGTATTTAACATTTAGAGTACAAACTCATCAAAAAAACTGTATCTTGGGCAAAAATTGACTGAGATCAATGATTACTTGATTAGTTGTTCATGAATTATCTAAACAACCGACATGGGCAAACGCAGCAAATTGACACGTCAACATACGTTAACTGACAGTATTTATAGGTGGAGTATTGGACGCAGAACCAACCCACTCATTTTGAATTTGATTTTACCGGCCAATTTTTGGCGTTTTGGGAAAAGATGTATGAACAAACTAGCTAAGTTTTTGATGATGACATCCGTTGTGCTGATGTCGATGCCATCATCAGCAGCACTACTCACAATTGGCGAATTGAGCCGCGACGAGTCCTCTAATATTGTTTTCGATTCTGCCAACAATACAGAATGGATGATGTGGGACTACCAACAAGCTTTTACGTGGGACTCATTGAATACAGCACTCAATGATTCCTCGAGCTCATTTTTTGGCTGGTCAATCGCCGGGTTAGATGATGTTTTGTCGTTTTTAAGCAGTGCAAACTTCCGTGGAACTTGGACCGACGAAGCAAGTTGTACCGACACGGCTAAAACCCCTTGCGACTTGAAGTTTGATTCGCGAGAAGCACATCAGCAAGAAGACAGTTCAACACTATTTTACGACTTGATGTTCGGCTCTAAAGACTTTTACAAAGACACCTATAGCTACGGTTTGTTTCAGCTTGCGCCAAATAGTGTAGTCAATGCCCCAGCAGGCCGTGAAGATAGAAATATTGGAAGTGTCTTAGTCAATGAAGACAGAGCCGAAGTGAGTATATTTCCGACTCAGTATACGGAGTCCGTCGCATCATCTCTAACCCGACGTGCAATCGACTATGACCCAGTTCGAGTTGTCTTATTTCGAGACTATCAACCACCGTTTTTGCCGCTTAGATCATCGCCAGCATTCGGCCCAGCATTGCCGGCACACCATGTATCGGAGCCAACATCAATCGCTATGATCACATTGGCCTTAATCGCCCTTTCTCGTGCTCGTCGAAGTTAACAATCACGGTTCTTAAAAGTAAAAAAGCCGGTCGATGACCGGCTTTTTGTTGCCAACAAATTGTGCTCCATTAAGACGACAATTTAGCGTCTAAGTCTGCTATTTTCGCTTTCCATAACGCTGGTCCCCTAACATGGGCATTATCTCCTGAACTGTCGACAGCAACGGTCACAGGCATGTCTTCCACTTCAAATTCGTAAATGGCTTCCATTCCCAAATCTTCAAACGCAACGACGCGGGCCTTTTTGATCGCCTTAGACACTAAGTACGCAGCACCGCCAACGGCCATCAAATAAATTGACTCATGTTGTTTGATGCTTTCAACCGTCGCAGGGCCACGTTCAGCTTTACCAATCATGCCAATCACACCGGTCTGTTCGAGCATCATGTCGGTAAATTTATCCATACGAGTCGACGTTGTTGGGCCAGCAGGTCCTACAGCTTCATCACCAACGGCATCCACAGGGCCAACGTAGTAAATAAACTTGTTCGTAAAATCCACACCGTTTGGCAAGCCTTCGCCATTGTTTAACATTTCTTGGATGCGCTTGTGAGCAGCATCTCGACCGGTTAGAATTTTACCAGATAATAATACCGTTTCACCCGTCTTCCACTCTTTGATGTCTTCTTTGTTCAAGGTATCAAGATTGACTCGGCGCACCCCCTCGCCTACTTCCCATGTGATCTCAGGCCAATCAGTTACTTTCGGTGTAGGGAGTTCGGCAGGGCCTGTGCCATCAAGGTGGAAATGCACGTGACGAGTCGCGGCACAATTTGGGATCATACACACAGGTTTAGACGCCGCATGCGTGGGTGCTGTTTTAACTTTTACATCAACCACAGTCGTTAAACCCCCAAGGCCCTGCGCGCCAATGCCCAACTTGTTGGCTTTGTCATACAAATCTAATCGCAATTGTTCATCGGCGTTTTCAGCGCCTTTTTCAATCAAGGCTTGAATGTCAACAGGATCCATTAATGACTCTTTGGCCAACACTGCCGCTTTTTCTGCCGTGCCACCGATACCAATACCAATCATACCTGGAGGGCACCATCCGGCTCCCATGGTTGGAAGTGTTTTAAGAACCCATTCAACAACATCATCTGATGGATTCAACATGACCATTTTACTTTTGTTCTCAGATCCACCGCCTTTGGCAGCAATCATTACTTCAATCTGATCACCCGCCACCAATTCAGTGTGAACAACCGAAGGAGTGTTATCCCCCGTATTGGAACGTTTACCATTTGGATCGGCAACAATGGATGCTCGAAGTGGGTTATCAGGATGGTTGTATGCGCGACGAGTGCCTTCGTCGACCATTTCTTGTAAAGTTAAATCACCATCCCACTGAACTTTCATTCCCACTTTTACAAAGCAGGTCACGATCCCAGTGTCTTGGCAAATTGGACGACGACCTTCGGCCGACATCCGAGAGTTAATTAAAATTTGAGCAATCGCATCTTTGGCAGCTTGAGACTGCTCTTTCTCATAGGCTTCTGCGAGCGCATTTACGAAATCTAAAGGGTGGTAATAGCTAATGTACTGAAGCGCATCTGCGATGCTTTCGATTAAGTCGTCTTGGCGAATTATTGTCATTTTATTATTCCGAATTCAGACCTTAGAGCCTTATCCGCTCCTCGGGTTCAGGTAGATGTTTTATAAGGCAAGCGTATAATACCTTCGGTCCGATTTAGGCACCAGTCAACAAATCAATATTAGGGAAAAATCATAGATATGAAGTCGCAAGCAGCAATCATTGAAATGGATTGGAACCAATTTGGCGATCCTCAAGTTGTTGCTCATCAATACGCCCACGAAAAAGGCTTTGCCTGGCTGGATTCCGCTAGTTCGGACCATCAAGATAGCCGTTATCATATTATTGCCCGCAAACCCGAACTCACACTGACAGCGCACCATCATGAGGTCAAACTTCATCCGCATACGCAACGTTCGTTGCCCTCGATACCTAAACAGATTGAAGGCCAACCGTTTAAAATATTAGAGTTTATCGCCCAGCAAATGGCATGGTCGGTACCGGAGTCCGACTCACTGCCATTCAAAGGCGGATGGCTCGGGTATTGGGGATATGATGCAGGCCGTTATTTGGAGTCTTTACCAGAACGCGCCCGAGACGATATTCGTTTGCCCGATATCAAAATGGGCTGGTATAACGCAGCACTCATTATCGATATGGTACAACAGCGCGTTGTTGTGGTGGGGCATGCGCCAAGTGCAGAAGCCCTAGCAAGCGAATTAAAATCCCATTCACCGAATGAGTACAGCGCTCAGTTCCAACTGACTTCCGAGTGGAAGTCAAACATGACAGCCGCTGAATATGCCAACAAATTCTCCCGTGTCCAAGATTATTTGCACGCGGGTGATTGTTATCAGGTCAACTTAGCTCAACGACACCAAGCCCATTTTACCGGCTCCCCTTTTGCTGCCTATTGTGCCCTTCGCCAGCACAATAAGGGCCCTTTCTCAGCTTTTGTTAATGGTACCGAAGGCCAAGTGCTAAGTGTTTCACCTGAACGTTTCATTCGATGTGACGGACAAAAAATTCAAACGAAGCCCATCAAAGGCACTCGTCCCCGCAAAGAATCGCCACAAGCGGATCAGAGCGAAAAGGTTGCGCTCCAAAATTCAGAAAAAGATCGCGCTGAAAACTTAATGATTGTGGATTTGCTGCGCAATGATATTGGACGTGTGGCGGCTCCCGGGACGGTAGATGTGCCAGGATTGTTCGAAATTGAAAGCTTTCCAGCGGTGCACCATTTAGTCTCCACCGTGACTGCCGATTTAAATCCATCGCATAGCGTATATGATTTGCTCGCAGCATGTTTTCCCGGAGGCTCCATTACAGGCGCGCCCAAAATACGGGCGATGGAGATTATTGAAGAGCTCGAACCTAACCGCCGCAGTGTGTATTGCGGCGCCATCGGGTACATCTCAGTTGATGGCACCATGGACACCAATATCGCGATTAGAACGCTGGTATGTGACCCAAATACAATCTATTGCTGGGCTGGAGGTGGTTTGGTGGCCGACAGTCAGTGTAACGATGAATATCAAGAAACCATCGACAAAGTCAGTCGAATTTTACCTTTGTTGAGCGCTCTTTGATGTCCCATTATCAGCAACATATCCTGTCGCGCTATTGCTTAAGTCCAATATCAATTGCCGATCATCAAGCAGATTTTGACCATCAAGCTGCAGTGCTTATTCCATTAATAAAAAATGGCGACGATTACGACGTGCTCTTCACTATTAGGGCCGCACATCTTCGTCACCACGGTGGACAAATCAGCTTTCCTGGAGGCAGACACGACCACTCCGATCCAACGCTTTGCCATACAGCAGTGCGCGAATGCATTGAAGAAATAGGCGCTAAACCAGACTATGTCTTAGGTTCGCTTCCTCGTTACATTTCAAATAGTGGCTTTGAGATCACCCCTTTTTTGGGTGTTTTTGAACAATTTCCAACACTGAAACTCAGCCCTGATGAAGTTGACTCTAGTTTTAGTGTGCCGTTGTCGTTTTTGCTTGATGCACGTCATCACGTCTGCCTGCCTATTCAAAAAGGTCATCGCATATTAGATGTATATTGGATCGCATGGAACGGGCACTACATTTGGGGGGTTACAGCCGGTATTATTCATACGCTTTACAGCCACATCAAGGGCATTAATGTTAGCTCTGAGCGAGCCGCACGTTATCCTTTACAGCGATAGTAAGTCGGATATGAAGCTGTTATTTGCGCCTTAGCTTCATCCACCGCTAGTATCATTCTGGTCTTAAAATTGTACCAACGGATATTTAGATGATCAGTGTTCGAGAAATGTTTACCGTCGGCATTGGGCCAAGTAGCTCTCACACCGTGGGGCCCATGAAGGCCGCTCATGCATTTGTCACTCAATTAGCGCAAACGAACACACTTGGCCATGTTAGCCATATTAAGACAGAGTTATACGGTTCTCTGGGGCAAACGGGTAAAGGTCATGGCTCAGGTAAAGCGGTCATTTTAGGACTCGCAGGCTTTTTGCCTGAATCTGTCGATATTGATGCTGTAGATTCGATTCTCACTGAAGTTGACCGCTCTCAACAACTCAAGCTGCTCGACCAGCATTGGAGTGCATTCCCTAATAAAGGCGCGATAACCTTCCACTTCCGTAAATCGTTACCTAAACACAGTAATGGCATGATGTTTAGTGCATTTGATGGCACCAAACTCTTATCACAACAGGTTTATTACTCCATTGGTGGCGGTTTTATTGTTAGCGATGAAGCCTTTAATCCATCCACTGAACAACAATATCCACAAGCATTACCATACCCTTTTACCACCTGTTCAGAGCTGCTCGCTCACTGCCAGCAATTAGGCCTCTCAATTGCATCATTAGTGAAGGCCAACGAAGCACAGCTGGCAGCTTCCAGCGACGCGATGGCACACATCCGTAACATCTCTGACGTCATGGAGCAAAGTATTGTACGAGGATGCCGTGTGCAGGGGCTTTTGCCCGGGGGATTAAAATTACAAAGGCGTGCCCCACAGCTGGCCCGACAACTTAAAGCCGAGCGCCACAATACATCCGATCCACTAAACGCAATGGACTGGGTCAATCTTTATGCGCTGGCAGTGAACGAGGAAAATGCAGCAGGAGGCCGAGTGGTCACCGCCCCCACTAATGGTGCTGCGGGAGTGATTCCAGCGGTGCTTGCCTATTACCGACACTTTATTGGCGACACCGACGATGAAACCTTAGAAGAGTTCTTTTTAACGGCAACAGCCATTGGTACCCTATATAAATACAATGCAAGTATTTCAGGTGCAGAGGTCGGTTGCCAAGGTGAAGTTGGAGTGGCCTGTTCAATGGCCGCCGCGGCACTCACTGCGATTATGGGCGGCACTCCTGCTCAAATCGAAAATGCAGCTGAAATTGGTATGGAACACAATTTAGGGTTAACCTGTGATCCAGTAGGTGGTCTGGTTCAAGTGCCTTGCATCGAACGAAATGCAATGGGAGCGATTAAAGCCATTAACGCCTCGCGTCTTGCATTACGAGGTTCCGGACTCAACAAAGTCTCATTGGACAAAGTCATTAAAACCATGCGAGATACAGGCCGCGATATGAAATCTAAATACAAAGAAACAGCTCGCGGCGGTCTCGCAGTCAACATTATCGAATGCTAACTATGCCTATAAAGAAAATTTTATATACCTGTGCAGCGGTGTTATTGCTGCAAGCTTGCCAGACTACAGCCCCATCAAAGCCATTGCCTCAACGGCTGGAAGAATGGCGCGGCGCCAGTTTTGACGAATTAGTTCAAGCTTGGGGATTACCCGCTCGACAATCATTTGAGACAGAAACAGGCTTTGCCGAATGGCAGGCCGCTCAGACCAAATCAGGCCCAAGCATATCGCTCGGTCTGGGTGGTTTTGGGAGTAATGTTGGAGGCTCAGTTGGCACAACTATTTATGGTGATGAAACAGAAGAACGTTGCGTGCTACAAGTCCAATTCGACGCCAATAAAACAGCCACGCAATTAACGCCAAAAGGGCCTACAGAATTATGCGACCGTATTGTCAGCACGCGTTACCACTAAATTAGCGTACCGGTAAGGTCATGTTCTTAAACATGTTCATGCAGTCTTCTGTATGACTTAATGCAATGGCTTCATCCACCACATCTCTTGTGAGATGGGGCGCAAAGCGTTCAATAAAATCATACATATAACCACGCATAAAGGTTCCTTTACGGAAACAAATATTTGTGGTGCTCGGCTCAAACAAGTGATTCGCATTAATCGTCACAAGATCACGATCGATCTCATTGTCGATTGCCATCGTTGCGATGACTCCTACCCCTAACCCTAACCTCACATAGGTTTTGATCACGTCAGCATCGGTGGCCGTAAATACAATGTGAGGTTTGCGTCCTGCTTTTGCAAATGCTTCATCAAGCTCTGAACGTCCTGTAAAGCCAAATACATAAGTCACGAGTGGAAATTCAGCTAATTCGTCAACGGTAATATTGCTGCTTCGAGCTAAAGGATGATCTGAACGAACGACTAATGAACGAGTCCAGTGATAACAAGGTAAGCGCACCAGATCCTGGTATAAATGCATGGCTTCGGTCGCAATGGCGAAATCGGCTTCGCCTTTGGCCGCAACTTCACTAATTTGCACAGGTGTACCTTGGTGCATGTTGAGACTTACTTTTGGATAACGCTCGATAAACCCCTTGATCACTTCCGGCAATGCGTAGCGAGCTTGAGTATGAGTGGTGGCTATATTGAGCAAGCCTTGATCGGGCTTAGTATGCTCTTGCGCAATCGCGCGTATACTATCGGCTTGCTCTAGCATCGAACGAGCAACGTCTAGAATTTCAATGCCAGCAGGAGTCACATGGCTTAAATGTTTACCGCTTCGGCCAAAAATTTGCACTCCAAGTTCGTCTTCAAGCATGCGAACTTGTTTGCTAATTCCGGGCTGAGACGTATATAAACTTTCTGCTGTAGCAGAAACATTGAGATTGTGATTGAAGACTTCGACGATGTATCTGAGCTGCTGTAACTTCATCAGAACCCCTTAAGTTGGCTATTACACCGAATGTAATTAGACTTAGTGTATGTTCCTGAGGCATTTTCTCCAAGCCCTTGACCATTGAAAAGGCAAAATGTACGAATTATTTCTGAATAAGAAAGCGCTCATCGTTGATGATTTCTCTGAATTTAGAGTTTCTCTGAAGTCAATGATGGAGAGTTTTGGATGCACTGATATTGACTTGGCCCGGAATGGCGAAGAAGCAACAGCATCATATGCCGCCAAAAAACACGATATCGTTTTGTGTGATTATAATTTGGGCAAAAGCCAAAATGGACAGCAAGTATTGGAGGAAATTAGCCTGCAAGGTTGGCTTAGAGCCGACACTGTCTTTGTGTTAATCACTGCTGAAACATCGTTAAGTATGGTGATGGGTGCGTTAGAGTTTAGGCCCGACGACTACATGACTAAACCCATTACCAAAGGCAACCTTAGAACCCGCCTGACCCGAACGTTGGAGCAAAAATCCGAGTTAATTGAAATTTATCAGGCGCAAAATGAACGGGAATTTTCTCAGGTTGTCGCGTTGTGTAAACAAAAAATCACCAACGGAAATAAGTACAAAGGCATTTGCTATCGGATTATGGCCGAAGCCCTGCTGCAACAGGAAAAACCGCTTCAGGCACAAAAGATCTACCAGCAACTTGTTGATTTGAGACCCGCTCAGTGGTGCTTACTCGGACTTGCGCAAAGCCAATTCATGGCTAAACAGTTCGATCAATGCATTGCCACCGGCCACATTGCTTTGGAAGACAATCCTAACTCGGTTGAAATTCATGATTTGATATCGCAATGTTACACCCTTAAAAAACAAATCCCTCAAGCCAGAGAGCACCTGTCCAAAGCTTTAGCCATTTCACCTTTGTCGATTAAGCGTCAACGCAAAGCTGCTCATTTAGCAACGCTTGCGAACGATCCTCAAGCACGACTCAGGGCATTACGCCAAGTTTCTTCATTAGGTCAGCACTCTATTCAGTCTGAGGCGGATGATCACGCTTTGTATGTAGACGAGTTACTAGAGCACTCAAAAACAGCCAGTGGTTCCAACCGCCGCCGGCTCATGGCCGATGCACAACGCCAAGTCGATATTATTTCAAAGAAAACCAAGCGTTCAACACGAGAGCAAGTCCAAAACGACGTATTGATTTCTCGCTTTGCGCACATCACGGGCGACACAGCAAAAAGTAAACATTATTTAGAACGGGCACTGACATCGTCCAAGGAATTACTAGAGTCTCAAGACGAGACCAGCCTCCAAATGCTCAAACGAACGCTGGTCAACGCCGACTGCAGCAACGAACTAAAAGCCTTAGAAGCACAACAACAAGCCGCCCAAAAAGCGCATGCAGAACAAGAGCATCTGGCGGCCAACTCACAAGAAAACAAACAGGGAATGAAGTGCTACGAGGCAGGTGACTTCATGGGAGCAATTCAATCATTCCGTATTGCTCTGTCACAAAGCCCCTCAAGTACGGCAATTGTATTAAACTTAATTCAATCCATGTTAAAGCAACCGATCAATTCGAAGAACAAGCAAAACGTGCGTGAAGAATGCTTGCAATTGCTTGAAAAACTTAGTTTATTACAACCGACCAATCCTAGATATCAGCGCTACCTGACCTTATTGGATAAAGTTAGAGCGTTATAACAACGAGTACGATTGATGACCGAAAAGCCACCGAATATTGAGTTTTCAAGTGTATTAGCCGCGTGCGTTCACGATATGAAGAATAGCTTGTTTATGCTACTTCAATCCATTGAGCAACTTGCTGCCAGCGAAAATATGGCCGATGAGAAAAAACAAGAATTAGCAAAACTTCATTATGAAGCTTATCGCGTTAACACCAATTTAATGCAACTACTTGGTCTATACCGGCTTGAGAAAAAGTCATTGCCCCTCAATGTCGAAGAAAACTTTATTGCAGACATTCTCGATGAGATGGTGGCTAAGAACAGTCTGTATCTTGACAACCGTGGTATCGAAGTGACCTGCGAGGTCGATAGCGACTTAGTGTGGTACCTCGACAATGACCTTATTAGCAATTTATTAAGTGACATTGTTAACAACGCACTGCGCTATTGTGATCGCCAAATTGCCCTATCAGCTTATATTTCCCCACAGAACGAACTGGTGGTGCAGATTGAAGATGATGGCGATGGATACCCAGAACAAATGCTAAACTTTAGCTTGCACGGAGACATGGCTGAATTTGAAGCTTCAAGCGGACGTACCGGTTTAGGGCTGTATTTTGCGGGACTTATTGCAGAGTCTCACAAAAATGAATCAAAAAGAGGCTATATTCAACTTCGCAATGGCGGACGATTCGGCGGCAGTGTATTTACATTAACTCTACCTTAATTCATCGGTTTCGAGTAAAGTTAGCATAAGCCGAGATTTTATAATTTATTGAGCGATAGGATAATTCCTTAATGTCAGGTATGTCACTCGTTGTTGTAGCTCTAGTTGTGTTATTGGTGGTCTTGATGATCGTCGTAAACCTAGTGCAGCAACAAAAAGAAAAGAAAGAAACAGAAAAACGTCAGGAATCTGTTCGCCAAAAAGCGATCATCGATGAGACTGAAGAGGTCATGCTACTCAGCAGTAAAATTCCGATGAGCTCAAACGTTGTATCGATGTTGCTGAACCGTATTGGCAATGCACTGCAATCCTGGAATCGAGTTGCACCCACGAATGATTTAAAGCAACGCCTTAAAGACATTAAAAAACAACAAGCCAATATAAAAACCGGCTACCGCGAAATTGCCGAAGCAACATTTACGATTCCAGACAATGAAAAGCACGCGGTACAAATGCTTCAAGGCATTAAGAAGCTCCGCTTGCTGCTGCGTGCCGAACACAACAAGGGCACCGTCCCACCGGCCATATTTGTTGAAGAAGAAAAGCGCATTGATCGTCTCATGATAAGAATCAACCTCGACAACTTAGTCTCGCGCGCGACTTCGTCTTTGTTGACTCAACAAATTGGTAGCTGCCGACAAATGCTCGACAAAGCAGAAGCCATCGTTGCATCTGTAGCTGTGCCCGATGACTATGTGAAATCAAAAATCGCAAGCATCAACGACATGCGCGCTCAGATTCAAGAAATCACCCAAAAAGCCGAAGCGGAAAACATGGCTAAGGTTCAAACACCAGCTGAGGACGAGCAATTCACTCAGAAAAAATGGTAGTTCAATTGACGCTCATGACACATACGCCGAGTGCTTATCACTCGGCGTTTTTGTTGCTCCCTCCTACTTGTCAAACGATGGTCATATCACCGTCACGCAACCGTCATATAAATCACTTCTAATCGTTGTTTTTGAAATGATGTTCAGGGAAGTGACATGAAACACTATAAAAAGATATTAGTGAGCGCGATTTTGTGTGCAACGCTCGTTGCATGCAATAGCAGCAACAATAACAACGGCAAAGCAATTTCTTTGTCCATTCTCCATATGAATGACCACCATTCTCATATCAACGCAGACGACTTTGACTACGATGTTTCAGCATTGTCATTGTCAGACAAGCTCGAAGATGGCTCCAACATTAGCGAAGTGTCCGTCACCTACGGCGGTTTTCCAATGATGAAAACCTTGTTTGATAACTTAGCCGCAACTGCAACTAACCCGATTAAAATTCACTCTGGCGACGCAATGACAGGAACCGTCTATTACAGTCTGTTCAAAGGTGAAGCTGACGCAGCGGTCATGAACGACATTTGCTTTGATGTGTTTGCATTGGGAAATCATGAGTTCGATGATGGAGATGCCGGCTTAGCCCGTTTCCTCGATTTTTTAAATCGCGGGAGTTGCAATACTCCAGTGCTCGCAGCTAACGTAGTGCCGCACGCCCAGTCCCCTATTGCGAATGATTATATTCAGCCTTATAAACTCATGGAATTTGAAGGCGAACAAGTCGGTATTATTGGAATCGACATTGCCGACAAAACCAAGAATTCATCACAGCCTGATGCCGAAACCGAGTTTTTGAACGAAATTGAAACATCACAAAAATACATCGATGAACTCGAAGCAATGGGCGTAAATAAAATTATTTTAGTCACACACTACCAGTACAAAAATGACCTCTTACTCGCACAAAGCCTTACAGGTGTAGATGTGATTGTTGGTGGTGATTCTCATAGCCTTTTGGTTCCAAATTACCCGGTCGCTAGTTCCTCAGACATGTCAGGTGAAGCTCCTAAGAACCTGACAGACATTGGCTTTAATGCGGTGGGAAGTTACCCAAGTATTGAAACGAATTTAAACGGTGAAACAGTGTGTATCGTTCAAGCTTGGGAGTATGCGCATTTAATGGGCATGCTTCAGGTCGATTTTGACGAAAACGGCGTTGTTACCCATTGCTCTGGTAGCCCTCAAATGCCGCTCGATACCACGTTTGTATACGAGTACAGTGATGATGAAAACCGCGTTCTTAGTACAGGTGACTCTCAACGAGTGGTTGCCGAATTAGAACAGCTTTCTGAGCCGGTTTTTGTTGAGCCAGCAGCATCCACCCAAACGCTCATCGATGGATTCAATGAGCAAGTTGCGGTGCTTGAACAAACAGTCATTGGAGAGGTGTCTGAAGATCTATGCCTAGACCGCTGGCCAGGACAAGCACGCTCCACAATTTGTGACGCAAGTGCAACCTATGAGCACGGTAGTGATATCTCAAATATTGTTGCAAAAGCATTTTTAACGGTGACCCCCACCGCCGATATTGCTATTCAAAACGGCGGTGGCGTTCGTGTTGATGTGGCGACTGGCGAATATACCATCGCAGATGCATTTACCTTGCTGCCCTTCTCAAACACACTCGTCACCTTAAACATGACAGGTGCTGAGATCATCACCGTGATTGAAGATGCGTTGTCCAACACGCTCGACGATGAGGGGTCGACGGGCTCTTACCCGTACGCTTCAGGGCTTCGTTTTCATGTCAATGCCAGTGAAATAGAAGGTCAACGTGTGAGTCAGGTCGAAGTCAACTCTCGACTAATGGGTGACTGGATTGCCATTGATACGTCTGCAACATATACAGTTGTCACCAATGACTTCATCGCTTCTGGTCGTGACGGTTATGACACGTTTGGCGTTATTTATAACGACTCTAAATTTGTTGATACTTACACGGAGTACGCGGAAGGCTTTATCAAGTACATGACGCAACTTTCAGAAAACAATCAGACTCAAGCCAAATTACCTAAAGATGAATACAGCACTCAAGGTTACATTGGTACCAACGGTTGTGACCACAGTGCGCAAACTGACTGCGAAGGCTTCTAAGTCAACTTGACGCAGCATATCGAACAAAGCCACCTCTCCTGGTGGCTTTGTTTTTTAAGCTACATATCAGCAATATCCACCTCCCTTCAATTCCTTGATTCCATTCACCTGGTCTTCGGGTGCGAGAGTTCATCAAGCATCCACAAAAGCAAATACTTACAGACTCATTTAAAAATTTTTAAAAATATGTGTGTCACTTTTAAATCTCATAACAATTTCTAGTAATTCAACCGAGTTTGTTACGGCTGGTAGCAAATTAAACGACTTGAGGTATTACTGTGACTTTGTGTATTTCCAAAAAACGAGTGTTTTGTGCACTGTTAGGTTCAACCATTTCTGTCGCGTCAGCGGAGCAACACATTGACTTAAGCCAGTGGCAATTAGCCTGGAGCGATGAGTTTAACTACGCCAATGAACAGCTCGATAATAACTGGATCTCTCAAAATGGCCCCACAGAAAACCCTTGGGTGTTAAGCAGCCGGTGGCGCGACAACTCAGAGATTAAAGACGGCATTCTTCACTTGATGAGTAAGAAAGAGAGTCGTGGAGGTCAAGAATGGACGACAGGAAACATTTGGTCTAAACGAGCCTTCCACTACGGCTATTTTGAAGCCCGTTATAAATATGCAGGCGCATACGGCACCAATAATTCATTTTGGTTTTGGCCCAAACAAGGTGTAGCCGACCATGAAAAAGCCTGCGAAATCGATATTAATGAGGGGCATTACCCTAATATTATGAATACTAACGTCCACAACTGGACGGATACGTACACATTACCCAATGGCCGAGTGAGTCATTCAGACGACCAATTACATCACACTTTGTTCGGTAAACCCGATCATACTATTGCGCTATCCGAGCCCATTAAAACAAAAAAAATCCGCCTAAAATCGAGCAATCCAGCATCAATACACTTAAGCGAGTTCAGAGCTTTTGCCCCTGAAAAATCAGGCTATCCCGACGCATTTGATCAGGACAAAGTAAATGCACTCACTAATCATGCTCTGTCTGATGATGTTGAACTCAAAACCAATGGCGTTTTCAATAAGTTACCGTCTGAAGAAAAATTTGCAATCGACGGTCGCAGCGACACCCGTTGGGTGTCAGAGAAGCATGGTGAAAAATTCATTGAGCTTACATGGCCCAACGAAAAAGAAATTGGTGCCGTACAATTTATCAATGGATGGCTGCAAGAGTCTGGCCCATCCAACGGTAATTATCGCAACTTAATGAGCGATTACACGGTTGAATACCACGATGGGCAAGAATGGGTTCAGCTTGCTCAATACAATGCTGCCGACATTGCTGATTTTTCTAAAGAGTTTCACACCTACGGCCTTGAGTGGGACGAAGATTACTTTCATTTTTACTTTGATGGAAAGCTTTACTACTCCATGCGAAACGATGTGTGCTTCAGCGAAACAACCATGTTGTTTAGCTTAGCGATCTTAAAAGCTGACATTGCAGG
The DNA here is from genome assembly GCF_023703465.1 of Echinimonas agarilytica. Lineage (NCBI taxonomy): Bacteria > Pseudomonadati > Pseudomonadota > Gammaproteobacteria > Alteromonadales > Echinimonadaceae > Echinimonas > Echinimonas agarilytica. The sequence continues at coordinate 367,465 of NZ_JAMQGP010000003.1, read as the reverse complement.
GCCCGTAAGCGACGACATCGACGGCACAAGTATGGCCATTGACTGGGTGCGCTATTACACACCCAAAGCCCAATAAGCAGATATCAAGGCCATTTAAATGAATATTATTGATATCAGCGTAATTATTCTATTCAGCGTTCTTGTGCTCGGTTGCGGAATAAGCTTTTCCGGGTCGGGCAAGAACATGAGTAGTTTCTTTTCCGCCGGAGGCGCATTGCCTTGGTGGATGAGTGGCTTGTCGCTATTTATGAGCTTCTTTTCTGCCGGTACTTTCGTAGTTTGGGGTTCTATTGCTTACAAGCATGGATGGGTTGCAGTCACCATCCAGTGGACCATGTGCATTGCCGGTATCATTATCGGCTGCTTTATTGCACCCAAGTGGCAAAAAACCAAAGTACTCACGGCCGCAGAGTTCATCAAAGATCGGTTAGGTTTGCGAGTACAAAAAACTTATACCTATATATTTTTAATTATTGCGAGCTTTTCAACGGGTACCTTCCTCTACCCTGTCGCCAAAATCGTTGAGGTCTCGACGGGCTTGTCCATCGAGCACACCATCATTGCTCTGGGTATTCTCATTCTTATCTATACCGCTGTAGGCGGTTTATGGGCCGTGATCGTTACCGATATTTTGCAGTTTATAGTACTGACTGCGGCAGTCCTCATTGTTGTGCCGTTGTCACTGGACAAGATAGGAGGGATCAGCAATTTCGTTGAAAAAGCACCGATTAACTTTTTCAATTGGACCAATGACGAGTATTCCTGGGGCTTTATGTTTGCCTTTGGGATTTACAACCTATTCTTCATTGCAGGTAACTGGGCTTATATTCAACGTTTTACGAGCGTTTCTACGCCCAAAGATGCCAAAAAAGTCGGTTGGCTATTTGCCGGTTTGTACTTTGTAAGCCCCGTCATTTGGATGATTGCTCCGATGATTTACCGAACTTTGAATCCAGAATTAGCTGGATTTGAAAACGAAGGAGCTTACTTGTTAATGTGCAAAGAAGTGTTACCTGTTGGCATGCTTGGTCTAATGCTGGGAGGGATGATTTTCGCCACATCAAGCTCTATCAACACATCCCTTAACATTGCCGCGGGCGTCATCACTAACGACATTTTCAAGCACTTTAAACCTCAAGCATCGCAAAAAATGCTCGTCGCGGTCGGTCGCATTGCTACCATTACCTTGGGCTTTATCACAATTGTTGTGGCCTTGCTCGTCCCCCAAATGGGAGGTGTTGTAGAAGTCGTCATGACCATGGCTGCATTAACCGGTGGTGCACTTTTCCTTCCTCCAATTTGGTTACTATTTTCTCGATACCAAAACGGCATATCTATCTTGACCACCACGGTCATGACGCTCACCGTCAATGGCTTCTTCAAATTTTTAGCACCGTGGCTCATCAACGTAAAACTGAGCCGGACTGAAGAAATGGCGTTGGGAGTGCTATTTCCTGTGCTGATTTTGACACTCTTCGAGCTAATGCTACGCACGCGTAAGCAAGAAGCGAGCGGGTATCAAAATCACGTGAATGCCATGTCTGAGCGTACCCAACTTGCATCCGCCACGTCTCAATCGCAGCACCAGTCGGAAAACCAAAAAGGCATTCGAGTTGTAGGCTTCGGCATCACAGCAACAGGCGCCATTATGCTGGCATTGTCATCCATTGCCGATAACGGACAAATCGTCATCGCCGGGATGGGCAGCATTATCTTTTGCATTGGTTGTTACCTGCTGTTCAGCCAGCGTGACCGCTCGGAGCCAGAGGTGAATTATGAGCCCAAATAAATCTACATATTTTCCGTGGGACATTCCCCAAACCAAACCGAAAATGGCGTTAAGTCAAGCAATGGAACGTCTTTACGACAATTACTTAACACCTAGGCCGGAAGATAACCCGTTATTTACTAGCTTTAAATACACGCAGTTGGAAGGCTTAGATTATAACAATGATGACGGAACGGTGTCGCGTCGCGACCCCTCCAAAATCATCTGCGTCAATCAAAAATATTACGTTTGGTATACCAAGCGTCATACCGTATGCCCTCCCAAGGGGCCCGAGCAATGTTCAGAGACGGTTCCATCCACAGACTGGGATTTAGCTGAGATCTGGTATGCAACCAGTGATGATGGGTTTTGTTGGACCGAGCAAGGCGTTGCCGTGTCACGCCCGCCAAAACCAGAGCTAGGTTGGCGTTCAGTATCCACGCCCGACATTTTGGTCTGGAACAATAGGTATTACTTGTATTATCAAGCATTTATGGAGGCTAGCGGGACCCAAGGCGACCATTGTCCAGTCACGCTGTCATCATCAGACTCTCCTGACGGGCCTTGGCAAGCGTCGGGCGCACTCGTTGTGCCCAACGGACCGGAGGGAAGCTGGGATCAATTTTCCATCCATGACCCCTACTTGTTAGTCTACCAAGACAAGATATTTTTGTATTACAAAGCCGCATATGGCGACCGCCCCGAATACCTTGTAGGCAATGGCGTCGCAACAGCCAGCGACCCAATGGGGCCGTTTAACAAACACCCTTTAAATCCCATTTTGAATTCCGGGCATGAAACCACTTACTTTCAGTTCGGAGAAGGTATTGCGGCATTTGCTATTCGCAACGGCAATGAAAGCAATACCATTCAATACGCTGCAGACGGCGTCAATTTCTCGATTGCATCAGTCACATCAATGATGCCCGTGGCCGCAGGCCCTTTCATTCCTTCAGCGTTTGATTCATCGGCGCACGCGCATGGCATTGAATGGGGCTTAAGCCACTTTTGCGACAAGCGTGACCCCACCACTAAGCATAGCTTTCTGGGCCGTTTCGACTGCAACTTATCTCGTATTAATCACAGTGGTGAAATGAAACAAACAGACGTCATTCACCATCCCGATGTGTACTTCAGCCAAGCATTAACACCGGCTGAGAAAGATGCCCGAACTTCTGCCAGCGCTCGCTCAGCAAATCAATCAAAGTAGTAAGAACCATGATTATAGAAAAATTTAATCCCGACTCTCGTGAAAATAAAACGAATCACTTAACCACAGAATTTGTAGTTGTTGGCGGAGGTTTAGCGGGTGTTTGTGCCGCGATTTCAGCAGCCCGAACAGGCACTCAAGTCATATTGGTGCAAGATAGACCCGTACTCGGCGGTAACGCCTCTAGCGAAGTTCGATTGTGGGCTTTAGGCGCCACTTCGCACATGGGGAACAACAACCGTTGGTCTCGCGAAGGCGGCGTCATTGACGAAATCATGCTGGATAATTTGCGTGTTAACCCCGAAGGCAACCCTCTGATTTTCGACACTGTTCTACTCGACAAAGTGGTGGCAGAATCCAATATCACGTTGCTACTGAATACTGCGGCTCAGCAAGTGCATAAATCGGATGATACGACCATTACCCGTATCGACGCTTTTTGTAGCCAAAATTCCACACAATACAGTATTTCAGCCCCACTCTTTTGTGACGCGACAGGTGACGGCCTCGTTGCATTTAATGCAGGCGCTGCTTTTAGAATTGGCGCTGAAGCAAAAACTGAATTTAACGAGCTTTTGGCATCGGACGAGGCCAATACCGAATTGTTGGGTCACACGCTGTTCTTCTACAGCAAAAAAATGAATAAACCAGTGAGTTATAGCGCTCCTAAATTCGCTTATACCCAAGAGGAAATTGGCGCTATTCCGCGCTGTGGAAACATTCAAGGCCACGATTCAGGGTGTAAATTTTGGTGGATTGAATTTGGTGGAGTAAAAGACACGATCTATGAAACCGAAGATATCAAATGGGAACTTTGGAAAATTGTTTACGGTATCTGGGATTACATCAAAAACAGCGGTAAATTTGATGACGTAGACAACTTAACTTTGGAGTGGGTTGGCACAGTACCGGGCAAACGTGAAAGTCGCCGGTTCGAAGGCGAGTACATGCTCACTCAATCAGACATCGTCGAGCAAACAGAGTTTTCGGATGCCGTTTCGTATGGCGGCTGGGCTATCGACATTCATCCTGCCGAAGGTATTTATAGCGATCGCCCTGCATGCTCTCAATTTCATTCCAAAGGTGTGTATCAAATTCCTTATCGATGCTTTGTCAGCAAAGACATCGACAACCTGTTTTACGCAGGTCGGATTATCAGTGCAAGCCACATGGCGTTTGGCTCTACTCGCGTCATGATCACCTGCGCTCACGGCGGTCAGGCAGTTGGCGCCGCAGCAGCCATGTGTATTCAGCAGAACTGTTCACCGAAGTCGTTATTGGCTCCCCAAAAAATGCAAGAGCTACAACAGCGCCTTAGCGCCGTTGCCCATGGCATTCCGGGCATTACTTTGGATCAAAGCCAAAACAAAGCCGCCACTGCCACCTTGTCCGCTTCGAGTGAGTTGGCACTTAGTACTTATGAATCGAATGGTGATTACCAGCAATTGTGCCAATCCAGCGCGCAACTCGTGCCGCTGCAGTCTGGCCCTGCGCCGCTCATGGCAATAACCGTTAAAGCCACTGAAGCAACGCAGTTGACATGCCAACTCCGCACCAGCTCAAAACCCGCGAACTATACGCCAGATGAAATACTTAAAACGATAGAGATTCCGGTTGAAGTCGGTGAACAATGCGTTTCGATTGATTTCTCAGATGTTAATGTTGGCGATCAATACGGTTTTATCTGCTTCTTAGCCAATGACGCAATATCGTTGCCGCTTTCAGATCGACTCATCACGGGCACCCTAGCCGTGTTCAATAAGGTACACAAAGCCGTGTCAAACACTGGCCGTCAAACGCCACCGCCTAACAGTGGTATCGATGAATTTGAGCTTTGGACACCTGAACGCCGCCCCAACGGCCAGAACTTAGCCATGACATTCTCGCCTCCATTGGCAGCATTTAACGTTGAGCAAGTGGTCAATGGCCATGTTCGCCCTTGGCTCAAAGCTAATGCTTGGGTGTCTGATTTAAGCGATCCTCAGCCCCGTTTAACGCTGACATGGCCTGAGGAAGTGACAATTGAGCAGATCGACATGTTTTTTGATTCCGATTCAGATCACGCACTGGAAACTGTATTGATGGAACACCCTGAAACAGTGATACCTTACTGCGTTCAACGCTATCGCATTAAGACAGCGGAAGGTAAGCTCATTGCCGATGTAAACGACAACCACCAAACTATGAACCGTTTGTGTTTAGCATCACCGATTCAAACTCAGCAAATCGTTATTGAGTTTAGTCATCCATCGGATCATGTGCCTGCGGCACTATTTGGAATAGAAATTCACTAAAAAGGAATACACCTGTGTTACTGAAAAATGCATTGAACAAAGGGACAGTTGGCAAAGCCATCACCACATGGGCTTGCGCAACTGCTGCGCTATTTACAGTCGGATGCGAAACTCACCCGACCGCCAGCCTAAACGCAAATCAAGCATCTGTCAGTAACACAGAATACTTTTTAGTGGGCAGCTACACCGCGCCTGAAACACCAGGTGTTCAACTGCTCAGTTTCGATATTTCAGCACAGCAACTGCAACTAGAAAAAGCGGTCACAGACACGATTAATCCGTCGTATCTGAATTGGCAGTCAGAATCTCAAATGCTGTACGCCATTGCGACGACGACTACAAATGAACCACGATTGGAAATCCACCAATGGCAGGCTCAGCAGCAAGCGTTCGAATTGCTCCATTCTGTGCCCGTAAACGGCAGCGGCATTTGTCATATCGGCGTGAACCCTGAACACCAACAAGTTGCTGTTGTGAATTATAACAGTGGCAATAGCGCTCTATTCGACCTCGAAGGTCCAACACAAACACCCGTTTTAAGAGATGAATATCAGCATAGCGGCAGCAGCCTCACGTCTCGCCAAGAAGCGCCTCATTTGCACTTTGCAGGATGGGGCAACAATAACCGCTATTTGTATATTACCGATTTGGGAACCGATGAAATATTGATGTTCGACACCCACAAGCAAGCGCTTAAGCCTCAACATAAAGTTTCGACACTCGCTGGAGACGGCCCTCGACACTTAGCCTTTCACCCGTCAAAACCCTGGGTGTACAGCCTGAACGAGCTCAGCAACAGTATCGCCATATTTGAACAACAAAACTCTGATGGAACACTGATCCCATCTGGACGAGTGGAGGTTATTTCAGCTGCAAACACAACTCCGAAAAATACCGCATCAGCCATTCGTATCAGCCCTAACGGAAAATATCTCTACGTCGCCATTCGAGGCGAAAATATGTTGTACGGATACTCAATCCAAGACTCTGGTGAACTAAAGAAAGTCACCCAATTGAGTACCGGTGGCAACCATCCAAGAGACTTTAATTTCTCAACCAGTGGCAACTACATACTGGTGGCAAACCAGCATAGTAATCGTCTGAATTTAATTCAGCGCAACAAGCAAACAGGTGTACTCACTGCAACCACAGTTGAAGCTAGCGTCCACAAGCCATCGTTCATTCAAAGTTTTGATAATTCTGCTCTGTTGCCAGTGAGAGGTGGCTCCACACAATGAGCCAGAAGGCCCCCATAGAATTGACCGATATTCACATTATTGAACAGGTAAAACGCGGTGATATTCATGCCTATTCAATATTAGTTCGACGATACGAACCATCGGTCAGGGCTTGTCTTCGTGTTCGCTTAGAAACGGCTCATGAAGCTGAAGACTTGGCGCAAGAAGCCTTTATATTGGCCTATAAAAAGCTTGAGGACTTCCAATCCGATTGCTCGTTTGGTGCCTGGCTTCGGGGCATTGCCATTAACTTGTTAAGAAATTACAGGCGTAAACACAAATTGATTGCCGTCGGCGGTCATGCTGAGCTAGAAACGTTAGTCAACGAACACATTGATGAACGTTTTAACGAAGACAATGAATCAGCACATCTAAGCAATTTAAAAAGCTGCTTTAATCGGCTCGATCAGAAAATGCGTCTGTTGTTAAATGAGCACTATAACCTCGGCTTTTCCGTGACCGAGCTTTGTACTAAATACGATGAACGACATTCAACGATGACCATGCGGCTCTATCGGCTGCGGCAGAAATTAAAAAGCTGTATCGATAGCAAAATGAGGGATCTGACCCAATGACATCAAATTCCCATTTAAAACCCGAGCATGAACGGCTGGTCGCAGCTTATCTCAGTGGCGAAGATGTTGCTGAAGAGCTATTGGCTGAGTGTAAAACGACGCCTCAACTGTTAACAACGTTGAGCGAACAAGTCAGCATCGAACGATTATTGGCAGCTGAACTCATGGCGGAAAACGATACTCAGTCGTTTTCGAGTGAAGTGATCGAGCGCATTCTGCCAGAGCAATCCAGCAGCCTTGTGGATCGCGTCAACAACGAAATTAACAACATCAAAGCCCCTACCCCTTGGTATGAAAAACCAATGGCGATGGCTGCCAGCATTGTGATGTTAGTGAGCATTTTGTTTGCTGCCAATTATGTAGATTTACAACAGGATTTTGCTCAAGTTACCAAAATCGCAGCCGTGTCACCTGCATTGGACAGCTTACATATCGGGAATCATTTAGGCCGAGGCGAAGTAGAGCTGCATCAAGGATACAGCGAAATCACCTTGAATAACGGTGTGGTGCTCGTTTTAGAAGCCCCCATTAAGTTGCAATTAAAATCAGCCGAACAAGTCATTTTGGATCACGGCAAGTTAATTGCGCGAGTACCCCCCAATGCCATTGGTTTCCGTATTGACACCCCCAGCTCAGAAATCATTGACTTAGGAACAGAGTTTGGTGTTGAAGTAAACCAAAACGGTGCGTCGAAGGTGCATGTATTAGACGGTGAAATTAAAGCGCGCGGCAATACAGAACAGAGTTATCGCCATGCGAAAAAAGATGAAGGTCTAGCCTTCGACTTGGCCCACCAAGTAACAAATTTCAAGAGCGATGCCAGCGAATTCATGCGAGTGTTGCCGGGTAACTCAGCGCTTGAGCCTGATTATTTGCACTGGTCTTTCAATGAGCAAATCGAGCAACAGTTTCCATCGACTGGTCAAGGGCTTACATCCGAGCAATACCCCGCTATTGATCGTTCTCCAGCCGACACGCCAATTTCGCATATAACCGGCGTATTTGATCAGGCAATTGAGTTTGATGGCCAAGGCAACTGGTTAGAAACTAATTTTCCAGGCATTGGTCATGACGACCCTCGAACCGTTAGTTTTTGGTTGAAAATTCCGAAAGATTTCTCGATCAATCACGCCTATGGTGTGGTCAACTGGGGGTTGCAACAGGATTATGCTGCTTGGCAAATTTCGCCCAATCCAGAAGCGATAGACGGCCCTTTAGGCCGACTTCGCATTGGTACCTATCAAGCACAAGTTGTAGGGTCTACCGACCTTCGAGACGATCAGTGGCATCATATTGCAGTGGTTCTTTACGGCGGCGAAACATCTAATATTGCCACACATGTGTTGCTCTATGTGGATGGTGAATTAGAGCGCACGCAAAACAAATCCATTGCGAAAATCGATACTTTACTCGATCACCCTCTGTCGCGACCTTTGAGTCTAGGCCGGAATATTGGCTACGAAGACAAGGCTCAACATGAGCAACAAATGTTTTTCAAAGGCGCTTTAGATGAGCTTTACGTTCATGAAGCAGCCCTATCTCAGCAACAAATTCAACAGCTCATGAATCAGAACAAATTAGCGCTTGAGAATGAATCGATAAAATAAATTAACATTACATGTGTCAATTCAAAACGCTGACCACAATAAACTTTAAATCGTTCAACTTGAGGTCAGCGTTTTGCGCGAAAGTAAATTTTTAAACTTACCCCTTGTACTGCTAAGTTCAATCGTGTGTCCGTTCATCACATCATGTGGTGCTGTCACTGATAGCGAAGATAAACAGTTATCACAAGTTCGGGTCACTGATTTTGAATCGGCTCACATTCCATCGTTCATTGAAGCGTTTAATGCGGATATAACACTGGTTAAGAACGGGGTTGATAGCCAGGGTTTGCAAGTATCATTTTCAAATTCACACGCCTCGTCAGGCATCAATTTAGTGCCTTCTGCACCTTGGAACACTTCAGAGCTTGGTAACAATGCATTGATGTTTGATATACAAAACACGGGCGTCACGCCAGTGATGTTAAGTACCAACGTTAAAGGTCTCTCAGACGCGGTTCAGCGGCGCACAATCGGGCTCGATGTAGGTGAAAAAACAACCCTATATTTCGAATTAAAAGGTCTCGATCTAAATGTAGACACGGGCCTTCGAGATACGCCCCCTACGTTTGACTCACCTGCGCGCAAAATGATTCTGCGCGGCGGGAAAGTCAATGCAGATTTTTCTGACGTGTACGACATTTCAATTTATACCGAAACTCAAATCAACCTGACTCAAGTGGTGCTCGACAATGTTCGATTTGAAACAACGCCAACCCCCAACGCCGACTATTTAAATAAAATCGTCGATGCGTATGGGCAGCGCAATGATGTTGAATTTGACTTAAAAGTAACATCTGATGCACAACTCAAAGCGCGTGCCGATGAAGAGTTAAAACAATTAGCACAATCGAAGGGCTGGCCTGAACGCAGCAAGTTTGGCGGTTGGAGATCGGGCCCCAAATTGAATGCAACAGGATACTTCCGTACAGAAAAAGTGAGCGGTCAATGGGCCATGGTCGATCCTCAAGGTTATTTGTTCTTTTCCAGCGGCATTGCCAATGCTCGTATGGCCAATACATCAACCTTTACCGGGGTTGATTATAAAGACGACTCTGTGCGCTACATAGACCCAAATGATGTGACACCTGAAGATTCTCAAGCCATTGGTGGCAATTACACAAAAGCCCAAAAAACAGCTTATATCGCCAATGAACAACGTCACAATATGTTTGAGTGGTTGCCTGACTACAACTCGCCGTTAGCAGAACATTACGGCTACCGTAGAGAGTCCCACATGGGTCCAATTGAACACGGTGAAGTCTTTAGTTTTTACCAAGCTAACCTAGAACGCCGTTACGGTGAAAGCAGTCCAAAATCTTACATCGATCAATGGCGACAAGTGACTCTCGACCGAATGAATGATTGGGGATTCACCTCATTTGGTAACTGGACAGATGCGTCATTTTACAACAACAATCAAGTGCCCTATTTTGCCAATGGTTGGATCATAGGTGACTTTAAAACACTCAGCTCAGGGTTTGATTATTGGGGGGCAATGCCAGATCCATTTGATCAAGAATTTGTACGCAGAGCCCATATCACCACGGCAGTGATCGCTGAAGAAGTGCAAAATAACCCGTGGTGTATTGGTGTCTTCATCGACAATGAAATGAGTTGGGGGGGACAAGGAAAACCGATTCAGCGCTACGGTATTGTATTTGACGCTCTCACCAAAACACCATCAGACAGCCCAACCAAAGACGTGTTCAGCCAAATGCTCAAAGATAAATATGGCAACATCGATGCGTTGGCAACAGCATGGCACAGAGACATCAATTCGTGGGCAGAGCTCGATAATGGCCTTGATTACAAAATGGACACCGAATTCTCTGAAGCCATGCTGAGTGATTTCTCGTGGTTACTAGAACGCTATGCAGATGAATATTTCAAGGTCGTCAAACAAGCCGTTGCTGATGTACTGCCCAACCATATGTATATGGGCGCTCGTTTCACCTCGTGGGGAACATCACCAGAAGCACGTTGGTCTGCCAAGAAATATGCAGATGTGATTAGTTACAACTATTATCGAGAAGGACTCGATCAAGTGACGTGGGGATTTCTTGAAGAGCTAGACATGCCAACCATTATTGGTGAGTTCCATATTGGTTCAACGGATACCGGTCAACCAAACCCCGGAATCATCCATGCGCCGAATCAAAAGACGCGCGCAGATATGTATGAAACATACATGGATACGGTGATCGACAATCCATACCTAGTCGGCGCACACTGGTTCCAATACATCGATTCGCCTATCACAGGCAGAGCGCACGATGGCGAAAACTACAACGTAGGTTTTGTCACCACCACAGATATTCCATACCCGCACTTAATAAAATCTGCGAAAAAGGTGCATCAAAGCCTTTATCAAAGACGCTATGGTCAACAAGCGCCTCAAAAGTAATGGTGCATCACACATATCGCCCCATAGCCGACACACGGTTTTTGGGGCGATACACATCATTAGTCTACAACGTGCTTAAAATACGGAGCGCACAATTCCGCCATCAATACGCAGTGCTGCGCCATTAATTGCAGAAGATAGTGGGCTACTGATGAAAGTGGCAAAGTCTGCGATCTCTTTTGGATTAATCAAACGGCCAATCAACGACGTGGAGCGGTTCTCTTCCATAAACTTACGTTCGGCTTCTTCATAAGCAAGTTCGGGAAATAAGTTTTGAACAAATTCTTTCACACCTTCGGTTTGAGTCGAGCCCGGCAACAAGGTATTGACTGTCACTTGAGTCCCTTTCGTCAACTCCGACAAACTTCTGGACAACGACATTTGCATTGTTTTCGTGGCGCTGTAATGCGCCATCTCTGGTGCCGGATTTACAGCCGACTCACTGGACATAAAGATAATTCTACCGGAATCTTGTGCGAGCATAGTATTCAAGTAAAAGCGCGATAATCGCACTCCACTCATAATATTCACATCCATAATGTGCTGCCATTGCTCATCGGTACTTTTCAAAAACTCAACCGACTCATAGATCCCCAAATTGTTAATCAAAATATCAATGTTAGGGAATTGCTGGGTGGTGATGTCATTTCCTTCGGCAGTTGCATTGTCAGCCACTAGACGCTCTAGTTTCGCGGTTGGAATCGCAGCAGTAATTGCTTCGATTGCACGTTCAACACTGGTAGATGAACGACCATTGACAATGACAGTCGCGCCTTCGGCTGCCAACGATTTGGCAATTTCTAAACCAATACCGCCAGTAGATGCGGTAACCAATGCAAGCTTGTTGGTGAGTTGTAAGTTCATATGATGACTCCAAAGGAAAACGGTGTATTTATTCTAGGAGACATATACTAAACGCAGAAACAACCTACTAAAATATCATCAATGGAACATCACTTGTGCCAAAAGAGAACAAATGAATATTACATTAGATCAACTCAAAGTCTTGGTGGCGGTCAATACCAGCGGCAGCTTCAGTAAAACAGCGGAATTGCTAGGACAAACTCCCTCAGCCATCAGTCGAAAAATAGGCCAATTAGAAAGACAGTTAAATATTCAACTATTTACCCGCACAACTCGACGTATTAGCCTAACCAACGAAGGGAGAATCATCACTGAAAAAGCGCAATTAGCATTGACCATCGTCAATGATATTCAAGACAACGCAGCCCTTAGTCATGGTGAACCAGCGGGTAAATTGAAAGTGGACGCTCCTACACCATTTCTAGAGCACTGCATCATGCCTTACATTGATGGCTTTATGAAAAAGTATCCCAAAATTCAATTGGAACTAGCGAGCTTTGATCATCAAATCGACTTAATCGCCGAGCAAGTTGACGTCGCGTTTAGAATTGGGGAGCTGAAAGATTCATCACTGCATTACCGGCGTGTTGGCAAATCGCCGCTGCGGATTATTGCAAGCCCGGAGTACTTGAAGAATCACGGTGTTCCGAACCATGTGAATGACTTGCATCAACATGCGTGTATTGGTTTTTCTCAACCGCTCAGTCTGAACCATTGGCCACTCATTCAAGACGAACAGAGCAAAGCATTTGAGCTCAACACAAAACTGGCGTGCAGCAGTGGATCTTTAATTCGGCAAGCAACGCTCAACGGCATGGGCATTGCGTGTTTAGCCGACTTTATGACCCGCAACGATTTAACTCAAGGGCGCTTGGTACAAGTGCTAACTGACGCAACCATCACACAATACCAGCCCATTCATGCAGTATTTTACAAACCTTACCAAAGTTCACTAAAACTCAAATGCTTTGTTGATTTCATCATTGAATCTATCGCGGACCAATTACAGTAGCTATCATGACGATGAACATGGTGTGCCTTCAAACTCTAGTCATCAATATGCAATAAAAAAGCCCTACACGGGTGTGTAAGGCCTTTGAGGCATTAACCTAGCCGTTTTTACAGGCTGGTTGTTACAAGTGGCTCAGAATGAGTCACTGCTGCGCTATTTTTTCTTGCGAGCTGCGGCTTTCTTCGGTTTCGCTTTTGGCTTGGCTTCTTCAACCCATTTATCGTCACGATAATGAGCCGTCCAACCGGTCGCTTTGCCCTCAACTTCACTCATCACATATTGTTCTTTATTCTTGCGGCTGAAACGAACCACAGACGGATTACCATCCGGATCCTTTTGCGGCGCATCGGCTAAATAATAGAACTTAGACGAGATACGATCTCTAAAACGAGCCAACTCTTGCACTTGTGGCGCACGAGTTTCACGTGATTTCGGGAACGTATGAGCCGCTAAGAAGATACCTGCCGCGCCATCACGCAGAACAAAGTGCGCATCAGATTTTTCGCACGGCAATTCTGGCAATGGCACTGGATCTTCTTTCGGCGGAGCTGCTTCACCATTTTTAAGTAACTTACGTGTGTTTTTACATTCTTCGTTAGTACAGCCAAAGTACTTCCCGAATCGTCCAGACTTAAGTTGCATGTCAGAGCCACAACGGTCGCACTCAAGTAGAGGACCGTCATAACCCTTAATCTTAAATTCGCCTTTCTCGACTTCTACACCATCGCAGTTTGGGTTGTTACCACAAACGTGTAGCTTTCGCTCAGTATCGATGAGGTAGCTATCCATGGCAGTGCCGCACTTTCTGCAACGCTTCATCGCCATAAGCGTTTCGGTTTCAGTCGACAAGTTGGCCGACTCCGCTTCATCTCCCGGCGTCAAATTCATGGTGTTATTGCAGCGCTCTTTTGGAGGCAAGGAATATCCTGAGCACCCAAGGAACACACCCGTTTGACCGGTACGAATTCCCATTTGACGGCCACACTTGCTGCATGGAATATCCGTCATCACCATTTGATTATCAGACATTCCACCTTCTTCAGCAGGCAATGCTGCTTGCTCTAGCTGACCCGAGAAGTCGGCGTAGAACATGTCCAATACATCGACCCAATTCTTGTCACCAGAGGCCACTGAATCAAGTGTATTTTCCATTTGAGCGGTAAAATCAAAATTCATTAAATCGCGGAAGTTACCCACCAAACGGTCGGTGACAATTTCACCCATTTTTTCAGCATAGAAACGACGTGTTTCTAGACGCACATAACCACGATCTTGAATGGTAGAAATAATTGCAGCGTACGTTGATGGACGTCCAATACCACGCTTTTCAAGCTCTTTCACTAATGCAGCTTCACTGAAGCGAGCAGGCGGTTTGGTGAAGTGCTGTGTTGGCTTCAGTTGCTCCAGACCCAGTTGTTGCCCGGCTTTAACCATGGGCAGAATCACTTCGTCTTCAGCTTTACGTACCAGCGGAGCCAACACGCGCGTCCAACCATCAAACTTCAACGTTCGGCCACTTGCACGTAGCTCGTAGTCGCCCACGGCAACGCTTAACTTAGTTGCATCATATTCTGCGGGAGTCATTTGACACGCCACAAACTGCTTCCAAATCAACTCATACAAGCGTTCGGCATCTTTTTCCATGCCCGACAGCTGAGAGGCTTGAAGCGACACTTCGGAAGGACGAATCGCTTCATGAGCTTCTTGTGCATTTTCTTTGCTGCCGTACAAATTTGCAGAATCAGGCAAATAACGACTACCAAAATTAGAACCAATAAATTCGCGGCATGACTCAACCGCCTGCTGGCTTAAATTAGTTGAATCGGTACGCATATAAGTGATGTGACCGGCTTCATATAAGCGCTGTGCCATCATCATGGTTTTCTTCACGCCAAAGCCCAAGCGTGTACTCGCTGCTTGCTGCAGCGTTGAGGTGATAAATGGAGCTGAAGGTTTAGAACGGCTAGGCTTCACTTCACGATTAGAAACAATGAACTGCCCTGCTTTTAATGCTTTAACCGCCGTCATGGCTTCAGTTTCATTGGTTGCTTTGAAGGCTTTGCCCGCATAACGCTGAAGTTCCGCCTTAAAGACCTCACCTTGAGCGTCTAGCTCAGCATGAATACGCCAAAACTCTTCGGGTACAAATGCTTTAATTTCACGTTCGCGTTCCACCACAAGGCGCACGGCTACCGATTGAACACGACCAGCAGATAAACCTCGCGCTACTTTTTTCCAAAGTAGAGGCGACACCATAAAACCAACAACTCGGTCGAGAAAACGACGCGCCTGTTGAGCGTTAACGCGATCCTGATTAAGGATCGCCGGCTCAGCAAAGGCGTTCTGAATAGCAGATTTAGTAATCTCGTTGAACACAACACGTTGATAGCGGCTTGGATCACCACCAATGACTTCGCGTAAATGCCATGCAATGGCTTCTCCCTCGCGATCCAAATCGGTTGCGAGATAGATGCAGTCGGCATTTTCAGCGAGCGCTTTGAGTTCGTTAACAACCTTTTCTTTGCCCGGAAGAACTTCATACTGAGCCTTCCAACCATGATCGGGATCGATTCCCATACGTGAGACCAGCGCTTTACGCTCTTTCTCACGTTTGAGTTTTTCTTTTTGCTCTGCTGAAAGTCCAGCGGTTGACGCACGCTTACGCGCAGCTGTCCCATTATTACGACTACCCGTAGGCAAATCGCGAATATGTCCAACACTGGACTTCACTACAAAGTCTTTACCGAGATATTTATTGATGGTCTTGGCTTTAGCCGGTGACTCCACAATAACCAGCGATTTTCCCATATGACTGAATGCAACCTTTGGTGGTTCGAAGCAACTCGAAAAATGATGCGTATATATAGAGAGATAATGCGCTCAATGCAAGGATGTCAACTTTTGTTTGCAAAAAATTGATAATTGCTGAGCAAGAAATTACCCCCTAGGGCATTGTTCAATGCCTCTACGTTTCCCATACTTACTGACCGGCTTACTCAAAAAACAATGCCAGAAACTAACTATGTCGTTTAAAGAATTTAATTTTGATGGTTTGGTCGGCCCTCACCATAACTATGCGGGCCTATCATTTGGCAACATTGCATCAACCGGCAATGCTCAAACGCCATCTAACCCTCAAAAAGCAGCCCTTCAAGGCTTGTCAAAAATGCGTACGCTACTCTCTTTAGGAATACCTCAAGGCGTACTCGCTCCGCAACAACGACCTGACGTTTCGGCATTACGAAACTTGGGTTTCATTGGCACAGATGCTGATGTGATTCGATCCGCAAGTCAACAATGTCCTGCAATTTTTCAGTCTTGCATGTCGGCGTCATCCATGTGGACCGCCAATGCTGCCACGGTTTCACCCAGTCCCGATTGCGCCAACGGCAAGGTCAACTTTACCGCAGCAAACTTGGTCAATAAGTACCATCGTTCACTAGAGCCCGAATTTACCCGAACACTTTTACAACGGGTGTTTCCGAGCCGTCAGCATTTCCATCATCACGCTGTTCTGCCCATGTCAGAACATTTCGGAGATGAAGGCGCTGCTAACCACACGCGCTTGTGCAGTAACTATGGCACAGCGGGCGTAGAATTGTTTGTTTACGGTAAAGTAGCTTTTGATGGTTCAGTCCCTTCTCCCAAAAAATTTCCTGCCCGCCAAACGCTCGAAGCCAGTCAAGCGGTTGCACGGAAACATGGATTATCGCCAAGCAAAGTGGTTTACGCGCAACAAAATCCCGATGTGATTGATGCTGGCGTATTTCACAATGACGTCATCAGCGTGGGGAACAGCAACGCACTTTTCTATCACGAGCTAGCGTTTGCCGAACCGGCACAATTAAAAGCCGACTTAACCGCCGCCTACGAAGGTCATCACCCGTTACACTTAATTGAAGTGAAAAATAAGGCTGTATCCGTCTCTGACGCCATTCAAAGTTATTTGTTCAATACTCAACTAATAACGCTAGAAAATGGCTCCATGGCTCTTGTAGCGCCAACAGAGTGCCAAAAAACAGCAAGCGTAGAGACTTATTTAAAAGACTTGATGCAACAGAACACGCCGATACAACAGGTCGAATTCATCGATGTGAAACAAAGCATGGCCAATGGTGGTGGCCCTGCTTGTCTTCGTTTACGAGTGGTATTAAACGATGTCGAAGCCGCCGCGGTAAACCAAGCGTGTCTCATGTCAGAGACTAAAATTGCAGCATTGGAACAATGCATTAAACGCTATTACCGCGATCGTGTTGAAGTAGCAGATCTCGCTGACATGACGTTTATTCAAGAGTGCCATGAGGCACTAGATCAACTGACTCAACTTCTTGATTTAGGTTCTATTTACCCATTCCAACAGTCCTTTTAGCCCCCCCCATAAAAAAAGGCGCCAAACGGCGCCTTTTTAGTCGATTTATAGCTTATGGAGCCACTATCGAAATTGAAGATGAAATGGGGTTTTCTCCAGTTCCAAGTTCGACAATAACACTGCCCAAGCCTTCATCGGTATTGATTAAAACGCTGTACAACCCATCACCACAAGACTGGGTATCATCAATACCCAAGAAGTCATGGTAAATCGCGTTATTGGTAAATCCTTGCACGAAATTTGACGGTGCTTCAACCACAAGATCAGAGCCCGACCCCGCCCTAAAGCTAATCGTACTATCTTGAGCAACAGGGTTATAGGTTCCGTCTGGTGCACGGTCGCGTATACAAACATACACACGATCAATATTACTGGCTTGAGTCGATGGTGCACCACTTGGTCCGCCGCTGCAATCAACATCAGAACCATCGTTGGCACAGAAATATGCCTCAGGACTGTTGCCAGCCATGACAATCACATTGGCACCAAGACTAGTGACATCAACCAATGATTTATTACACCCACCGGTTGCAGATGAAGCATCGCTACACAGCAAGCCGTCGTAGATGCCATTTGGCCCGTTATAGATACGGTCTTTGTTGCGGTCGATTAATTGGTCCACATCGTCATACACACCATTTTCATTGTCATCGCGATAGGCCTCGCCTAAATCGTAATAAGCAACAAAGGTGTCTGTACCCTCGGTGTACAAACCATCCCCATCAAGGTCATAAAATGATTCTTCACCCTCAACAAATGCTAATACAGTGACGCGCGCGTCGAGTGGCCTTGGATCTGCAGACTCCCACGTCACCGAACATTTGCCACCACTCGTTTTACAAGCCGGTTGAATTGAACCGCCTTCAGCAATAAACGAGATAGACGTGTCGTCAGGGACTGGGTTGTTAAAGTGGTCAGCAACTCTAACAGTCACAACAACAGGAACACCATCTGTGCTCCACGCATTCGGATTCACAGTATCAAACGAAATTGAGAAACTGTCCGCGTCAGGCAGGCCCGTTGCAATTGCGAGCACGGATGATACCGCTGTAATGATAGGGTCACTTCCGTCCACTTCGGCTTGAATACGAGCCGAGCCTGGCAGTGACTTAGACGTCACCGTCACGGTCACTTCACCGTCATTGTTAGAAATGGCCGACATCACATTCAATTCAACTTTATCTTCGCCACTGGCGAGTGAGAAGTTAACTTGTTGGCCTTGTTTCACATTTTGACTTGAGTCTGTCACTTTAAAGGTCACGACAGAACTTGTTTGCCCCCCCGTACCTTGCAAGTTGATCAATTCTGGCGCTGCTGAAACAAATTCGATATTGCCAGCCAACGTCACTGCAATCGGAATAAGAAGCTGCTGCGTGTCGCTCGAACTGCCCAATGTCACAGAGGCCGTAATCACATCTTCAGCTTCACACCCTGCTGATTTGTATGTGGCTTGAGCTGTACCATTGGTGGCTAATATAGAATCATCTAACTCAGCTTTGTCGCTTGCCACACATTGAGACGTAAACGTCACTTCCACTGGCGACAAATAAGGTTCGCCATCATCTGTGGTTAATGTGGCCGTAATCGGCAATGTAGAGCCATCGGCCAACTCATCACCCGGAGCCAAAGTTGATGTCAGCTCAAGGTTGATTTTAACCTCGTTAATCGTTGCTAGCACTTCGTCAGAAGCATCATCGTATGTGCCAGAAATGGTGACAATACCGCTATCAACGCCCGCTGATATGTCTATGTAAGCCATACCTTCGTCATCCGTTAAGGCAACACCATCTGACGGTGACAAGGTGCCTTTGTCGGCAGTCACTACCACTTTAGCTTTAGTGGCTGGTTGCTGATCGCTAGTGGCTTTCACGATAATAAGTGCAGGTGATGCGGATGAGAAGTCATCAATTTCCATGCATCCGCTTTGACTTGGCGGGCAATCCCATAAACTCACATCAATGGTTTTGTCAGATGTAGTTGGGGCACCAAAAATAGTGGCAATCACTTCCGCTGAATCAGCATCAGAATAATTAGCCGTGAGCGTCACAACACCGGTGTCTTCTCCGGGCGCTAACGTCATGTAGCCTTGGCCATTTGAATTGGTCAAAACACTGCCATCTGAGACCGACAAATTACCTTTGTCTGTGTCGACAGTGACTTTGACACCGGAGGCTTCACGCCCTCCTTCTTTGGCAACCACATACACCACCGTGGTTGGCGTCTCTCGTACCTCGTTCGTTTCAGAACAATCGGAAATACTAGGATCTGAAATGTCGTAACTATCGCAATCCCATAACGATATTTCTACTGTGCTAACTGGCTCTGTTGGTTCAGGGTCAGTATCATCACCTGTACCATCATCAAACACTAGGCTTCCACCGCTGCTTCCACCACATCCTGATAACAAAATTGCCATCAGAAGTGCTGGCCACTGAACCCTATTCCACATTATGTACTTCTCCCTGCGTATGCCGGACTGTTCAAAACACTCACAACTATAACCAACTTTCTGCTATATCTGTAATCACAAAGTTCCATTAACTGGATCAAACTCTCGTCGCAGATAAGCTTTATAGCATCAGAATGAATTGCTAGGCTATCGCAACTTTTCGACAATCAGGATTAAAGATGTCTAAATTTAAAGATCTTTCACTGACGCAACGGATTTTAGTCGGTATGGGAGCCGGTATTTTATGCGGTTTCTTACTTCGACAGTTTTTCCCCAACAATGAGCTGGTTGATGCTTATGTCATCCAAGGCGTATTTCATGTTGGCGGAAAAATATTTGTAGCGAGCCTACAAATGCTTGTTGTGCCGTTAGTGTTTGTTTCTCTGGTATGCGGAACATGTTCGCTTAAAGATGCGTCCACACTCGGGCGCCTTGGAGGCAAGTCGATATTGCTGTACTTGCTCACCACTGCGATTGCGATTGCGCTTGCAATGACAGCAGCCACACTGATAGGCCCCGGTAATGGACTTGATCTAGATACCGCCGCAAACTTTAACGCCACGCAAGCACCGGCGTTAAGCCAAGTGTTTATCGATATGTTCCCGCGTAATCCAATTGAAGCAATGGCTAAAGGAAACATGCTTCAAATCATTGTATTTGCATTATTATTTGGTTTTGCCATGTCAATTTCTGGCAAAGCAGGTCAACGCGTTTCACGCATGTTTGAAGATTTGAGTGAAGTCATTATGGGCTTGGTCACGATTCTAATGAATCTTGCCCCTTACGGCGTATTTTGCTTGTTGGCAAAGTTGTTCAGCGAAATGGCGCTCGACACTATTTATAACTTGCTGGGTTACTTTATGGTGGTGTTCTGCGTGCTGATCATCCACGCAACGATTGTCTACCCTACTTTACTTTCATCATTTTCTCGCTTGAACCCCTTTATTTTTATGAAGAAAATGCGTGACGCAATCCTGTTCGCATTCAGCACAGCATCAAGCAATGCAACGATTCCTGTCACGATGGAAACAGCCACGCGTAAACTCGGTGTGAAGAACAGCGTGGCGTCCTTCACTGTGCCACTAGGCGCCACAATCAACATGGACGGCACCGCCATCATGCAAGGTGTGGCCACTGTGTTTATTGCTCAGGTATACGGTATTGACCTATCGATAGGCGACTTTTTGACCGTTATTCTCACCGCAACACTTGCTTCGATTGGTACCGCAGGCGTACCGGGCGTTGGCTTAATCATGCTGGCAATGGTACTGCAACAAGTGGGCTTGCCGGTTGAAGGTATTGCGTTGATTATCGGTGTTGACCGACTACTCGACATGACCCGCACAGCGGTCAATGTAACGGGTGACTCGATGGTCACCTGTATTGTTGCAAAAAGCGAAGGAAAGCTTGATGTCGATGTCTATAACGACGCTTCTGCGGGCTTAAAAGAAGAAGATTTGAACCTCAAACTCAAGTCATAAAGCTCATCACAACAGCTGGGTTCAATCTGATTGAGCCCAGCTTCTCACGCAGTTTCGGCCATCACGCTTGGCTTGATACAGAGCCTGATCAGCGCACTCTATCCATGTATCTAAATCCATCTTTGCAGCTTGCGCCTCACATACACCCGCACTGAAAGTAATATCAAGTCCATATGGCGTTTCTGCATCTTTCATCCGACTTCTAATTTTAGTTATCGTGTTTTCACAATCATCACTATTTTGGCCAGGAATAATCAATAAAAACTCTTCCCCACCATACCGAAACAGTAAATCTTCCTCGCGCGTAAAACTCATCAATGTTTGAGCAAACCAACTCAATACATCGTCTCCTACAGCGTGACCATATTCATCATTCACCGCTTTAAAATGATCTAAATCTAACAGCACCAAGGTCACCGTTGATTGGCCACGGCGCACACTTTGAAGATGAAGTTTCAATTGGTCGAATAGTCGATTTCGATTATACGCTCCTGTCAGTGTGTCTATGTAAGCGGAATAGGCCATGTCGCGGTGCATGCTGACCAAAATATGCGACAAGCCAAAACCAAAGAAATACACACACATCAGCCCAAATAACACACGTATGCCCTCTTCTGGGCCGTTTAGGTGCCAATACACAGCAATCGCCACAGGCGTATAAATCGCCATGAGTACACTAGAAAGCCGAACAGGCAGCACAATAAAGGCTGCAAAAATAGAAGGTGCAATTAGGTGAATGCCATACATGTTTTCTTGCGTGAGGCTCCACAATAAAACCGGCAAACTAATGAACATAAAAAGCCCATCAATCAACTGATGAGCTTTTGACTCTGGGCGAGCAAGAAGTAAGCAAATGGCAAACAATAAAATGGCACAGACGCAAGCTAATGCTAAGCCCACTCCTGGTTTGCCAAAAAAGACATGATAAATAGTGAGCGAGATGACAGGGCCAATGGCGACACAATGCATCATCAGACTGATGCGCGGCCCTGCGATTCCTGCCGGTGTTTCATCCGACATAGAAATGAGATTGTTTCGATCTGATTGATGAATCATTGTGCCCTCCTGGCATTTGAGGGCTTCCAATTCCCTATAATTACATTTTTTATCGATCTACTTATTGGTACCAGTGACGAATTTTCATGAGTTTATTTGTGGCTGAACTTACAAACGACGACACGACGTTCTCGGCCACTTTCTCTGATAACTTTTTGCGAGCAACAAATTCAACAAGGTGCAATTCTTTGTCTTCAGAGTAGTATCGGCCCAACAGTTCGTCTGACGTTGCGAGTTCATCAACAAGTCCTAGCTCAAGTGCCTGCGCCCCAAACCAATGTTCACCCGTTGCAACCTTGGCAAGATCTAATTCCGGCCGGTAGCGCTGAACAAAATCTTTAAATAAACCGTGCACTTCATCAATTTCCAATTGGAATTTTTCGCGTGCTTTATCGGTATTTTCACCAAACATGGTCAAAGTGCGCTTATATTCCCCAGCAGTAATTTGTTCAAACTCAACATCATGTTTTTTCAAAAGTTTATTGAAATTTGGAACCTGAGCGATAACACCAATTGAGCCAATAATCGCAAATGGCGCACAAAATAATTTATCTGCCAAACATGCCATCATATAACCACCGCTGGCGGCTACTTTGTCTACCACTACCGTGAGTGGTATTTCTGCTTTTTTGAGGCGATCAAGTTGCGACGCGGCCAAGCCGTACCCGTGAACAACACCACCACCGCTTTCAAGTTTGAGCAAGACTTCATCGCGTTCTTTATCTGCGACCGATAAAATAGCCGAAACTTCTTCACGCAAAGACTCGACTTCATGCGCGTCAACACTGCCATTAAATTTCAATACGAACACGCGCGACGTTAGCACTTCATCTGCTTTGTCATCACCTTTCTTTTTGGCTTGTTTTTTCTCTTCTTTGAGACGTTTCTTTTCGTCTTTTCGAGCTTGCTTAATCTCTTCTTCAGTTAACAATTGTTCCTGCATCATTAACTCATGATCTTCGTATTTCTCACCCAAATCAGTCAGTTCAAGAGTGCCCTTTTTACCCCCCTTCGCTTTGCCTGAATTAGCAAAAACAATGGCTGCGATTAACCCGATAGTCACAACAACAGTGGCCGACTTCGCCAAAAACAGCCCGTATTCAAACAAAAATTCCAACGTAATTCTCTCTATTCAACAGCAATTGTACGAATCAGCCACGGATTGTACCAGACCTACAACGCCTTACCAGTTTGATAAATTTAAACACTCTCTACTGCCGCGCTTGGGTGGCAACGGTTTGAACTAAATCAGCTTTAGATTTAATGTTCCGACACGTATCGGCAATATTCTCGATCATGTCATTCTGCCCCGCTGGACGAAATAGTTGTTGCAGTAGTTGTGTTGAAGAAACTTTCTTATCGCAACGCCAAACAAATAGAGCCAATTGTTCGCTCCAAATGCGAGCAAAATACAACACTTCTTCATGCGCTAAGAAAGCACTGCTGTACTGCGGTGCTAAGCCAGTCGGCATAGGCACGCTCATCCACGCTCTAAATAGCGGGGCATTGATATCGGTATAGTCGGCTGGGGAATTGGCTTCTATAGTGTGGTAGCTGAGGCTTTTTGATGCATTAAACAGTTGCTTTGCAAAACGGTTGGTATCCGTCAAATGGCTTTCTTCGATTAATTGTTTACGCCAAATTTGTTGCTGTTCAGCATGTTTCGGCCCTGAGTTTTCAAACGCTATCAACGTCCCTAAATGCGCGCCTAAACGGCGAACGTCCGGCTCAATTGGCCCTCCGCTCAAGGTATGGTAATCGGCGCGAGCAATGATATGTTGTAGCGCCAATCCTAATTGCTGGTAATACACTAGGGCATGTCCAGCATCCCATTCTCGACGTGGCAAACTGACGATAACAGCAGTTTCTGCATGTTGCTGCTCGTACACGGCGCGTTTCAAACCTCGCATGCGAGGTTTTGAGAATTTACCTTTTCTACTGTACACATCAAGCATTAGCAGGCCTAAAGGCTGATCGTTAGCGCTTATTTGGTAAACTTGTACAGAAGGGTGCCACAACGTTCCCCGAGATACCCTGCTCGCCGTTAAGCCATATTTTTCAAGCTGTTCAAAGCTTTGTGTTATCACTTCGGTCGGAGTCATTTCAATGTATTGAGCGCTGCTATTTGAGCGACGTTCAAGCGTCCATAACCAATCGGGATCGAGCGGCTGTTTCGGGGCATGCTTCGAATGCATTGTGGTTAAAAAATCATTCACCAACTCGGTAGAATTGAGCATTGATGTTCTTAATCGCCAACTCGCCCAATTATCAAAACCGAGCATCGATGCCAACAGCCGACGCTGTGACATCATGGCATCAAAAGGAATGATGTTTTCTGGAAGCCCTCGAGAATGATAGGCCGTCCATGCCATTTTTCGGCATTCCACTGCAGCATCTGAAGCTAAGAATATGGAGACATCTTTTCCCGACAAAGGGAGTTCAAACTGGCCTTCAAACTGCCATTTTAACACCCGTTCTGGTTGAACGCCTTGTAAGCAACGTTCAGGCATTCTTAAGCGCTTTTTGATTTTCTTAATGTTGTCGATATAGGCCGATTCCGTCACCGCCAGAAGATCTGATGCATGCGCTGCTCTTTGTGTCGCATTCAAAGCACCTTGGTAGCGCCACAAACTCATCACACGCTGACCTTGCTTTGATAAAGGCTCGTCTTCCAAATCAGTTAATGCGGTAACGACACTATCCTTTTGGAACCAATGATTTTCGCGATAGGACAGCCTGTCAATGCACTGAACAGCAGCATCTCTAAGCGCACTGTTTGAGCTTGCATCTGCAATCACCATCACGCGTTTTAATTGCTCATGGACCTGCTGGAGTCGGCTATCTAGCTCGAACAGGACGCGCTCATCGGCCTCATCAAATTTGATCGGCGGGTCAAACGCCGCATCAGCGGTATCACATTGCTGATTTAGTTCAGAGACAGTGTTCGGCCAAACGCTCTGCTCCGTCGCAATAGCGTGACCAACGCCACTCAGCAGCAGAGCACAGAAAAATGAAATCAGTTTAATTTGTGAAATTTTCAACCGCATAGTCCACGCGTTCCTTGACTGTGGCAAAATCTAAATTCGACTGTTCAATGTGTCTGAGTCGTGGCAACAAGCCTTCACCGTTTGCAATTTGAATCGATAATCCTGGACGCGCATTCAATTCCAGCAGCATTGGCCCTTTTTTCTGATCCAAGACAATGTCTGCGCCCATGTAACCAAGACCGGTAATATCATAACAGCCCGCAGCGAGGTCGAGCATGGTTCGCCAGTGCGGAACATTTAATTGAGCCAATTCTGCACCGGTATCTGGATGATGTTTCACCGGTTGATTGTACTGCACTGCCCGAAGGGTCTTGCCTTGGGCTATATCAAGTCCCACACCAACCGCTCCCTGATGCAAATTGGCTTTGCCATCGGAGGCGCGAGTTGCCAAGCGCATCATCGCCATCACAGGGAAGCCCTGAAAGATAATAATCCGAATATCCGGAACACCTTCAAAACTATAGTCTGCAAAAGCAGGGTCAAAGTCGATGAGCGCCTCAACTACGGCTACATCGGGGGTTCCGCCTAAGCTGAATAAGCCGCTAAGCGTATTAGATAGGTGCCGTTCAACATCCGAGCGCGACACCACATCACCGTTAGATTTTACATAGTTGTCACCGTCGCGGCGTAAAATCACTAAAATACCCTTGCCGCCAGAGCCCTTCGCAGGCTTAATCACAAACCCTTCATGCCCCTGAACCATCTGGTGAATACTGCGTACTTTTGACTGTTCATCAACCACAGCCAGCAAATTCGGCACATTGAGGTTGGCTTCCACCGCTATTTGTTTAGTGAGCCGCTTATCATCGACCAAAGGGTACTTTGAGCGCTCGTTGTAGCGGCCAATATAGCTGATATTGCGCCGATTCATGCCCAACATGCCCCGATCAGATAGCTTGCGGAATAAACCCATCATTTCCCATCATCCTGATACATGGCTTTAAAACGCCACAGTTCAGTCAAGCGATACCCATTGTATTGCCCCATCCACAAAATGAGTGATAACACAATGAGCTGGAGCCCCAAGAAATTGAATGACAGATGACGCAACAAAGGCGTACTGATCAGCACATAAGCAATCATCGCCACCAATAGGCTGCCGCCGCCCTGAACCAAGACTTCGTTAGCACCTTCTTCTTCCCACAGAATCGACATACGCTCAATGGTCCACGCCATAATAATCAGCGGGAATAACGCAAACCCAACGTTGTCAGTAATACCGAGCTGATAACTAGTGAGTGTGAAGAAGATAATCAGTCCAATCACTACAATGATCACCGCTGATATTCGCGCCACCAGCAACAAATTAATTTTAGACAGGTATGAACGAATCAATAACCCAGTGCCAACTACCAAAATAAAGCTCGTCAGACCGGGCAACAAACTGGTTTGCACAAATGCCATGGCAATCAATACAGGCATAAAGGTGCCGCTGGTGCGCAACCCGATGACAACTTTCATGAACACCACCACAAGCGCACCTATGGGCAGTAATAGAATGCTCTTAATCATGGTTTGCTGGTCGAGCGGTAACGAATAAATCGAAAAATTATCCCAGCCCAAATTATGCAACTGCTCATTAATGCTGCTCAGCGCAGACTCCTCTTGACGTAGCATAGAAAAGCGAACACTTGAATTCGATGCCCCTACGACCTCAAGCACTGAGTCGTGCCCAGCCCCCCAAATCAGCAGATCTTGTGGCTTATTATTGTTGCCTGTTTCAGGATCGAGGAAGTGCCACTCCTCATTATCATAAACCTGTACATAAGACTTTAAACTCTGACGCCTACGCCCATCATCCAGTAACAAACCATTGACCACACGAGCATTCACTCCGGCTTCTGCAAGTAAATTGACCATCACCACCGAGGGCTTATCTCGCGTCATCAACAAGGCCACATTTTGGTCGGTATCGTTGGCGAGGTTCACGCCGATTTGACGAGCCAATGACAAAGCCGAAGCAGAGCGCTTAATGGCATCATTTTTAATTTGGTTGGCCGCCGTTCGATAAGGCTCTTCAAGCATCCACGTTGACTTAGGTGCTTCAGCTGGGGCTTCAAAATGACTATTTTGTAGCAAATTGTCAGCTGCAAATTGCACTTTATAAAACAGCGTTTGAGGGCCATTGGCTTGTGAAATCGTCCACTCTGAACGGCGCAGTTCACCGTCGCCCACCACAGCAACACCAAAGCCGGGAGAAACCATATTCTCGGTGAGTAAGTTGTAACCCTTTTGAGTTTCTGGCAGGGCAAATGAAACATTGACCGGCCCATCATTACCCATGAATTGAATGCTGGCATCAATGTGCCACACATCTCTGCGTTCACTTGGTGCGAGCGGGATCCCGTATTCAACATGACGGTAAATCACCTGTCCCAAACCGGCGATAAACAGAAATGCGATAAAGATTCGAAAGCCATATTTAGTCAACATCTGAGACCAGCTCCTCTCCGCCTTGAACATATTGACGTGCTACATCTACTACGGCAACGTCACGTAAGAAACGGCGGCCAAGTAAAACGGGGTAAACCATGGCTGAACGGTCAGCGAGTGAAAACTCTACATAGTCATCAAACGAACCTAACCGCAATTTAAGTTTCACCACAGGGCGGCGCTCTGGCTTGGGTGAGTTTGCTTGGCGAATTTTCACAAACCGCTCAACCTCAAGCTCTATGCTTGCCGCTTCACCTGTATCATTGTGAACCAGATTGAATCGAACCCAGTCTTCACCATCGCGTTCAAATACCACCATATCACGTGCATCCAGAGACGATGTGGTCGCGCCAGAGTCCACCCGAGCATAAAAATCTTCTGCTGGCGGCATTAAGTGAACAATTTCACTTTCACCCACAATCATTTTGCCGTCTGTTAAAAAGCGCACGCCCTGTGAACTAAAAGACTCGGTATCAATTGCTTGCGTACAGGTTTGCTCGATTTGAGCCGCCATAGCCGGTTGCTCTTGTTTAATCTCGTTAATATTTTCACTCACATCGTTAAGTAGCTGCATGAACGCCTTTTTGCGCTCTTCATCCACAGCATCGTAAGCTCTACACGAGTCTATTAAGTGTTCAGCCGATTCATCGACTCGCTGTTGAATAATGGTATCTACACCTTCGAGCAAGATATTGCGTTGCTCCTCCATGTGACTTGCACATCCTGACAAACCGAACATTAGGGTCGCAACTAAACACGCTTTACTCATGATTCTCACTATAAGGGGTCTCTTGTGGTTTGAAGAATTATGCGGGTTAGCACCTAAACCTAGCATAAACACACATTGAATGTGGCCACATTATACCCATCCGCGTAAACGAAAAAAGCCCAGCTTAGAGCTGGGCTTATGGGAGATTCAACGCATTAATTTAATTCGCAGGTACAACCAAAGTCGTATCAGCATCAGTAAACGTTACCTGAGTACCATTCGACGATAAGAATTCCGCCACTTGCAGTTGCATCATTTGCGTCACCATCGCATTTTTAGCTGCATCTTCTGCAACACCGGGCACCACACTCGAATCTAATAAAGACGAGTGATGGCCATACATGAACCGAACCGCACCACTAACGCCTGCATCGTTTTGAACAGAACTGCTGATACCATCCAAACCAAGAGCTGCAATAAGCGGTTCCGTTCCTGATACAGGCCAGCCGTCAGCTGCCACTGAATTCGGCAGAACTTGGTCGCTCAAGTTATCGGCACCATTGCCCACCACTTCATGGAGTAATATCGGAGTGCCCAATGCACCATACAAATTTGCAAAGTTGATTGGATCACCCGCATCAATCGCTTGTTGTGCGGCAAACATAAAGGCGCTTAAGAACGGTGGATAAACTTGATCAACAATCACGTTGTAGCTATCTGGGTCATTTGCCTGCAACAATTCCAATTCTTCAGCCGTTAAACCTGATGCCGCTTGCAATTGCTCCTGGAAAGAATCCGATGCCGTTAATCCAGCTTTCACTAACGGACCAAATTCAGGTGAGTATCCGGCCATTGGGCCAAAGCCTCCCGCTGGCACGCTGAGTACCGCAGCATTAATGGTGAATGGGTTCTGTGACGCTGTACCATCTGGTAATACGAAGGGTACGTTTGCCAAAGCGACAGAATTACCGCCTGTAATCGCGCCCATCGAGTGACCAAAGAATGTCACGTTACTCGCGTCTAGCAAAGGCTGTTGCAGCATTGCTGCATCGCGCATTGCAGAAAAAGTAATCGCAGCGCGCACGGTCAAGAAATCTGCAGAACTTTGACGCAGTGTGTCACGTACACTCAGCAAACTCGAAAGATTTAAGTATGTGAAAATTGACGAATTCGCATACTGTGGTCCAAATCGGGGGTTAGTGGCGGTAAGTTCATAGTGACCATCCCCTGTGAGATCAGCGCTGCGCTCGCCATGCATCGGTAAATCAATTGCGATTGTCGCAAGGCCCTGTAACGCTAAGGTGCCCGCTGCAATATTCACCATCTCTTTCGTGCCTGTAATACCATGGCCGAATATCGCCACAGGCCAACCTTGAGCAGGCATGGTGAGTTGTGCTTCTGCTGGCAACGAAGCCACCGGAATGCCCAATTGTTGAGCACGTAATGCGTTTACAACAGCAGGATCTGGAATGGTGATCACCACGTTTGCCAATTGAAAACCTTTGATTTCAGGCAATGGATTGTATTGCGTTACATGCTTCTCGGTATCAACCGGGACACCTGCATCGTTGTTAATGTTCAAACCTACCCACTTGGCTGGGTTTGCCAAATCTTCAGGCGTTAATGCTGGGTTTTGCGTAAAAGCTTGAGTGGCAAAATTCTCTTGGCTTAGCGAACCATCTGTTAATGCTCCTGCAACAGACACAGGACTGCTTCCTTGAGCGTCCCAACGCGAGAACAACACATCACACACACCCGTTGTGACCAAATCAGTTAAGTCACATGTATCTACCGTGGCAATATCCATCATCATCGGTAACGGAATGCTGGTTGTCATCACCTTCGCTGCGCTTGCAACCGCTTCAATTTCAGGTGCGAGTGCCCCACCATTCATCACGGTAAGCACATCCGCTGATGTCATCATGGTATCGATGTAAGGCGCAAATACAGGTTGAGATTGCGCAATCACTAGACGGGCAACGCCCATCACATCAGTGACCGACTGAGTGGTGAACGGCATGCTGTAAGTCACGTTTTCGACATCAATACCTGCACCAGCTAAGCCTGCTTCATAACTGTTCACTGCTGCTTGCAGTTGACGCTGCTCTTCCGTACCTAACGGTTGCGTTTGGTAGTCCAAACGCAACAATTCATAACTTGAGGATGGCAAAATAGAACGGCCAGAAGAGTCTTCAACGAGCGTTGTTGTAGCGACTAAATAAGAGTTTTTAGGTTTCAACGGTTTTAGCGGCACAACCAAAATACTGTCTTCGTCAGCTGAGCTTACAAAGTCGATTCCATACGTCAGTTGGCCTGTCACTTTACATAAAAGGCCAGTAGGCACACTGGTACAATCAGGGTCCGCAGAGAGTGGGTTACCCAGAATGACTTCAAGAACTTCTACCGCTCCAGGTTGCTGAGCTGATGCTTGATTCACGCTAAACTCACCAAAGGATGCGCCCGGAAAGCTCACATCAATACTCATTGGTGCTGCAGTTCCCCAACCATCAAGCGCACTCAGGGCGTTGGCAGGGTCGGTAACATCCGACGGATCATCAGACGGTACATCGAGGCTACCAT
Source organism: Echinimonas agarilytica (assembly GCF_023703465.1). Classification (NCBI taxonomy): domain Bacteria; kingdom Pseudomonadati; phylum Pseudomonadota; class Gammaproteobacteria; order Alteromonadales; family Echinimonadaceae; genus Echinimonas; species Echinimonas agarilytica. Next base: position 336,369 of record NZ_JAMQGP010000003.1, on the reverse strand, counting down.
CCGTTGTGGTGAGTAAAAGTAGGTCTGAAGGCAGGGCCACAACTCCAGCTGCGGGATCAAAAAGGATTCTTGATGAAGGAACTGCGGGCTCTTGATCCTTGGCGATATCTGAAAGCGAATCGCCCCCACATCCGACTAAGCCTATGCTTCCTAGCGCGGCCAGCGTCAATACTTTGTTATTCATACAACTCCCCAATATCTTTTTATTATTTTGATCAGACGTCTTTCGCTAGCAAACATCTGTTACAAATTTTCAAACTTGCGTTTAAATTCCTGTTAAAGTTAAACCAATGTGAGCTATTGCACTAGTCTTTCATTGTTACCTTGATCGCATAACTCACAATTTGGGTATAGCCGCATCCTCAGGTAAACTGCGCCATATCATTTGAAGAGCGCAGAATTAGCATGCAACAGTATCAAGTCGACGCCGACGCTTTGAACGGCAAAATCATCCTCGTCACTGGTGCCGGAGATGGCATTGGAAAGCAAGCTGCAATAAGCTATGCAGAGCATGGGGCTACCGTTGTATTGCTGGGCAGAACCGTCGCCAAACTCGAAGCAACCTATGATGAAATAGTCGCTTTGGGCGCCCCTCAACCCGCAATTATCCCGTTGGATTTACAAGGCGCTACTGAGAAGCACTATGAAGACATGGCTTCCACGATCGAAAGCACATTAGGGCGATTAGATGCCGTGCTGCATAGCGCCGGAGAGCTTGGTGTACTTTCAACCATCGAGCAAACCGACTTGGAAAGCTTTGAAAAAGTAATGAAGGTGAATGTGACGTCACACTTCATGATGACCAAAGCACTGCTGCCATTGATTAAGAAGTCTGAGCAAGGACGTATTGTGTTCACTAGCTCATCCGTGGGTAAAAAGGGCCGAGCCTTTTGGAGTGCTTATGCTATTTCTAAATTTGCCACCGAAGGCTTAATGCAAACATTGGCCGATGAGATGAGCAATACTCGAGTTCGAGTGAACTGCATTAACCCTGGCGCAACTCGCACAGCCATGCGGGCCCGAGCTTATCCGGCGGAAGAAACCGAGCAACTAAAAACGCCTTTGGACCTAATGCCTCTTTACCTCTATCTCATGAGTGACCAAAGCGCAGATATAAACGGCCAAAGCATTGATGCACAACCTAAATAGTAAATAACATTATCGCAGCCCAAAGTGGCCATAAAAAAAGCCGAGATGACTTTCATCAACTCGGCTTTTTAATACCCATCGTCGAGAGACGATTAACGGCCTTTGCGTTTAGTTTGAGAATTGCCTCGACGTTGATTCTGACGTGTGCGGCTGCGATCTGCCGTACGTCTCAATCGATGGCTATTCGGCTTATTTTCTTTTTCTTTTGATGGGTCAAGCACCGTTCGCGTTTCTTCATCCAATGCCACTGTTTTACGCAATACATTGACATCTTCTAACGGTAATTCCATCCAGGCGCCGTGTGGTAAGCGCCGAGGCAATAGTGTATTGCCATAACGCACTCGGATCAGGCGGCTCACTAACACTCCCTGACTTTCCCATAAACGACGCACTTCACGATGCTTCCCTTCATGTAAAGTCACATGATACCAATGATTTTGACCTTCACCGCCAGCATTGACGATGCTATCAAATGACGCTAAGCCATCGTCCAGCATCACGCCTTTCTTCAAATTTTGCAGCATTTCTTTGGTCACTTCACCAAAGATACGAACAGCATACTCACGTTCTAGCTCATAGGACGGATGCATCAAACGGCTCGCAAGTTCGCCATCAGTCGTAAACAACAACAAACCCGACGTATTTAAATCTAATCGGCCCACTGCAATCCAACGCGCATTGCGCATTTTAGGTAAACGTTCAAAAACAGTCGGACGCCCTTCCGGGTCTTTTCGTGTGCACACCTCGCCCTCCGGCTTGTGATAAGCAAGAACACGACAAATAGCTTCACTTTCTTTACGAACCGCAATCACCTTTCCATCAACGCGCAACACGGCTGATTCTTCAACACGATCGCCTAACTTCGCAATTTCACCGTCCACACTCACGCGGCCAGCACTAATCACCTGCTCCATCTCACGACGTGAGCCGATGCCGGCACGTGCCAACACCTTTTGTAATTTTTCGCTCATTTATTATCCAATAAAGAATTAAATAGCGCAGAACATGCGCCTGAATATAGAGCATAACATAGATGCGAGAAGGGATAACCAAGCAGCCACGACTAGGTAGATGCCAGCTTCCCCGTTTGTAGCAACTCTAAAACGATCCAAATTGTATATTTTTGTTAGTTTTTTTTAAATTTTATGATTACTAAACAATATAGAAACTATCTTTATAGCTTGAGGACACTCTGAATTAAAAACGCAGCAATTCTGCGCTTGCTCAACATTATTTTAGATCGACAAGGTACACATCATGACAATTCACCTTAGCAAACCCAAATATTGGCAACAGATAACGCGCCCGTTGCTCGCCACTTCATTACTTGTGGCTCTTTGGGGTTGCGATTCATCAAACCAAGGTGCTCAAAATGCGCCACCTCCGACTGTAACTGTTGTTGAAGCAAAACTTGCGGATGTGCGACCTACAACAGGATTTACCGGCCGAGTAGAAGCGATCGATAGTGTTGAATTACGCGCCCGTGTTGAAGGGTACTTAAGTGCTCGCTTGGTGAACGAAGGCTCAGACGTTCAAGTGGGTGACTTGTTGTTTACCATTGAAAAAGAGCACTACCAGGCCGACGTAGACAAAGCAAAAGGCGCGATTAAAAAACTCGAAGGCGCTAAAAGCTTATCGATCATCGAGCGTGATCGTCGTGCCAAACTTGTAAAAACTAAGGCTATTGCGCAGGAGCAGCTAGATGTTGCTATTGCCAATGTGACCGAAGCCGATGGTGATTTGTTGTCGCAGCAAGCTGAGTTAGTCAGAGCCGAGCTGAATTTATCTTATACCGATGTAAGCTCACCAATCTCTGGTCGTATCGGGTTGTCGCCTTTCTCGGTCGGTGATTTTGTAGGACCTTCTAGCGGGTCTCTCGCAACAGTGGTCAGCCAAGACCCCATGTATGTCAAATTTCCAATTAGCCAACGCCAGCTATTAGCGGTGCAAAAAAGTAAAAACAATGGAGACAATGCTGACGTAAACGTAAAGCTTCAGCTCGCAGACAAGAGCTTTTATGATCTAAGCGGCACCATTGATTTTGTAGACGTTGAAGCCGACCCCAGCACCGACACCATTATTGTTCGAGCTAAGTTTGCGAACCCCGACGGCATATTGGTTCATCACCAGTTGGTTAATGTCGTGATCGAAGATGCAAATCCAGAACAGCACATTGTGATTCCGCAAGCAGCAATGCAGTTTGACCAGGTTGGTAAGTATGTATTACTCGTAGACGACACTAATAAAGTCGTCATTCAGCGCATCGAAACGGGCCCAACTGTAAACGGGAACTTGGTCATTAACCAAGGCCTCAAAGAAGGCGATAAAGTCATTACGCTTGGTGTTCAAAAAGTTCGTCCTGGCATTGAAGTCAATGCAACCATCACCACGCCTGAAGGGAGCTAAAGCTTATGTTCTCTTCTATTTTTATTGACCGACCCCGATTTTCCATCGTCATTTCATTGGTGATCTCAATTGCGGGTTTAATTGCATATAAGGCACTACCTGTTGCCCAATTTCCTGACATTGTGCCACCTCAGGTAGAAGTTTTTGCAAGTTACCCCGGCGCAAGCTCCGAAGTGGTAGAGGAAACAGTTGCACAAACCATCGAAGCCGAGTTGCTTGGTGTGACCGACATGATGTACATGAAGTCCACCAGCGGCAGTGATGGTAGCTATAGTCTGCTATTAACCTTTGAGACCGGTACAGATCCAGACTTAAATACTGTCAACACCAAAAACAAAGTGGACTTAGCCGAATCTCGTTTGCCTGAAGAGGTGAAGAAAATTGGTGTGAGCGTGCAGAAAAAGTCGTCTGCCCTGCTCCAAATGATCGCGTTGTATTCACCAAACACAACATACGACACGCTATTTTTGAGTAACTATGCCAACATCAACCTCATCGATTCACTCAAGCGTATTCCTGGCGTGGGCGATGTGTATTTATACGGCCCAAGTTACAGTATGCGTGTTTGGTTAGACACCAATCGACTGACTAACCTAAACCTCACAGTGAACGATGTGATTGCCGGATTGCAGTCACAAAACGTACAGGCCGCTGTAGGTCGAGTCGGTGCTCAACCGATTACTGACGACCAAGACTTCCAGCTCAACATCCAAACCATGGGACGCTTGAGCACCGTTGAAGAATTTAACAACGTTGTTTTGCGTTCGAACCCAGATGGTTCTTTCGTTCGCATTAAAGATGTAGGCCGAACCCAGCTAGGCGGTGATTCTGAAGACATTACCACCCGTTTCCAAGGCGGTGCTTCAGCCATGATTGGTATTTACCAATCTCCAGGAGCCAATGCCATTGAAGCGGCTGAAGGCGTAAAAGCCATCATGAACGAAGCTGCCAAGGCATTCCCTGATGACTTGGCTTACAAAGTCACCTACGACACGACGATCTTCGTGGAAGAAAGTATTAATTCGGTACTTCACACCTTAGTTGAAGCGCTCGTCCTCGTGGTGATCGTGGTCTATTTATTCTTGGGGAATATGCGCGCCACTATTATTCCAATTGTTGCGGTTCCAGTATCGTTACTGGGTGCATTTGCCGTGATGCTGGCGTTCGGATTTACCGCGAATACAGTCTCTTTGCTAGCACTCGTGGTAGCCATCGGGATTGTGGTGGATGATGCCATTATAGTGGTGGAAAACGTTGAAGCGGTGATGGAGAAGGATCCATCGTTAAGTCCCGCTGCAGCGGCCAAAATCGCGATGGGGCAAATCACCGCACCTATCTTAGCCATTACAGCGGTACTGCTCGCGGTATTCGTACCCGTTGCATTTATTCCGGGTATATCGGGACAAATGTTCAATCAGTTTGCCGTTGCGGTTTCTGCAGCCATGGTGATCTCAGCAATTAACGCACTGACCCTCAGCCCGGCTTTATGTGCTGTATTCCTAAAACCCTCTCACGGCCCTAAAAAAGGCATCATCAAATATGTGATTGGTGGAATCGACAAAGCACGAGACGGTTACGTCAGCATTGTGCGCCGTTTGGTGCGCGTTTCCATCTTTAGTATTCCAGCTGTTGCGGTGGTGTTCTTTAGCATTTATGGCACCAGTGCATTGGTACCAACGGGCTTCTTGCCTGACGAAGACCAAGGCGCATTCATGGTAGAGATTCAGCTACCTGAGGGCTCATCAGTTAATCGCACCGATGCAGTAGTTCGTGAAGCCGCTCAAGTTGCTTCAGAGGTTGAAGGCATTGCTGAAGTTACTGAAGTAATTGGTTACAGCTTGGTTGACGGTATCGTCAAATCTAATGCAGGTTTCCTGGTTGTTGTGCTCGACCCATTTGAAGAACGGCAAACCGATGAGCTCGACGCTCACGCTATTATTCAGCAGCTTGGGGCGAAGGTCAGCACCATCCAAAATGCCAATATATTTCCGTTTAACCTGCCTCCTATTATTGGTTTGGGTACGGGTTCTGGGTTTGAGTTTCAATTGCTCGATCTGCAAGGTAAAGAGATCACCGACTTAGCTGCGCTTGGCAGAAACGTCATGATTCAAGCCAACCAAAAAGAACCGTTGGATCGGGTGTTTACGACCTTCTCCGCCAATACACCTCAGGTGTACTTGGATGTTGATCGCGACAAAGCTCAAACACTTGGCGTTGCCGTAAATGACATCTTCCTGACCTTGCAAACAATGCTCGGCGGATATTACGTGAACGACTACAACGCATTTGGTCGGACTTGGCAGGTGAACGTTCAAGCTGAAGCTGAAGACCGCAATGCAGTGGACGATATCTTCAGGCTTCACGTGAAGAACAACCAAGGTGAAATGGTGCCTTTACGTTCTGTGGCCGAAACCGAGATTCAGCTCCGTCCACAGTATGTAATGCGTTATAACAACAACCGAAGCCTCACCATTAGCGGAGCTCCAGCCGATGGCTACTCCTCCGGTGACGCACTTGCAGCCATGGAATCACTGGCAGAGGTATCACTACCTCCTGGGTATAGTTTTGAGTGGACGGCAACGGCTTACCAAGAGAAGCGCGCGGAAGGTCAAACAGGTCCAATCTTAGCCGCAGCTCTGTTGTTCGTGTACTTGTTCTTAGTCGCCTTGTATGAAAGTTGGAGTATTCCGGTTGGCGTTGTATTGTCGGTATCCGTTGCGTTGCTTGGTGCAATGCTAACCTTGTTGATCACCAATCTAGACATCAACCTCTATGCGCAAATTGGTATTGTGGTGCTCATCGCACTCTCGGCCAAAAACGGGATTCTGATTGTTGAGTTCGCCAAAGAACAACGGGAGAACGGCCTGTCAATTAACGATGCTGCCATCGAGGGTGCCAAACTTCGTTTTCGCGCCGTGATGATGACTAGTTTTGCATTCATTGCAGGTCTAATTCCGCTCGTCATTGCCGACGGAGCTGGCATGCTCAGCCGACAGAGTGTAGGTACCGCAGTATTTGGAGGAATGATTGCCTCCTCGGTCATCGGAATTATGTTAATTCCACCGTTGTATTCAGTGCTTCAGCACACCCGTGAGTGGTTGCATGAAAAGCTAGGTATGGGAAGCGCGATAGCAGCGCCGGCTAAGTCTGAATAACCCCATTCCATGATCGAAAAAGGCTGGCCTGTAGCCAGCCTTTTTTATATCGACAGCTTGAATATAATGCTGACAAAAAACGCTTCGCGCAGCCAGGGGTATCCTGAACAAACGATTAGAGCCTAAGCGCTTAACTTAAATTGCTTGACCAGAGCCTGCTGTGATTCGGCCAAATCCTTTTGCTCTTTAGCGGCTTCAGATATTGTCTTTCCTACTTCAGCACTAATATTGGCTAAATCGTTAATGGCCCGAATATTCATCGCTATTTCATTGGTGGCTGCAACCTGCTCTTCAGCTGCCGTTGCTACTTGGTTGCACATACCGGTAATTGAAGAGATGGCGCTATTGATTTCATCCAGTTTAGTTTTTACCGACACCGTATTCTCTAATGACGTGCGCACATCTGAAAAGCTCGCTTCAATCGACTTGGATACACCGTCGGCTTCATTTTGAAACCGCAACACCATTGACTCAATCTTTTCTGTAGATTCTTGAGTACGTTGTGCCAACGTTCTAACTTCATCAGCCACCACAGCAAAGCCTCGCCCTTGATCTCCTGCTCTAGCAGCTTCAATAGCAGCATTTAATGCCAATAGATTGGTCTGCTCCGCAATAGACTTAATCACATCAACAATTTCATTGATCTCCTTACTGGAGTCTTTCAGTTGAAGCACTTGCGTGTTCGCTTCAGACATTTGCATATTCAGCATATTCATTTTTTCGGCATTGCTCTGAACTTCACTCAATCCGGATGCACTCATTTCAGCGGCATGTTTGGCGGAATCAGCCGTCATGGTTGTGCTGCTGGCAATTTCATTGACTGTTGCGGTCATCTCCTCGGTAGCCGTTGCAGCTTGAGAGGTTTCCATGCTTTGACGGTCGAGGTTACCGGCATTTTCCGCCACCGATGAATTGGTAAGATCTGCCGCAGCGCTCAACCTCACGCTATTATTCTCAATCTTCGAGAGCATGTCGCTCATCACATCCATCATGACATTTAAACTTTGTGCGCTTTGCCCAAGTTCATCGCTCGACATCTCTGGCGCTCTGAGCGATAAGTCTTTGTGTTGAGCAACCCGGTTAATCGTATTTGCTAATTCCTGCGCTTGAGAAATTAATAATTTAGACACTGAATAAGCCAGCCCAAAGCTCAAGAGCATCAATAACGCAATAAAAACGGAGTAATAGAGAATATGGCGATTGGCCGTTGATTTCTTGCCTTCCACCATCTTTACTAAATTATCAGCGAGTTGGTCTTCTAGGTCTTTCAAACCATTGATTCGGCTAGTAGATGATTGAAACCATTCTTCACCATCTACACCAAAATCACCATCATTGAATTTGGCTCGAACAATGCTGCGAATTCGTTTCACATTCACTGCAGCGCTGCTGCTCTCAAGAGCACCTACTTGTTGTGTAATATCTGCAGTTACAAATTGTTTAAAGATATTCAGCATGGCAAGCTGCGTGCTTTCCCAACCTATAAACAAGTCATACATGTCCTGGGTAGGTTGCGGACTGGATAAAATCGTACTCAGCACTGCACGTTCTAAACCTGAAAGCTCCTTAATTTGACTCAAGATGTAGACGTTGCCCAACAGAGTTGTCATTCGCCCATCATTCGAAGAGTTGGAGATCGCAGCACTGAGTTTGAAAAACAGCGTGTTCAGCGACGAATAAAACCCAACCACATCACCAATCGAAATAGATTGTGCATCAACCTCTGCTCTTCGCCGAGTTAGCTGAGACAGAGCACTGATGATAGAGGTGAGATCTCGATGCACTTCATCATGACTTTCTCGGATATTTTCATTCAGCGCTTTCAAAAATGGTAACGAACCCGAGAGTACTTGATCGGTCTCTCGGCGCTGCCCAGCTAGCGTATTACCAAAACTCTTGCCCTTTGAGCCCAGGAAAGCAGCGGAAGCACCCCGCTCTTTTTGCAACTCATGAACAATTCGAGTCCCAACAATAGAAAGATCGACAATTGGCGTAATCTCAGTAATTTCTGCTTGTTCATCAAGTTTGCTATCTAACTGCAATACCGACAACACAATGGCACCCAGTAAAGCCGGAGCGACAAGCAGCGTGAGCTTTAATCGAAATGATAAATTCCGTAATAATTTCATATTGCCATGCTCTTCTTACCATTCGGATCGAAGATTATAGTCAAGAATCGAAATCTCGTATGAGCTTAAAAAATCGTCAAAATTGGATTTGAGAAGGTTTGAATGAGTCTGGCATTGAATGGAGTTGGTGGGCAAAAAGAAAAGCGGAGGCAGAAATTCTGACTCCGCTTGTGGGCGGTACTCCATCAAACTCGAATGTCGAATATTACAACTTCTGTTGACGGCGGCGGAAAGCAGACACTCCACCGAGCAACGCAAGCCATGCGACAGAGAGAATACCGAATGAACCGCCACTTGAAGATTTTTCCTCTTCTGGAGCTGGAGTCTCAGGAGTTGTTTCTTCTGGGTCCGTTTCTTCTGGGTCAGTCTCTTCTGGATCAGTCTCTTCTGGGTCTGTCTCTTCTGGGTCTGTCTCTTCTGGGTCTGTCTCTTCTGGATCCGTTTCTTCTGGGTCAGTCTCTTCTGGGTCCGTTTCTTCTGGGTCAGTCTCTTCTGGGTCAGTCTCTTCTGGATCCGTTTCTTCTGGATCCGTTTCTTCTGGATCCGTTTCTACCGCATCAGGGTCAATGAGATGAATGAAGCTAAAGCTGTCACCGTTCCATTGCCAATCACTGCTACCAGTGCTGGCAATGC